>NZ_CAXUDY010000019.1:0-43682 GCF_964250025.1 Alistipes sp. DJF_B185
CTACAGAGGAGTTCCTGAAGGTACTCAAAG
This sequence comes from Alistipes sp. DJF_B185, assembly GCF_964250025.1. NCBI lineage: Bacteria > Pseudomonadati > Bacteroidota > Bacteroidia > Bacteroidales > Rikenellaceae > Alistipes > Alistipes sp. DJF_B185. The sequence goes on from NZ_CAXUDY010000019.1 coordinate 31, forward strand.
AGCCGGATGCCTGAATCCGTATATTGAGTTTAAATGTTCCGGTGCAAAAAATGTTATGTTGTGGTATATTATTGATGTTTAGTTTATTACAACGCTTAAAAATATGCTGGGGGACGAACTGGGGACGGAATTTTGCTGGCCAAAAGAAAAAAAGAGCAAATATAGAATCGCTTTTTATTCCATATCGGAGGTTCCGTTTCCCAAAGATATGAAAAATTTATGTAATCCACGCAAAAGGTCGATTATAGGAGTTTAGTCTGGTTTGTTGTATATCTATTCAAGTTCTAAACTAAACCTTTTTCACAACGTCGAAATGACGGACATCGGCAACAAGAACGCTTATCTCTTTTTCTTTTGGCCAGCAACCTGCCTTTTGTACGTCGTTCCTGTTTAACGAACTCCCCGCTTTAGATCCTACCGTTGTATCTTTCTACATTTCCATCTTGCACATCAACTTTCGGTCTGTCTGATGAGAATTGTGTCGCAAAGGTATCTGTCATGTCTTTTTTTCTGCAAGGTCGGAGCCTGACGGTTCACGATAAAATCTCCACGCTCCGCTTCGCAGAGGTAGTATTTGATCGTGAAACCCTGCAAAAACAGCCATAACACCTTTTGAGGCGACATAATTTTCAATCAAGCCCGAAAGTAGCTGATGCTACATAAGGGAAAAAAGAAACTCAAAATTTAAGATTATGGCAGACTACGCAACGAATCTCTTCTTCGCAAGTACGGAGAACGAACGAGACCTCGACAAAGTAGAGGCTTTTTTGGACGACAATTTTGCCGATTGCTTCATCGAGCGTTCGGAAGACATGCTCGATGCACAATTCTCATCCCTTTGGGTTTACCCGGAAAAAGAAATAGACAAGCTGGTGGAATCGCTGGATGCCAAAGACGAGATTTACATCCGCATTCTGACATACGCACTCAAAGACGAGTACGTGAGTTTCCGGACATTCTCGCAGGGCACATGGAATATTAAGTTTTAATCTCAATGCACAGGCTATGTACGAATACGAAGAAAAGAGCGATATTATCGGCTCGCCTTGTTCGCTGATGAATCCTTACAAAGGTTATACGGAAGGTACAATCGTAGGCGATTATGGTAACACCGTAGTCGTCCGCCTGACCAGCGGGAAAGAGATTGTCGAGTTCCGTGATGAAGTGATTATCTATATTGAAGCAATGACACAGATAGCGATGAAATTCGTCCAATGGGACGTGCCCGAATTGGATGGCCTGAAAGACAGCAAGGTCTACAGGTTGCGAGAGCGCCTCAATAACGGCGACAAATTGACCCGTGAAGAGAAGAACTGGCTTACCCGAAACGTGTGGGAGTGTTGTCGTTTCAGGCGGGGGATTGCCTTGGGCGGCTACCTTTTCGATTTTTCGGACGTGCTGAAACGGTATTTTGTCAAGCAGTACGGGCACATAACGGAGTATTACGCCATCGACAAGACAGCCTTGCGTTCGATGCTGTACGGAAGAATTGAAGTTATTGTTGAAGTGCCGTAATTATGGAAGTAACGATAGAACACAGTTTTTGCCCTTATTGCGACGAAGCGATAGAGCTTTATTTTCGGATTGTGAACACGATTCTCTTCTCCACGCATGAAGACGATCTTCGGGCGGGCATGGAACACCTGAAGAACCAAACGCTGCTCGACGAGTATTTCGTCTACGGTTACGGGGCGCACCACCTCTGGGTCTGCCAGCGGCGGGCGAGCGATAAAAGCAAAATCTTCGAACACCGGATTCTGATTGCCCGGTTCTGATTGCCAGAAAAGCGGACTGAAATGGGTCCCGTTTCAGCCCGCTTTTCTTTGTCCGAGCGGCAAACGCTGGCACGATCCACTTTTTTATCCCGAATCGCTACACGCTTCAGGCATAACGCCTGCGACACGCAGCCGCTTCTGTCGGAACCGCCGTTTGTAATTCCTTCCGGCTGCGCCGTTCCCTTTTTTAGAACCCGTCCATTTGCTCGGGAGCGCCTTTCCCGTTTTGCCGGAGGGGTAGGCTCCCGCCGTTTTTCCTTTGCCTCCTTTTTTCCCTCCTTTCCCTCGCTATTCTGCCCAGATGGACCTGATGCGGCCGACACCGATGCTTCACGCACGCCTTTTACCCGGCCTTCGTTCGACGGCCCTTCCGCGGACGCAGTGCCAAGGTCAGTCCGGTGGCATACCATCTTTTGCCGCTTCCATGCCACCCGCGGTCGCTTCGCTTACCCCGCCTCGATGTTCTTCCCGGGTTCACGCCGGAACGTGCTGCACTCTTGCCGATGGGCGGTCGGGTCTTTTCAGATCCGCGAATGCCGCTGCTCCCTGTTTTCCCCGCCTTTTCCGCGACCGTTTTCTGTCGAAGTCGCCCCATCGTTTTTCGCTGCAAAGTTAGGGTGCCGACGGGCACGACCTGTCAGATCTTGACCAATGGCGTAGCGGCACAAATCTTCCTTTATCGAGCCTGCGGTTTGGGCCTGCGCCCCAAAATAAAGCGTATTTATGCGCTATCCTTGGTGCATCCCTCTGCTGCACCTACTTTTTAAGCACCGTAAAACTGATTTATTAACTTCTAAAAAACAATCGCAATGAAAAAGATCGAGAACAGTTTCGCAGTAACCGGATTCGTGGCAAAAGACGCTGAAATCCGCCAGTTCACCAACGCAAGCGTAGCCCGTTTCCCGCTGTCGGTAGCCCGTCAGGAGAAGAACGGCGAGGATACCAAGCGCGTGTCGGCGTTCGTCAACATGGAAGCGTGGCGTAAGAACGAGAATGCCGACTCGTTCGACGTGCTGACCAAAGGCACGCTGCTTACCGTGGAAGGCTACTTCAAGCCCGAAGAGTGGGCCGACAAGGACGGCGTGCTGCACAACCGCATCGTGATGGTCGCCGTCAGGTTCTACCCGGCCGTCGAAAAGGAGGAAGAACCTGCGGAGCCGGCAAAGACAACGAAAAAGGGCAAGAAGTAAATCCTGCCTTATCCCGACAAAGCGGCCTTCGGGCCGCTTTTATTTTGCTCATTGCGGTGTCGGTATTGCTATCACTCATTTCTGCCCTTTCTCCGACGTCATTGATTTCCCTGTGCGAAGTTAAGCCGGGCGGGAACCAGCAAGGCGCGTTCCATTTGCGGTTGACGGCCATCGACTCGCAGGCTCGCTCAGGCATGTTCAACCCAAATGCAATCGTCTGTGACTTTCCGCTTCCTCCTTGCCTTGTTCCCTTCTTTCCGGCTTGGAGTTTTGCACGTGAAATTAAATCCCCGTCGGACGAGGTGGAAACCTCCGAAGAGAGGGATGAAAAAGCAAGCCAAACGAACATTAAAATTCAGGAAGTATGAAAAAACAGATGATTTGGTCGAGCATGGACATGCTGGACGACGAGGCAAGAGAGTAGTACCAGGAATTGCAACGGGAGGTGCAGGAAGACGACACGTACACGGTCAGCGACGCCGAGTGGGCGGACGTGGTGTCCGGCTCCCTGACCGATGAACGCTTGAATCTGGATAAAAAAATCGAAGGCGTTATCATCGCGTTCGCCTCGGTGGGCACATGGAGAGGACCGCGGCAAGGGTACCAAATTCTGGGCAGCAACATTGCCGACATCCTGTACTCCCAATGCGACGACGCGGAGTGGTACGGAGACAGCTACAATATCCGGGGGCGCATGATACATCATGACGGCATGAATTACGCTTTGTACCGCATCGCCAAAGATAGAAGCGAGGCGGAACGCATCGCCGACAAGATCTATAGCGGAGAAATCGACGAAGTCGGTTTTCGCAAGAGAACACGTTCCCTCTATCCGTATGTCGCCGATATTTACGGCTGGAAGATCAGGCGCCGCAAGTTGCACGCTTGAAAGTGGCACACGTGACCTTGAAATACCGCAACCGTCCGAAGGATGTGTTGCGGTATTTTGCACTCAAATCGGGGCCATCCTCTTATACCAAACAGTCTGTCTTACGCTGTCCCGACGGCCCGGCTACCCATTCATTGCGCATACGCCTTTCCCTTTTCTATCCGCTTCGCCTTGTACCCGGTTCGCAAGCCGCTTGTTTATTCTGCGAAATTGATTGCCGGCTGCCGGCCCTGTCAAGGACCGCTTTTGGCTGGCTGGCGGAAAATCTTCCTCCCCGGACTAAACGGCGAGTGTATTTTCCGCATCCTCCTTGCCTGGCCCGGCCGTCAATCCCGCAGGCAGAAAAACAATCGGCCTTCGGTACAGGACTACCGGAGGGGAAAAAGAGAAATTTAAATCTTTATAGACATGAACGGAATGAACAAGACAGAAGGAATGACGGTAGAGGAGGTAATGCGCCGGGACAAGAGATTCAGATACATGTTGCTGGCGCGGCTGCAATCGGACTGCGAGTATTACCTCGGTTTCGGTAACAGGAGTACCGGCCGCTTGTGGGCCGGCGATGAAGCGCGGCAAATCGAGTGGATGACCCGACTTTACGACGGTTTTCCTGAAGACGAAAAACCCCGGTGGCTGACCCGTGAGGAGATTGCGGAGTATGCCAACCGGATGCTTGTGGACCGATGAACCCGAAGAGCGAGGCGGCGTAAGGGCTGTCTACCAAAAAACGCAACCGCCGTTGACAGGCGGTTGCGTTTTTCATTGTCCGACGGGGCCGAATGATACCATGCTACCCCTGACAGGACCAGCGTTTTATCCTTTTTTATTCCCCTCTTTTACTGCCTCCAGAAATACTTTGGATGGCTTGAAGGCGGGGATGGAATGGGCTGGAATAACCATCGTCGTGTTCTTCGTGATGTTGCGAGCCACTTTTTCGGCCCTCTCTTTGACGATGAAACTGCCGAACCCCCGCAAGAACACATCTTCTCCGGCGATCATCGTCTCCTTTATGTTTCTCATAAATGCTTCCACAACGGCCTCCGCTGCCGTTTTTTCTACCCCGGTCTGATGTGTGATCAGGGCAACTAACTCGGCTTTTGTCATTTCAGTTCTTGTTTTATGTGAGTTTTATGCGATAACGATATTGTCTTTTCCATGAGATGCGGCATGCGATTCCGCAGTCTAACGGTCGCGCTGATAGTCGCTTTTGCCGAATCCTCCGAGCAGAACCCTCACGATGCCGCAGAATAGATAGAATCCTGCCAATACGATAATAATATCTAACATAGCTTCCGAATTAAAGATTATACCCCATATAAAGATATGCAAAATCGGCGAAAAAGCAATACAGGGTGGCGTTCCCTTCTGTTTTCCCCCGTGTGCCGCCGGTCGGTTATTTTGTCTCGTCCTGTTGCTTTTTGACACGCGGGCCGCTGGTTCTGCCGCGGTTGAGATATACGCCGTATTTGTTGAGTACGCGCCATATTGAGCTTTTGCTGTTAAAGCCGCTCACCTCCCAGATGTCGTCGATCGAATAGCCGTTGTTGTACATATCCACGATGGTTTTTTCCCGTTCCGCCCTCGACATGGCCTTCTTCGTTACCGGTGGCTTGATGGTTTGTTGCAGTTGCATGATATGGCTGGACGACTTGCGTAACACGGCTACCTCTTCGGGCAGGGCCCCGAACATCTCCAGTACCTGGGCTGCCGTTGTATCGGGAAACAGTTCGCCCAGGGTGTCGATTTTGTCGTGGATGGATACCAGGCGCACCACCTTGATCCGGCACAGCTCGACGAGTGCGGCCAGCCCGCGCAAGTCGCGCACGGCGTTGCTGAATTTGGCCACTACCAGTTCGTCGCCTCTGCCGAGGCTTGCCATGAGTTGTTTCCACTGCGGCCGGAGCGCCTCGTGGGCGCACTCTTCCTCGACCACCTGTACACACCCGTATTGTCGCATCCATTCTTTGTCCGCATCGAGCGCGTCATAGGAATTAGCCTTGAATATGTAACCCACCTTTGCCATATCTCTATACACTGTTTAGGATAACGGACACAAAGATAAGATTTTAATTCGATAAAATCATATTCAGAGTTGAAATCCTCTGAAATCATACTCTAAAATTACTCTTTATTGCACTTGTTTTCATTGATAATCATATTGTTGAATATGATATTTGTTTTTATGTAAAATATGATTCCTATTTGCTATCTTATTGAAAATAATATATAGATTTGCGGCTAATGATATGAATTTGGGATATGAAAAATAGAAAATCATATTCAAGATGTCCGGCGCTTTTAGCCGTATTGACCGTCTGTTCGACCGTCTTGTTCCTGTTCTCTTCGTGCGGGAGCGGAAACGGCAAACCGTCGTCCGTGGGCTCGGACGATCCTGCCGACACCTACCGCGGGTACCTGTCCGAAATACGGCGCTTGGACCACCTGACGGCCAAAGAACTGGCGGGACACCTTAAACGGTGGCAGACCGTAAAGGATTCCGTTTTTGCACGCCTGCGACGGGACACGCTCGGCCTGCCTGGTTCCGATGCCTGTAAGGTGTGCGAGGGGATACACGATTCGCTCCGCATCGAGTTCTCCCGTCTGGCCTTGTCGGGGCCACGCACTTACGGGGAGCTGCTCATGCTCAAGGAGCGGCTCTCGCCCTACGCCGCGGACGAGGAGCTGCGCCGCGCGGCCGAAACGGTTCGCCCGTTTTTCGCCTCTCTGGACGGCCATCCGGCCTGTCGTGACGACAGGCGACAGGTGCTTTCGACCTACCGGGCGCTGCTCGCCGAAAGCATCCGCGACGGCATCCACAGCCGCGATGACCTGACCGCCTACATCGCAAGAGAAGATGCCGTCTTTCGGGGCTTCCTCACGCATCTGCACGAGCTCGGAAGCTCGGACGTGGCCGACATCGCATGCGATACCGAACGCTGCTGCTCGCAGGTCTTCCTCGCCGCCGGGCGCGGCGAGATCGCCTGGCGGGATGCCATGCTCTTTCTGGCGATGCGCACGGGCCGCCGGCTGATACAGAACGCCCATACCTGCATCGACGACATCCGGAACCGGCGGGTCAAAACGCCGCAGCAGGCGTGTGCCTACATCTGGATGCTCCTCCAGCCCTATGCTTCCATGGACGGCCTTTGCCTCGCGCTGCTCTCTCCGCAAGAGCGCGAGCGCCTCGACGAGATCGCCGCGCAGACCTCGGCCGCGTTCGAGGCGTTGGGCTCAATTCTGCAATCGACGGGCGACCGACAAGACGAATTGCCCGGAATGCTCATGGAGGCATTTATTCACACGCTGTAAACCTCATTCGCAATGAATATGCTACGACACTTTTATAACGACTTCATGGCGCTCGTTCCGCTGCAACTGCCGCAGTTGATCGACGTGACGACGATGGAAAAGCCGCAGTTCTACGGCGATTACGTGCTGCTTACCTTCCCGCTCCGGGACTCTTACGACCTGGAGGAGGTCATGGATATGTTCGAGGATGACATGGAGCTCATCACGCTCTACCACCATATCCCCATGCGTGTCGGCGAGTTCGGCTATAGTACGTGCGCCTATTCCAATCCCGCCTTCGGACAGATGTTCAAGATGAACGCCCGGACGGAAGAGGACGGCAAGGTGCATGTCGTCGTCGCCACCGTTTACGATTCGCTGGAGCTGATGTACGGCGATCTGTGCCTCGACCTCGAACTCCATGCCCGCAGCGGCACGTTCAAGTACAAGAAGATCAAGGAGGAAGTACTGATGGATTTCCTGTAAACGACCGAGCCATGCGAAACACGTTGTACCGACAGATGGTCTACTGGATCAACATGTACCGAACATGGATAAAGGTTGCCGACGATAACCTCTACAAGGAGCATATCATTTCAAGAAGCGACCGTACCGATTACGTCGTTTCCCGCACGCTGGTGCTCCGGGCGTTCAAAGCGAACGGTCAGTACGCCGAGGGTACGACCTGGGAGATCCCCGAACACGAACTGGACAGGGCGCTGGCCACCCACCGCAAGCAGGACGCTTCGTTCCGGCAGCGCATCAAGAAGGCGGCCATGTACCTTTCCCCCGCGGATGCCGAGGCCATTATCCGCTTGGCGACCTACGGTATTGTCCGCCTGGAACTCGTGATACCGCCCGTTCCCGTGCGTGAAAAACCCTACTACCTATGATGTGGATTGCCGTACACCTCGCCTTTGCCGCACTGCCTTTTGTGCTTACAGCGGCATTGTATAGCAGGAAGCGCCGCTTTCCGGCAGGAGAGGGCGACGCCCGGGCACGCGACGCCAAGGCCCGTAAATTCTACGCGCAGCTCTTGCTCGTCCTGCTGCTCCTGTACCACTATGCCTATACGAACGGACACCCCAGCGGCTTCGGCGTCCTGCTCTCTACCGGAGCGTGTGCCGCATTGTTCTCCTCCCGGCGGACGGACCGGTGGCTGCGCGGTTTGTCCGGCCGGCCGCGGGCCTTTGCCGAGCTCGCGCTCGCGGCCGTGGCTATCGGCTTCGTGCCCGGTCTGTACCCCGTGGCCGTTACTGCCGCCTACTGCCTTTTGGCAGCTCTGTTCTATCCCTCCGCTCGGGCCATGTCCGAATGCGACGGCAAGGAGGTGGAGCCCGGACGGGCGGAGCCTCCCGCAACATCTGCCGTGCCCCATCGCTACGATCATCGCGCAGGGTTGCCGCATGATGCGGACGGCGGCAGCTCCGACATATCCGCACACGATTATCATCAATAATATCGACGAATATGGAAAACAAGAAAAGAATGCCGGCCACGGTGCTGGCACAAATGGAGGTTTTCGACTACCTCAAGGAAAAAGTCGGCGAACGAAAGACGAGAACGGAAGCCTACTGCGACCTGTTGGACAAGGCGATGGCAGGATTCGTCTCTTCGTATTTGAGGCGCCAGGATTATGAACTCCGGCCCTGCCAGTGCCATGTTACCGTTTCCGACCTGGCTGTGGAGTGGCGCTGGCACCGCGCTACCGTCCGTTCCTTTCTGGACACGCTGGAGTCGTTTGGTCTGCTGACGCGCATCCGTCTTCCCAAGAGCGTGGTCATTACCATGGCCGTGCAGTCCGGACAGCCTGCTCCGGCGGACGATGTACAGTCCGTATCCGGCCTTGCCGCGCAACTGCGGGAGGTACTGTCCGATTGGGTGGTCGGCTATGCGGACTCCTCCGCGACCGGCTCGGCGTGCGGACAGCTCGTCCGTAGCGCGATGACCGCATCCGGCGTCCGCGTCGATCCGGATAAGGCGTCGAAAGACGACGATCCGCTGGCGGTCGGAATCCATGCGACGGCTATGGGGTGTATCGCCCTGGCTGCCATGCAGCGCGTGCTGCGCCGGTCGAGGTTCGACGATCGTCTGGAGTTCATGGATTTCTTCCGTCTCGATCTCGGCGGGGAGTGGTCGTCGCTCATCGAGACCTCCAAGGTGCTTGCGGGGCTCATTCTCGATGCCGAAGCGGACGGGACGACCACAGAGCCGGACGCAACGCAAGAGGGCCTCAAATCGTTCCGCAAGTCCTTTCTGGCGCTTGCGGCACACGTACTGGAGGAGGCGGATTGACCCGAAGGCCGGAAACGGAGTTTGTATAACCCCGACAATCCGCCCCTGTTCCGGCCAGGCATTCTGCCGGTTGTAGCGGGCACGCGGGCTTGCCCGCCTGCCACCAAACGAAGGGTGGGGTAGCTCAATACCCCTACCGGCTGACGCCGGCGGGAGCGGTGTCCGGACAAGCAGCAAGCTGGGACACGGCGGATTGTCCGAATCAACGCGAAAAAGTATGGCAAAAGCAAAACAGGTACTCGATGTCCGGGTATCGAAAGGCATCACGACATCGCAGAGCAACGAACATCAGCGCCGTTGGACGGAGAAGGGATGGGAACAGGCGCTCGAAAAGGGCAATTACGACCCCAGCCGGGAACATCTGAACTTCGAGATCGTGTCCGGCAAGGTCCGTCCCGTCGACAAAAGCCGCAGTATTCCTGAACGGATGGCTGAAATATTGGACCGGCGCGGGATCAAGGACCCCAACGAGGGGCTGGACGAACCGAAATACCGCACGGTGGTCAATATCATCTTCGGCGGTTCCCGGGACCGCATGCGCGAACTGGCGTTCGGTTCGCAGAAGGTAAATTTCGATAAGGGGGCGGACAATTCCGACGTCGAGCGGAAGCGCGACATCGAACGCTGGGCGAAGGATGTCTATGCGTTTGTCAGCGGCAGATACGGCGAGCAGAACATCGCCGCCTTCATTGTACACCTCGATGAAATAAACCCGCATGTACACTGTACGCTGCTGCCGATCAAAGACGGCCGCTTTGCATACAAGGAGATATTCGCCGGAAAGGACAAGTACGAGTTCAGCCAGCGGATGAAACAGCTTCATACAGATTTTTTCACCGAAGTCAATACGAAGTGGGGGATGTCGCGGGGACGGAGCGTTTCCGAAACGGGCGCCCGGCATCTCACGACCGAGGAGTACCGCCGTATGCTTTCGGAGGAGTGTACGACCTTTGAGGAGAATATCGATCGCCATCGAAAGGTGTTTTTCTCCATCCAGTCGGACATCCGGCTGGCAGAGCGCCGGGTCAAGGGACTTACCACGATGGTCGATAACCTCGAAAAGTCGAAGGCTGAAAAGCAGGCGCAGCTATCGGCAGCCGAACGCGATCTGGCAGCCAACAGCGACGATGCGGCGGAGCTGGAGATGCTGATCGAGTCGTTGCAAAAGGAGCTGCAAGGTATCGACAGACAACTGGCCGACAAGCAGGGTAAACTACAGGCAGCCGACCGGCAACTCGCCGACCTCAAAGAGAACATGGATGCCGTCCAGCAACGCACGGAGGAGCTCCGGGCGGAAGCCTACCGGTACTCGCGAGATGTCCACTCCAAAGTGGACACGCTGCTCAAAGACGCCCTGCTGGAAGGTCTGGTCGGCGAATACCGGAACCTGTCGGCACGGCTGGACGCTCCGCAGCGGCAACTGTTCGACGACACGCTCGTACAGGCAATCGCGGAACAGGGCGCGGAGGTCATGCACTGCGCGACGATGCTCTTCCTCGGGATGGTCGACGATGCCACTACATTTGCCGAAACGCACGGCGGCGGAAGTGGCGGAAGCGACCTTAAGTGGGGGCGCGACGAAGACGAGGACAACCGCGCATGGGCACTCCGCTGCATGAGGATGGCCAGCCGCATGATGCGCCCGGCCATCGGCAAAAAGCCCAAGCGATAAACGGCATCATCTCCCGCAACGAATGAAAGTATAACAGGTAAAACGATTGGATAATGACAAAACGCATCATCTTTATCTTCGCGGCGCTCTGCTCGTTGCAGGCCCGCGCGAGTGTCCGGCCCGCACAGGCTGACACTGTACGGTACACATCCTTCACCGATGCCGCAGAGCTGCTCCAGCCGGTGCAGCCCACCCATCTCGACGGCGTGATTCTTCCGATGCGCGGAAGCGGCAACTGGTTTGTCGGTATCGCCGGAGGCTCGACCGCCTTTCTCGGTACGCTGCTCGGCTGCGAGGACCTGTTCGGACGCATCGAAACATCGTACAGCCTCGCCGTCGGCAAGTGGTTCACGCCCTCGGTCGGCGCACGGATCAATTACAGCGGATCGCGCTTCAAGGACGCCCGGTTGTCCACACAGAGGTACCACTATGTCCATGCGGATCTGCTGTGGAATGTTCTCGGCCGCGGGTATGCCCGGCAGGAGCAGGTGCGCTGGGGGCTCGTTCCCTTTGCGGGCATCGGCCTGCTGCATCATGCTACGAACGGGCACAACCCGTTTGCGGTCTCCTACGGCGTACAGGGGCAGTACCGCATCTCCCGAAGGGTAAGCGCCGTCGCGGAACTCTCCGGCACGACCACCTTTCAGGACTTCGACGGCTACGGCCGCGCCAACCGTTTGGGCGACCACATGCTGTCGCTGACCGCCGGATTCACGTTCCATATCGGCAAGACCGGCTGGAAGCGGGCCGTGGACGCTGCACCCTATATCCGCCGCAGCGAACGGCTTGCGGAGTATGTGGATTTCCTGTCGGAGGAGAACCGACGCTATGCGGGCCGGCACGACTGCGACCGGCGGACGCTGGCCGAGCTGAAGAAGATACTGGAGATCGAGGGCCTGCTCGACGCTTACGGGCATATCCTGCAAGAGGACGGCGAGGTCGGCAAAGATTACCCTGTGAACAATTACAGCGGGCTGAACTCGCTGCGTGCGCGGCTGAAGAACCGGCAGTGGGACGGAACGTCGCCCCTCGATACGACGGAGGTTCGGCCCGGCGGCGGGTCGGTTTCCGTGCGTGTGGAGGCCGGTAGTGCGAATTCCCGGTACGGGTGTAATGCCCGCCGCGACTCCCTTACTGCGGATTCCGTCGCTTTCCGGCCGGCCGGCGGCGAATGTATCGGCGCTCCCGTCTATTTCTTTTTCAGCCTCAATACGGCCCGTTTGACAGACCCCTCCCAGTTGGTCAATCTCGACGAACTGGTACGAGTTGCAACGAAATACGGTCTGACGGTGAAGGTTACGGGAGCGGCCGACAGTGCGACCGGAACAGTCGGTATCAACGACGCCCTGAGTGTTTCGAGAGCAGACTATATAGCCTCGGAGCTGAACAAGCGGGGATTACCGTCCGACAGGATCACCAAGACCGGTGAAGGCGGCATTTCCGATTACGTTCCTACGGAAGCCAACCGGCACTCGAAGGTAGAACTGTTCTTCGACAAATTGGAAAAAACGGAGATTCATCCGTAAGCGGATAAAAAAGAGAGTATCGATGTCGATACTCTCTTTTTTAGTAGATGTTGTATTCCGGATTCTTTAAGCAGGATATCAGTTGCCCGGTTTGAGATTTTTGTCGTAATCCCAGAAGAATTTTGCCTGTATAGGGGTGTTGTGGACCACTTTCAACTTGCCGCTATTCAGGCTGTGGATTACTTTTCTATCTTCTTCCGTCAACTTGAAATCAAATTGTATAAGAATAAAGCAATGAATTTTAACCTATTTCAGAGCAGGGATTCAAGGCGTTTCTTCTCGAGAGTCTCGGTCCTTCCGGAATTGAAATATATTTTCATCTGTCGATTGCGGGACGGAGTAGTCCCGGCTGTTATTTTGCTGTCTGAATAAATACGCCCTTTTCCTGTTCTGCAGGGACAGAAAAAGGGCGCAGGAATAAAGGTTTATCCCTTGATCATAATAAGCAGCATCTTGAATGCCTTCACGGCATGTACCGAATGGGGTACGTTTGCCGGCATGATGAGCATCTGACCCTCCGTAAGACGATAAACGTCCTCTGCGATGTGAATTTCCGCCTCCCCGTCCAGTATCTGACATACGGCATCGAAAGGCGCGGTATGCTCGCTCAGTTGCTGTCCCTCGTCGAACGAGAAAAGCGTGAGGTTACCCGCCCGGTTATGGATGAACTCTTGACTTACGATACTGCCTTCGGCATACTCGATTTTTTCTTTGGGCGAAAACGGCCCTTTCATCAATTCCAATTTTTTCATCTCGATACATTAAATGTAATAAATCACAAAATAATAAATCCCTGCCAAAATGAACGCGACCGCAACGATCAGGTTCAACCATTTCTGGAACTGGTTTACCCGGTTGTAGAATCGCCCCAGGCTCGACATGCCGAAGGCTACGATCCAGGCGATGAGCACCACCAGAATTCCCGAGGCCACGGCGAATACAACCGGATAGAGGTAGCCTCCCGGCTCCAGCGCCGCCATCGGCAACAGCATACCGAAATAAAATACGCCGCTGATGGGACAAAAGGCCAGCGCGAACAGCAGCCCCAGCACGAACGCTCCGAAACTGCCCCGCAGACGCTTGCTGCTCTCCGAAGCTCGGAAACCGAACTTGCCGAAAGGGAACTTACTGCCCAGCAGCAGGAATACCCCATAGACGATCAGCGTCGGAGCGAGAATGTACCCGCCATAGTCGCTGACGAGGCTCTGAACAAAAAACGTGCTGGCCCCTTTCTTCAAAACGGGAATACAGATCAGTCCCAGCACCGTATAGGATACGATGCGCCCCAGAGTATAGAACAGTCCGTTTGCGAACACACGCCTGCCGCCGCTCATATCCCGGCCGATGTATCCGAGGACCATGACGTTGGTCGTGAAAGTACAGGGACTCACCGATGTCAGTATACCCAGCAGGAACGCCGTGAGAACCGGCAGATTGCAATTATCGAGTAAAGAATTTACGAATTGCTCCATCGCACGGGCTTATTCTTTCAACAGCTTCCCGATATCTTCGGCCAACTGCTTGCGGAACTTTTCGGTATTCGTCCGTGCATTTTCGATGGCGAACTTGGAAATGTTACGGACCGTTTCCTTATCACCGGCATCGTGACGGATCAGCAACAGCGAAGTCCAGGCTATCTCATATTTCTTGGCTTCGTCCTTGCCTTCGGGTTTCGAAAAATCCACGACCCGGTAAGAGACGTTCTTCCCGTCGGCGGCAAGTTCCTCCGCCACCTCCTGCGAATTTTTCTTGATAGCCTGACAGGTCTGGCACTGTTTCACTCCATGGAACACGACGACCTCTACGGCCGGTTTGTCGTGCTTCGCCTCGTTTTGAGCCCGGACAACTCCGTTGCCGAACATGAGGGCTGCCAGAAGAGGCAGCATGATTTTTACGGTTTTCATTTTTCGTCTTCTTTTAATTGGTTATCGATACTTTTTCAATATTTCCTTGATTTCGTCCACCGACAGGTCGCGGCCGAAGGATACGGCCTTTTCGTCGATGATGAGCGCCGGCATCTGCAGCACCTCGTACTGCAATGCCTTCGTGATGTCGTGAATGAACTCCACCTCCAGATCCAACCCCAGTTCGTCGACTGCGATCCGGGCGTTGTCGTACATCTGGCTGCATGAAGAGCATCCTCCTCCCAATACTTTTATTTCCATTTCTTCCGTGTTTATGTGTATGAATTGAATTTGATTGTTTTCTGTTAAAAAACGGTGAACAGCGACACCCGGAACCAGACCGAGTCGTGCCGGTCCGGCGTCCGGCTGATCGTATGCTGCGACGTCGATGGTACGGCCTGCTCGTAGCGGGAAAGATCGTAGACGGCCTCCGGAATACGGTTGCCCCGTCCGCAAAGCATCTGCCCCCGCAGACCGAACGTTCCGAACCGGAAATGCCTTGCCACGGTCAGTTCCGCCGTATACAGCTCCGCCGTATTGGCATAGTAGGCATAAGTCGTGAACGCATGCTGGAATTCCGTGTTTTTTTCCAGGTCGACTCCGACCTCATAGCGGCTCTCGGGAACTGTCCGGTGGCTCCAGCAACCGCGCAACTCCACATCGAACTTCTCCCCGGAATACCGGGCTCCGATTCCGAGGGAGGGGGTCAGCAACACGTTGCGGATCAGGTAATCGTGGTCCTTGTAGGTCTCCTCGCGCATCATATAGCCGACGCCTCCGAGCAGCGACACGGTATAGTGCCGTCCCAGAAAACGGGAAACCTTGAGTTCCGCACTTCCGTCCAGACGCTTCATCCCATAGCGGTTCTGTTCTCCGATCTTGCGGAAATCGTACACGTCCACACCGTCCTGAGACGACGAAATATAACGTTCGAAGATATTTTCCGTTCCCTTTTTATCCTCATAAGCGGCCTTCACCAAAAATTCCGCTCCCCACCGACGGTCATTCCACAATATGCCCAGATCGGCATCGAAAGTATTGGCCGGAGCCCGGTAGAGATTCACCTTATAATTGTTCTCTTCCGTCTTCATCGTTTCACGGCCGTATCCCAGCAACAGATTCAGGCGCAACGCCCGCGAAGGGTCGGAATTGAACGTCAGATTCACGCCGTAAGCGTTGATATGCTGCCGTTGTTCCATGGAATTGAAAATCGGGCTGAAAATGTAGTCGAACATACCGAACCCGTATTCGATGAAGAAACCGGCGAACTGTCCGGTCCGGAAGTGTTTGACATCCGCATGCTGGCGATGGTGCATGAATTCCGCGTTCAGGGCTATGACATGGCGGCGGAATGCATAGGCGGCACCGGCCTTGAACGTAAGCCACGTGGAGATATCCTCTATACGGGGATCGTTCTGGCGGAATGCGAAATCGCCCGTATATTCCCCCGACATGCCCAGATCGAACCGCCCGAGCCGGAACGAGTACCCGCACATCAGATCGTACTTTTCATAACGGAAGTCGCCGCCCGTCGAATCGGCAACAATGTAAGGCCAGTACAGTCCGGGATTGCGCAGTGCGCTCCAACCGACGTTGTCGTTTCCTCCTGCCGTAAATCCGATCCGGGCGAAGAACGTCGCCCGGTCGCCCTGCTTGTATCCGTCCGCCCGGACAGAAAAATCGCGGAACTCCTGCCCCTCGTAAGGCAGATAATCCCCTTCCTGTCGTCCGGAAGCCCCGTCCGCAGCGATGAAGATCGTACCGGGCTTCTCTCTGACGAACCCGGGATTTTCGGCCGAAAAGTAGCGCCGCTCGCCGACCATGCGGTGTATCAGGGCCGGATTTCTCAGATAAGCGTCCCGCATGTCCGTCCCGGGCCGCAACGAACGGTTCTCGAACTCGGTCTGCAACGGGGAATTCGACGCCGTCGAGGTCAGCCTCTCCTGCCCCCTGACGGAAGGAACGCTACACAGGCTGCATAGGAGCGCAGCGACGATTCCCGGTGTGAAATATGTGTGTCTTAAAGGCATCCTCAGTGTATATTAAAAACTGAATGTCATCTCGGCCCCGAAGAACGATTTCTGCCATACGCGCACGTTCTGGTTGTAGCGGTTCTTATACAGGGGATTGATGTCCAGAATATTGTTCACGAAAAACGAGGCGCGTATCATCCGGCTGAACTCTTTGGTCACCTTGAAATTAACCGTCAGCGATACGGGCAGCGTTTCGCTGAAATCCTCCTTATAGATATGATAGTGCCGCCACACCGTATGTCCGTCCTTAATCGACTGCAGTATCCGGTCGTCCACGGTATGCATCCGACCGTCCGTATCGAAATAGGCGGAAGGGTATTCATCTCCGTTGATACGCATCTCTTCATTCAGCCAGATGAACTGGAAGAAGGTAGTGAAAATCATTTTATAGCGCGGAATATTCGTGTTGAACCAAAGGTTCGTATTGAAAATCCGCTGGCGGGTGATATCCTGACGCCGGTAAATTCCCACGTACGGTTGCGGACGGTCGTCGTCCCTGAAGGCAGGATGGTACTGCAACGGAGCGCCCGAAGAGTAACGCGTATCATAATATGCGCCGTTGATCTCCACCGTCGTGGACAGAGGGATGATTTTCGGGAAGCGCAGCAGGTACTCCAGACCTTTTTTCTCGACCTTCATGCTGTTGCGTACGATGTCCATATCCACGAACGTGGCATACGGGTCCGCCACATAATCCTCCTTTTCCGGCCGGCGGCCGACGATCGGCTGTCCGTCGATCGGATCGACATAGCGTGTGTAACGTACGGGAGAATACTCGGCGACGCTTTCGAATCCCCGGTCGGAGTGCTCCTTGAAAAAAGTCAGGGACAGGGAGTAGCCTTCGTATTCCACATCCCATCCCGCTTCGTATTTCGTATTCCGGTTCGGACGCAGGCTATTGTTCGTGACATCGTAGATTTTCGTATAGGTGATCAGATGGTTGAACGGATCGTCCTGCTTGGTATAAGCGTTCAACACGATCATATCTTTGTAGACCCTGTCCGGGTAGATGTAATCGAGCGTAGGCAGCTTGTTCTCCTGTCCGAACCCGAAGCGGAACATATTGCGTAACGATTTGCCGCCGGCAAGATCGATATTGAACGACAACGCCGCATTGATACGGGGTTCGACCTGCAACTTTCTCAATTCGGTATATTTCGTGTCTAAATTGAACATCTGCGTAAACCGGACCCCGGCGTTCAGCTCGAAATCGAACCAGCGGTTCGAATGCTTCAGTTGTTCTTCCGCATAGGCTGCGCCGACCGACAGTGCGGGAATGCTTCGGTTGGGCACCGGACGCACGTATTCGTTGTTCCCCGGATAGGGCGGCCGGGTCATGTCGACCATAACGCCCTCCCCATAGTTCTTGGTCCGCTTCCATGAAAGACCGTATATCACCTTGTGGCGGAAAGAACGCGTCTCGAAAAGAGATTCGGCATTCAGTTGCGTAAGCAGCGACAACGGCTTGTTCTCGATCTGGAAGGGACTGTAATAGGTAGAAGGAAGGTATATGCCCTCCGATTCGCCCTCCTCTGTCGCCAGCGGGGACGGAAGCGGCGTCCCGGTCTGCACGAGGCGATTGCGGTCTATCAGGTCGTAGGTATAGTCCGCCGAAGCGATGAACTCGACATTATCGACGATCTTCCCCAGATCGTACATTTGCGCCTTGAATGAAGCGCCGGTCCTCGAATACTTGTTTCGGAACGACTCGTTGTAATCCTGCGTCAGCTCGTCCTCCTTAGCCTGGTTCAGCGTATAGACCTCGGACAGTTTGAAAAAGAGGAATAGCGTCTTGTCCCCCACATCGACGGAATTGTTATAGGTGACCTGGCCCGTCAGGCGGCTGTATTTGCTCATAGGGTCGCGGCGGTCGTCGTAAACCGAAGTATAGTCGATTCCGGTATGCAGATAACCCATCTTCGGCGAAATGCGGAACCCCTTGCCCAGATAGATCAGCTTGGTAAGCGGATCGACCTTCATGCGAAGCTGTGCGGGAGTAATGCCTATCTTCGAGGTCGTCTGAATGACGCCCGACGAGAGGTTTCCCAGTTTGGCCGAGGAAATGCCCTTGACGATCTCTATTTTGCGGATATGGTCGGTCGAAAGCGTTTTCAGATCGATGCCCCTGTTCATGCCGAGCCGGTCGCTGTATTCGTCGGTAGACAACCCCGGGATAGAAGCCCGAAAGCCGTCGTTATCCTGAGGGATGCCGTCCATGACGACTGCCATACCCAGCGACGTATTGTCGTCGCTGCCCGACTGACGCAGCGATATGCGGTTGAAACCGGTGGCACTCGACTCCCGGAACAATCCGCCCGGGATCAACGACAGCACGTCGGCTACCGACGTGGGCTGGATATGCTCCAACGCCTGTTGGTTGATGACGGCCGTAGAGCCTTGGTTTTTCTTATAATCCGCCATGACGACCACCTCCGCGAGCTCGTACGATTGTTCTTCGAGTACGATCACCAAGGGTTCCGGGCTACCGGCCTTCACCTTGACCTCCTTGTCGACATGGTTCAGGTACGAAACATTCAACGTATATTCCGTTCCCTTCGTTCCCGTAAACCGAAACTTTCCCTCGAGGTCCGTCGAGACTCCCGTTCCGAGTTCGGCGATGAACATCGTGGCGAAACTCAGCGGCTTGCCGTCCGAGTCCCGGACGACACCCTCCACAGTGGCTTTATCCGTCTGCGCGAAGAGTGCGGAGCATAGACCCGATATAAAAAAGGCTATGAATATCAGTTTCTTCATTTATCCCCTCGTCATTCCATTCCGGTCTCCGTATACGGACCTGCCCCGTTATCTGGGACCGGAATTACAGAATTGTCAGAGCACCCCCGGGAGTTTCCCGGACGAGCCCTGACAAATCCATTCTCCGGTGATTATTCGTTTCTCCAGCCTTCCGGGTAACCCTTGAAGTCGCTGCGGTGTTCGATCTTCACATCCACGCTCGAATCGTTGGTATCCTGGAACTTCCCGTCGGTACCTTTCACGCGGTACATGAACGTGTTGTGGTGACAGCCTTCGATCGTAGCCTGGACATAGCTTTTGTCGACGGTCACAGGCAGCGACTTGGAAGTGTAATTACCCCAGTAAGGAGTGGTTGCAGAGGTCGTTTCGATGGCATCCACGATCAGGTTCGTAGGAACCTTGTAACCCTGATATTCCTGAATGGCGGCATCCTTTTTCGGACGGTCGTTGTAGGTAAACCCGTTCTGGCTCTTGAACGAACTCCACTCGATACCGCTGGCGTCGAACAGGAACAGCGGACGGATACCATAAGGATGCATCCATGCCGTGACGCCGCCCGGCATGCTGTTGGCGACTTTCGTCAGGTTGGGAACTTTCGGATTGTCCACGGCCGAACCGGACATGGCTGCGTCGTTATCGGCGAGTTCGAAATCGGCACCCGAAAGGTCGACCGGAATGCCGGTGTCTTTCTCCGGATTGGGCGTGTAGCTTTCCGTGTGGTTCTGCGCCTGCGAAGCGATGACGTAAACTTCGCCCGGTGCGAGTGTATAATTCTGTCCGGCCGGTATCTGGTAAATATTGGCAGCCACCACGTAATCCGGCAGAAGCGAGGTCAGGTCCGAGCATGGCAGCGTATTCATATTCGAAGCCTGTGCGAGTGCCAGTCCGCTGACGTTGATCTCACGGTCCGAATTGTTCGCAATGACGATATACTGGTCGGGGTGCATCATCGTGCCGCCGTAGGTGCCGCCGTTATAGAACAGCTCGGAAAGAACGATGCCGTCCATATTGCCCGTATAGTGTACCGAGAGGTTCTCCACGTCGACGCTTACCGTGGTACTCTGGCCGTATTGCGCCATACCCGTCGTACCGAAATATTCCTTGCCGTTCTCCTTGCCGCGGATCTCGATTCCGTAACTGCCGATATCGAGGTTGAATGTCGCGGAACCGGAGGCATCCAGAGATTCCGTCATGGTCTTCCCGTCACGCTCCGAGGATACGGTTACGGTGAACTGAGAATAGTCCGAAACCTTGTCCTCCGTAGTCGGAGCAACAGCCTGAACTTTCAGGTCGATCTTCCCTGACGGTCCGTCATCATCCTTGCTGCAAGAGGCGAAGGCCAGCAGGGTTGCGGCCACCGTCATTAGTTTGATTGTAAAATGTTTCATATTTTAACGATTATATTTGAAAAGGTTAAACGGTCGGAAAATAAGATTAGGTGTTTTTTTATTCGACTGCAAATTTACAGCAATCTCCCCCCCCCTCGCAATCCCCACATTTTGGTATTTTGGATTGAGATTATAATCCATAAATGGTATCCGAAGACAGTGCTGTCAGAGGAATGTGCGGGAAAGAGATATGCGAAATATTATTCGAAGTGTCCGATCTGTATTTTCTCTATTCTCCCGAAGGGCCGGATAGGGTAAAGGAAGTCGTTTCGATATATAATATCGGAAGGAAGAACGGTAAAACGGAATGCCATCGTCTAACCGGGGAGAGTGCTCATTTTATCCCTATACTGCAAATCCGGCAGAATCATGAACTGTCAGTTGCGCCATATCCCGTATTCGGGGCGTAAAAGCAAACATTTCCTGCGGATCTCTGAAATTACGTTCCGGCGGAAATATCTCCTGCGGCCATTTCTAAGCCTCACGCGCTCCGCTCCGTTTCTATACCTGCCGGACGCTGTTTTTACTTTTTTAAGCTAAATTTTTGCCGCATAGTTTCCAAAATAGGCAACTTTGGATTTTCTTTGTGAAATCGAGAGACTATGAATATGGAAATCAACAATATCGGAGTTTTGATCCGCCGTGAACGGACCCGTTGCAGAATGACACAGGAGAAACTGGGCGAAAGAGTCGGCGTCGGTGTGCTTGCAGGTGGCGGTTCCCGTAGACCGGCGCTTAATCGGTTACATTGTGGCCAATATAGGCGAATTTGCACGTACGCATGGCATGACGGTGCGCGAAGCCGGCAACTACCTGAACCGCTACAAGGGGTTGGACTTTCTCGCCGAACACTACGAGGCTGAGCACCTGTCGGCGACAGCGTACAGGATTTGACCCGTGTGTGTTACAATAACGGCGGAGGTATGAGATGAAACTCTACCACGGATCGAACACTGAAGATGGGCCGGATTATGTAATCCGGTAGTATGATGAAAGAAAGGTCGAAAAACTGGATGAACAATTCGCGGAATGCGTAAAGTGGCGGATAGCCGTTCGTATCTTTTCCCGTCTTTTTCCGCTGTTTGCGGTTCGGTTGCTTTTGTAGGTCCGTAAATCGTTCCGGCTATGGGGTAGGGGGACCGCAAACCGTCCGAATATCCTGCTTCGGACGATTTGCGTTGATGAATATATCTTGTTATTCCGCCAAGAGTGCGGTATTGGCCATATCGCGCACGATCACGCCTTCGTCGAACACCTCGTAGGCGAATACCCAGTCTTTTTCGAATACGGCGCAGTGGTAACCCAGTGTCCGCCACTTTTTGAAACGGCACAAGGGATGATCGACCCGTTTCGCAAAATCCATGACGAACTGTTCCATCCTGCGGATTCGCTTTTCAGTCGCTTCTTCAGACAGGTGTAATTCGTTTATGAGATAATCGTTTACCTCTTTAATCTTACCCCACAGATGTTCGGATACGATAACCTCACGCATGGTCGAAATGCTCTTTAGCCTGTCGGCTCATTTCGTCGAAAAATTCAGCGGCAGGACGGCCATTGCATTCTGCCACGGCTTCCCGGAACCCCTTCTTTTTTTTCTCGTCCATGACAGTCACGCTCTTGTGTCCCCGGATCAGCTCCAGCAGCCACTTTCCTTCGGGCGTATTGTCTTCGATCATTATATGTGTCATAGCGGTCAGGTATTTAATTCGTCGTAAGGCTATCCTCTTGTTCGGCAAAGATAATAAATTCCGGGATATAACCGAAAAGTCCGTATCGCCGGCGTATCCCTTGATACCTATATAACGAATCCCGTACCGGAAACGGTATGCACGTTCGTATCTTTTCCTGCTGTTTGCGCCCCCGGTTGCTTTTATAGCTCACCCTGTGGACGGCTTGGACCGCCGCCCCTTCCGTTTATATACCTGCCGGACGACGCCCGATATACCGAGTATAACCCTCTCGTTGTCTCGACTTTCGCCGCCGGGTTCGTTTTCGTGTGCAAAGGTACGGTGGACGAACACGGTTCAAGGACCGCTGCCGTTACCTGTAATGAAATTTGACGCAAACTTTCCGGAATCCGGGATTCCGGCCTTTCATAAAATTTCCTTCCGTTTCCTTGCCCGTCGTTCTCGCATCCCCCGTCCGACTCCGCACGTGAAAACATCCCCTTCGGGCGAAGTCGGAAGACATCGAACGGAGGGAAAGAAAAAACGGAAACGATGACAACAACAGAACAGATTACCAATGTGGCCACTGCTTTGGGCTGGAGTGTGGAAACGGACGCCAGTCGTCCCGGCTTCACGGAGTTCGAGTTCCGGCAGTACACGCCCGCAGGACAGGACTTCGGCTTCAGCGTCGAAATGCGGAACGGCGATCCCGACAGCCTCCTGCAAGAGCTGGAAAAGTATTACGAGGCTTACGACTCCGACTATGAAGCCTATCTGTGGATCGGCACGGACGGGCACGGCAAGAACGGCGCCCCTTACCACATCAAAGACATCGTGAGCGATATGGAAGCGGCCGAGGCAATGATCGACACGCTTTATGAAACCCTGAAAACAGCATTGAAATGAGTACGAAACGAAGTTACAAAGCGGAATTTCTGCGTTGGAAGGCAGAAGTGGAGAAAAAACACGGCAAGATGATTTACGACCGTCTTTCGGAGGTCATCGACACGGACGACGACCTGGCCGTCGGCGACACGGTTCTCTTTACAAACGATTATGGAGTGACGTTCGGCCCCCACGAAGTGCTGGGGTTTTGCCGTCCGGACAGTTTCCTTTGTCCGCACCGTTACCCCGAGGACGAGGATTGCGGCGTCGTCTTTTCAGACAACGACGCCTATTGGTTCCCCGACCGCCCCGGCCAACTGACGTTGGTACAGAAAGGAGGTGCCGACGTATGAAAGCGATGACGGACGGGGCGATCCTCGCACGGCTCTGCGGCAATGTGACCGCAGGCCGTTTCGACTGGCGCAAATACTGTACTCCGCAGACCTATTTCGGTCGTGAAGTTTGCGTCACGCCGCTGCTCTGTTCCTACGGACAGATAGGCTATGCCGTTCATTTCCCTTATTCCGATATGCCGGAAGTGGAGTACGACTGGGAACTGAACAGCCTTACCATCGACGGCGAGGAGTGGCGAATTTATTTACAGAACACACGATAACGGACAAATTGGATTATGGCACAGAGTTTTTATACCAAATGGCAATATGTCTTCCTTGCGGACGCAGGGTGTTATGTCTCGAGAGAATACCGGAATTTCCAGACGGCGCTCGTCCGTGAAATATCCAAATATGCCAAAGCCGTGGATGCGGCGGTCGTAGCCAAGACCAAGGGGCATTACTTTACGAGCTGTTTTGTCGAGCGCAACGGCAAATTCGTTTACATAAACCATTCCTCCGGATTGTCCCGGAGGATTGGCTCGGTCAGAATAGAACTCGATTCGTTCCTGATCCGCACGGCCCGGCATGCCGAGGACTATACCGGCGGCACCAATCAATATTGCGATCTGTTGCGGTTGCAGTCCATGATCGACCGACTGCTGGCCTGACGCTCCTTCCGGTTCCGGCCCGTCAGGCCGTGACGGCAGACAGACGCGCGGGGAGCGGTTTATGCACAAGCCGCTCCCCGTCCCTTTTTTCTCTGGTCGCCATCCTTTTGTATTCCGCCCAAAAACCTCGAATCGTAGAAAAACGACAAAAACAACCCGTATTTGCATTGGAAAAGCGGCAGGAGGGGCCGGCAAGCCGGCCGACAGCCTCTTGTACCGTGGTGGATACCGATAGTCCGTACCGTCCGTTTTTCCCTGCGGGACAGGAAACGCCGTCCCCTGTTTTATCCGATCGCCTCGGCCACAATATCTTCCAGCAGGAACGGGATCACGCCCACATACATGACGCCATCCTCATCCGTCCACGGCTTGCTGTTGCCGTCCAGCACGACGATCTTGCGGAAGAAGTCGCCGGTGTTTCTCAAAGAGAAGGTTTCCTGTGCCTTCTTTTCCGGCGTGTCTACGTGTAATGCCGACTGGATATACAGTTTGTCATTGCCCACGTTGACCACGAAGTCGATCTTGTATTGCGACGAGCGGCGTCGGCCCTCTATGATTCGCGTCAGTTCTACTATTCCCACGTCTACCGAATATCCCCTGCGGATCAAATCGTTGTAAATCATATTTTCCATCAGGTGCGAACGTTCCTGTTGGCGGAAATTCAACCGCACATTTCTCATTTCTGCCCGTTGTAGAGCGTCACCGACTCCATGTTGTCGAGCGAGAAGCGCCCCAAATCGACCGTGCCGTTTTGAGCGTTGCCCAGTTCGATACCGTCGTAGAAGACCCCGACGTGGTTGGTGCCCATGCTGCGGATGTTCACCGTTTTCAAGCCGCCGACGCCTCCGTAGTCCTTGATCTGGATGCCCGAGAAGTAACGCAGCGCGTCGGCCACGTTGTGCGAATTGAGCCGCTGGAGGCGTTCGCCCGAGAGCTCCTGCACGGGAATCACCTCGCGCCGGACGACGCGGCCCGTCACGACGACCTCCCTGATATGGTAGAGGCTATCCTGGGGCGTCTGTCCGTATGCCTCCGGCACGCACCCTCCCGCCAGTCCCAGGGGAAACAAAAGATATTTATAAAATCCGACAAGCATTTATAAAGCAATCCAACCGACCGGTCCTCGGGTGCGGTTAAATCCATAAATCGTTGGCAGGTCTTCTGACTGACTCCTCATCCGAACTCCTTCCCGGCACGAAACGGCCAGTGGTACAGATTGCCCGGATGATTGGCGGAGCTTCACAGCAGCGGGTCTGTCCGGGAATTTCACCCGGTTCCCTTTTAATCCCCCGACTCGGAAAAAGTCGCTTGGGAACCAATCGGCCGCAAAAATAGTATATATCCCCCGAAAGTTCCAAATTTTCCCCCCCCCCAAAAAAAAATTTCATAAACTTCGACGGGTGGCCGTCAGACCTTTGGAGGCAGACTCCTATCTGCTCTGCATGCGAACGACGCATGCAACTTGCTCTCGAACGGAAAATATATGACGCTGCCTTCACCTCGGGAGACCTTTCGTCTACGGGGTGTTTTCTACCGCATGTTCGAAGACCGTGTCCAGGCGCTTCCGGTACGGTGACTTTCTGCTCCCCGTGGGGCGGCGAGCCGGTACGGGGCGCCTGACGCAGCTTCTGGAGAAGGTGGAGGTCTTGGAATTCGTTAAGCAATAGCGATCTCGAAGCTACGGGTATCCCTGAACCTGAAGATCGACTTCGCGCCGTCGCCGCGGTCGGGCTGTGAAAGCTATTGCAGCCGAACTGCGGGAGTGGGATAGGGCAGGCGTTCGGGGAATATCCTGTTTTGGGCTTGGGGACGTAAGCTGTATCTTGCATTTCAATGCGTTTAGAAAGTTCATCTACACCGCTTGTTGAGTCTTTGCTATTATTTTCTTGATTGTCCGACTTCGGAGGGGCGATTGCTCTCTGTCAGGGCAAGGCTTTTGAGAGTAACTCAAAATGGAGCTGGTACGGCTGAAAATCCCGAATTATGGAAAAGCGGCAAATGTGTGCGAATAATTCTTGGAAAAACGGCATGAATACCCTATATTCGTATTGGAAAAACGGCAAACAGGGCCATGTAGGTCAGCCGACAGCCTTAATATAAGTCAGTTATGCTCAAGAGGAAGATAGACGACTACATCCGGAATTATTATGGGAGTACCTTTGGGTTTCAATATCTTGCAAAAAGGGGCAAGATGATTGATTTTTAGATTTTTATGTTTCGAACCAAATAAGAAACATAACGTTTAGAGAGTGAAAAAACGTGATTGTAAACGAGGTTTCGGTTTCCAAATCGTTACCTCGTTTACTTTTGCTATTTATTGCGTATTATTTTGAATTGCAATATATTGCGTTGTTATTCGTCTTGACAACCGACTCTGCTGAAATTATTTTTGCAACCCTCAAAAAGCAGAGTTATGCGTAGCACGTTCAAGGTTCTGTTCTACCTTAAAAGGAACAAGGAGCAGCCTCTCGCTCCGGTCATGGGTCGTATTACGGTCAATGGAACGATTACCCAGTTCAGCGCCAAAATCGAAGTCCCGGTTCGCCTGTGGGAGGTTAAAGGCGGTCGTGCGAAAGGCAAGAGTGTCGAAGCCGATCGTATCAATCGCTATTTGGACAATATTCGGGGGCAAATCAATAAACATTATCAGGATATTTGTGATCACGACAGTTATGTAACGGCCGAACGGGTACGGAACGCCTATCAGGGTTTCGACCGGAAATACCAGACCCTGCTCGAAGCATTCGAAAAATTTACGGTAGACTATCGAAAACGGGTTGGTGTCGATCGTGCCCGCAGGACCTGGGAGCGTTACTGTAAATGTTCCGAACATTTGCATTCTTTCATGGAAAAGGTGTATCGGGTCAAAGATATGCCGCTTTTGGAATTAGAGCAGTCCTTCATTGAAAAATTCCATACTTATCTATTCCATGACCTCGGAATGTCCCCCAATGGATTGTCCGGTTATCTTAAATGCCTGAAATATGTAGTCAAAATGGCTTTCAATAACGGTTGGATGCCCCGCAATCCTTTTGCCCTCTACCGCTATACGCCTCCGCAGGTCGAGCGGGGATACCTTACGAACGAGGAGTTACAACGTCTGATGACCACACCACTTCGTCATAAATGCCAGGCGCGGACAAGAGACCTGTTTCTTTTCTCCTGCTTTACGGGTATCTGTCACGCGGATATGCGATCGCTCGAATGGAAGCAATTCGAGCAGGACGCTGCGGGCAATTGGTGGGTTTCGGGTAACCGGATGAAGACGGGCACCAAATACTTGGTCAGGTTGTTACCCGTTCCGTTGTCAATTCTGAATAAATACAAAGGTCTGGCCGGGCCGGAGAAGGTCTTTCCGATGTCCACAGTCAAAGTGATGGATCGAAGCCTGAAATTCATCGCCGCCGCCTGCGGCATTGAAAAGCAGCTTTCGTTCCACCTTGCCCGGCATACGTTCGCGACGACCATCTCGCTGATGAACGGCGTGCCGTTGATCGCTTTGAGTAAAATGCTGGGACATAAGAGCATTACGACGACCCAAATCTATGCAAAAGTAACCGAAAGTATGATCGACCAGGCTATTACAACAATCAATGACAAAATCTCCGGCAAGTATTCGTTTTAATTACAATTAATTGTATATCAAAATAATATAACTGCTTCAAACATAGATGATCGTCTCGAAGGATTATCCCAATTTTGCGGAAGAAACCAATTCATAATAATTATGGAAAATCAATCCGCAGACAGCATTTCGCGTATTCTGGCCATCGTCATGGAAATTCTGGAAGAGATCCGCTCCCTGAAAGAACATCGCAGCGTGTTGGAGGGCGACCCTATGCTGGAGTTTTCGGAGGTTTGCCAAATGCTCCGCCAAAGCGAACGTCAGGTGCGACGTTACAGAGAACAAGGGCGTCTGGTGGGCTTCACTTTCGGGCATCGCAGGATGTACCTGCTCTCCGAGGTCCAAGAGTTCATCCGCAAGATGCGTAAGCAGGGAAAACTCGAAACATTGAAAGACACAAACCTATAAAAACTATCGTCCATGAACATTCCGAAAAAAGACCAAATCTATGTACTGGTCACACCCGAACGGTTGGAGAGCCTGATTAAAACCAATTTCATGCTGAGCAAAAGCGTGATGCTGTTCGAATATCTATGCAGCCAAAGTAAATATCCGATGTACCTTTCGGCTCGTGCGGCTTGTGAAATCCTCGGTATATCGGCAGAAACGCTTATCGTGTGCCGGCACCAACGTCTAATCCGTCCTAAAATTTATCGGAAACAATTCCTCTACAATGCCTACGATTTGCTTGCATTGTCTTTGAAACTCAATCAGCGCAATTTGCAGAATGCCATACGCAAAGCGCCTCGCGTGGTTGTCCGATAATCGAGAAAGCGCTAAAGCTGTTTGTACTGGCACAAACAGCTTTTTTGTTTTGAGACAGCACGAGTAATAATCAGAATTCCTTTGTGATCGCCGTCTGCGGGGCAAGATAGCGTCAGGGTCTTACGCCCTTTTCGGCTTTTTCGCGCGATCTCCACCCTTCGGGTCGTATCGCGCGAAAAAGACCGACTGCGGGCTGCCCCTGCCGCTGAATTTTTTGCCCCGAAGCCGGCTTCTCACTTTCATAGCGGGGATCTGCCGGCCGTATGTCCAATCAAAATCCATTTCGAAGATGAAACATCAAAAATTCGAGATTGCGGTGGCGGGTTACGACTACCGCTTCAAGACCTACGCCCGGGACGGCGTGGAGGCATCGGTAAAGGTGAAATGTTTTCTCGGAAAGCCCGATGCCGAGTGTACGATCCTTGTGCCTGCGTTGAACGATTACCTGCGGGAAACGGAATCCTGCCGCAGGCAGGTGTCTCAACGATGAGAAAGTGGATCGATCAGACTACCTTCGACGAGCTGTTGCTCGCCAATGCCGAGGATAACATAGAGCGGGCCATTCAAGGCGCATCGGCCGTATTGGAAACGGTGCAGGAGTTCGTTCCGGATGCAGCCTTGTTCTACCGTGTTACACATGCCGCGGACAGCCTGAAGAACTATTTCGAGGAGGTAAGTTCCGGTTTCCGCAGAAACGGCATCCTGTTTCTCGTCCGCCGATACTTCTATCCGAAAGCCTATTACGACCTTCGATTCGATTGGTCGTTCCTCCGGTATGCGGACAAGTACTCCTACGGCAAGGCTTTCGACAAACAAACCGCACCGAACCGTATCGGAGTTTTCACCCGGAAGAAGATCGACGACTGGGTGGAATACCTCACGCAGGGTTACCGAAGCCTCGAACGGATCAATGCGGAGAACGAGCGAAAAATGACCGGATACCGCAATCGATTGGAAACAATACCTGATGTGGTTTGGGAATATGACAAAAATCGCGGTCATATCACACGGCACGGTCTGACCTATACTTTCGAGATCCGGCAGACGGATTACAGTGAACGAATTTCACTGGACTATCGTTGTCGTACGCTCGATGATTTTTTGGCCGCCTCCGATAACAAATTAAGGCTTAATCCTTGAACGACTCCTGCGAACAGACCGGATTCGTCCGGTTATATAATCCGAAAATAATAAATCTTACAACTATGAACCGAACTGATATTATCAATAATATCCGGGTCGCATGCCGCTGCGGAGAACGGCGTGCCGGGGAATACCTGGATGCGGAACTGCGCAGCCTCGGCGAGCTGCGGGATGCCGGCGAACTGCATTACGGCGACCTCGAAACAGCCTGCTCCGGATTGGGGCTTGAATACGATTCCATCGACTACTTTATGGCTGCATTAGCTTTGAATTAATACCTTATCAAAAGACCGTAAAGTTCATCCGACGATGCGCAATTACTGCTTCAACCGTTTTACGCTGCGAACGGACAATATAGAAGCCCGCCGTAAAGTTCTTCGCTGGCTGGCGCTCAATTATCGTTTGTACGAATATATCCCATCGAAAAACGAGGTTCGCGGCCGGTTTATCGCACGCAAGCCTTTCCCTCTGGCTGCATTTCGTCATCTGACCCGAACGATTCCCAACGACGCGACATTGTTTCTACGGATCGTGTCCACGGATTTGTACACACTCGATCTGGAGGGTTACGTTTATTCGGACGGCGAGTGGCATGCCCTTCGGCTTTAACACTGCGGCTCCGAATATCCGGAGCCGCAGTCGTTTCTCGAAAAATCTATGAACTTTTCTAAAATTCAACATTATGGCATACGCCTCATCTCTCCCTTTCGGAGAAATCAGGGATTTCCGCGACGCCGAGATCAACGGCATCCCTGCACTTTTCACTATGTATCGCCTCGATCCCGAAACCCTTCCCGCAGATTTTCACTCGTGTGAGGTCATGGGCGGCCGTGGCAGCGATTTTCAGTGGCTCGTGCCGCTGGCTCTGACAAACTTCACCGGAACGTTCGTCTCCCGGCAGTCCCTGCTCCGGGAAGAACAGGCATATGCCGAAATACGCCGGTACGGCGTCTTCGACGCAACCACTTTCGACGAATGGTCTGAAAATATCAATGATAAAGCGAATTTCTCTGACAGATATCCTAAAACTATTTAAAAGATCGTACCTTTAACTAAAATGAATATCAGAATTTTTCGTTTTAAATGTCTACATTTTCAAGCTCATTTGTCATAGATATCCCATGCGTTTTCAAAAAATCATCCGTTTTTTGATCTACTTCTACCATATAATTTATATTGTCATTCTGAGCTCGTGTTATCAACTCTGATTTAAATTTATTTATATCACGCCTAAACTCCCAATCTTGCATCTCTTTCGATGCATACAATACGACTCGGTCTATAATTCGAGCTCCGATAGATAATGCTTGTTGACTATAGGATGCTACCGCATGGACTAACGAATAGAATTTTTTGTCCGAAAGGTCTTTAGTAATCTCAGCCATATCTAAAAAAGAGAATGGGTTATTAACCCAAGCTTCATGTTCACATTTTTGAGCAACCTGAGTTAATGAATTATCAAATGTGAGAATCATCCAATGTTCTCCGTATTTGGAAACCCTTTCCTCTGTATATTTTAATGCATATATATCATTTCGCATCAAATGCTGTGGTTTTGTTAAATTATTATTTTGAAGATAATAGCTGTACTCAGTTTCATATAATTTTAGTTCATCTGCCGTATATGTTGGCGTTTCTGCGAATTCAATTCCTGAACGGGTGAAAAAGGACTGAATATTTGTCATTATTTCTCGTATCCAATCGGCATAATCATTATGCTCTATTTTGATTGCAGGGCTAAACGTCGCTAAATATTCCATAAAACTGTCAGGCATATGAACACCTTGTGCCCTTAAAGCATAATAATTAGCCACAAAAGCATTACTCGAATATTGCATTTCGTTAGGATCTAAATCTATTCCATCAAATTTTCTCGCCATATGAAGATGACCTGCACATTCCTTAATATAAAAATAAGGAATGCGTAGCATTATTCCTAACTCCTTAGCTCGCTTGATACTTAAAATGGCATTGTCAAAGTAGCGATTTACTTTTCCCTTATATAGCTGAGAACATAAATACGGAATTCCGATTGTTGGTTCCACCAACAAATAAATGTCGCTCCATCGATTCGCACCGAGGACTTTTGAGGCTGTAAGAGGATTGGAGCCTTCTAAGGCGATATATACAGACGCACTTGTAATTTTAACAATTAAAGGATGACTGGAAGCCATTCCTATCATTTTTTCAATTATTACATCTATCTGATTAGTTGGTATTTTCTTTTCTTTAATTAGAAATTCTTTAAGTCTATCGATCCCACTTTTTGTTCCTATAGCAAGCAAAGAATTAGATGCCATACTTGTTTTTGCTTGTTTAAGTATAGATAATTGTTGTGCTATGTAAGCGTTGGCAATCCATATCGATGCTTGTTTGGAGTCCTCTTTGGTCCAATCTACACCGTATTCATGGAATAAGTCCGTTTGGGCTGCGGATAGATCCTCTAATTCTCTTTCATATAATGATTTTCTGGCCTTAACATCTTGGATTGCGTTATTTGTCAACGTTATTTTATTCTCATCGGTTCTTTGAATTATGCGATGTGTGAATAGAGCGCCTATTCTTTTGTGTAATAATTCTTTTTTTGTTTCTGAAAGGCATAACAGATCAATTGCTTTATCGATTACTTCTGTTTCATTCAAACCTTCGGGATAATCAGATAAAACCAAAATCATAGAATCATCATATATCTGAGCTTTGAGATTTTTAGCATCATTCGATAATATGGTGTAACTATGCAGAGCCATTTCCCGATAATCTAAAGAACTTGAATTATATGCTCTAAGGTCGGGGAACCCTGTAGCATCAAGTAGCTTACTTTCTAACCTGTTGCTAATTAATAGATCTGCTATAACATTTGGAGATAAAACCGTTGATGGTATTTTTAACTCATTCAGAATTTCCGCCTCAATCATTCTGGCATCAGTTTCCGAAAGTGAATACGTGGATAGAAAATAAAAACGATCAACGTGTAATTTAGATATACATTTTGATGCATCTTTATACGCTTTATTCCTAATGTCCGTTTTTTGTGTTGTGATTTGATAGGCAGCTTTTGTTCGATTCCCTTCTGAATTAAATACAGCAAAGTCTGTTCCCCCATCGTTTGCGCCATCTACATTTACGGCTATCAGGTTAAAAATGTCATGCAATATAAGTCTACATGCAATTTCGAAATCTCTCTTTCCCAATCTGGATATGTGATTGGCCAATGTTTCCTTATCCATATGTCTTTTAAATATTCTCCTACTAAATATTTGGTGAAATTATATATAAATTACCTTTTTTCCAAACATATCAAATTACGTTTTCGATCAATCACAGATTTTCAATATCAGTATTTCCATCCCCTTATCGGTTGCCGTCGGGGAAGATAAGCCCGAGCCAGTCGGCCGGGCCTCCCTCTCCGGCTCCGGGGCGGAAAAATCATCCTCGCCGGGGCTGCGGTATTTTTCCGTCCCTGCGCCTGCGCCTCGGGCTTATGAATCTTCCCGAGGCAACCGACCCGTTCGGGATTAAAGCCTCATAACATATTATTCATTGCCTGTGCGATCCATGACAAATAAAGGTCGTACAGGCACAAACACGTGAGACACACGGTAAAAACTGTTACATGTTATGCAGACTGCGAAAATGAATTCGAAATCGAAAAAGAACGGCAAGTCCGCAGTTTTGATGCCGGTCATTCCCGACACTGTTGGGCCGCAGGCTCGAAATACGGAAGCCGCCGAACCGCAGACAACGGTTGCGGACACCGTTACCGTCGAACAACCGACAGCCCATCCCGAAACGGATGTCCGGCTGCTGGACCTGAACAAGATCGTCAATTCGACCTACAATCCCCGCAAGAACTTCCGCGAAGAAACGCTGTTGGAACTTGCCGAAAGCATCAAACAGTCGGGCGTTCTTCAACCTATCTGCGTGCGTCCGAGGGACGAGGGCTTCGAGATCGTCTACGGCGAGCGCCGCTATTGGGCGGCTGCAATGGCGGGCCTGAAATTCATCCCTGCCCTGGTGCGGGATCTGTCGGACGCCGAGGCCGAGGATGCCGCCATCACGGAGAACCTGCAACGCGAGGACGTACGGCCGCGCGAGGAGGCCGCTGCCTACAAGCGGGCCTTGCAGTCGGGGCGGCATACGATCGAGAGTCTCGTGGGCAAGTTCGGCAAGTCGGAAGCCTACATCCGCTCGCGACTGAAACTCTGCGAGCTGATCGATGCCCTGGCCGGGATGCTCGACAAGGAGGAGATTTCGGTGGGCGTCGCTACGGAGATCGCCAAATATCCCGCCGACATCCAGCAGGAGGTCTACGACGATCATTTCGCCGAGGGGTGTTACAGCTCGTGGAAGACCGCGCGGATCAAGGAGATCGCCCGGCGGCTCTACGAGCGTTATATGACCAAGCTGGAAAGCTACAACTTCGATAAGACGGAGTGCCTTTCCTGCCAGCACAACACGGCCAATCAGGTGTTGTTCAAGGACGAATGCGCGGGTGGCTGCGCGGGCTGTCAAAACCGCGAGTGCATGATCCGCAAGAACAACGAGTTTTTGGTACAGAAGGCCGTGAAACTCCTCAAGGACGATCCGCGTACGACACTGGCCACAGACGGCGAAACGCCTGCCGCAGTGCTCGAAGCACTCGAACAGGAGGGCTACCACGTCGAAGAACTGGAATACAATGCCGGTTACTACGACAAAGCTCCGCAGATGCCCGACGTTCCGCAGGCCGAAAATTACGTGTCAGAGGTGGATTTTGCCGAGGCTCAGGAGAGGCATGAGATCCGGATGATCCGCTTTACGGAACAGACGCAGCAGTTGGAGTTCGACATCTCGGAAGGGCGCGTGCGCAAATACGCAATCATCGGCAACCTCGATATCGAGCTCCGCTACGAAGAGATCGAGGACGAAGAGCGGGAAGTGACGGTCAACGAGGGACAGGACGATGAACACAAGGTCTTCGTCACCGTCGTCCCGCCCTCGCCGTTGGAGGGACTGTTCCAACAGGAGCGTCGCTATCGGGAAATCTGCTACGAACACATCACGACCGATATGAAGCGGGTCTTCCTCGATGTGAAAGTTGCGAACAAGCCCTTGCAGAAAGAGGAGCAGCAGATGTTCTACTATGCCGTGATGCAGCGCGTAATGAGCGACTCGAAACTCCGTCAGTGCGGTTTCCGGCCTAAGGAGGGCTCTTACCTGACCGACGAAGAGCAGTTCGCCGCTGCGGGACGCATTACGGCCAAGCAGCAGGCAGCGCTGATCCGCGCGTTTCTGGTGGACTACTTCCGATCGGCGGCTCCGGATTTCCGTTGTACGGACGAAACGCTCCTGACGGGAATGATGTGCCGCTTCGCGGATATGAACTTCGCGGAACAGAGCCAGAAAGTGCAGCAGGAGTATCTGAAAGTCTACGAGCGTCGCAAAGCCCGGCTTCAGGAGCAGATCGACGCTTTGCAGGCAAAAGCCGAGGCCGAAGCGCAGGCTGTTTCGATGCTGGAGGCTCCGGACTTCGAGCCCGAGGAGCTTCCCGACCTGCTGCCGGATGAAACGCCCGACGCAGAGCCGGAGCCGCTGATTATTCCGATGGACCCCGATATCGAACCCGATACCCGGGTGCCTGAGGAGATGAAAACGGCGGCATAACGATAGCGCGAACGAGATGTCCAACCGACGGAGCAGGTCATGCCTGCTCCGTCTTTTCATTATTACTGCTATGAATAAGAATTTGATTGAAAAGATCGCTCCGCAGCTGACGGAGCTGATGATAAAGAAAATGGAGACGCTCACCGAGGAGTGGCGCAAGCCGTGGATCGCCGACCTCGCGCACGGTCTTCCGCGCAATCTGCGCGGCACGCCCTACCGGGGCGGGAATATCCTGATGCTGCTGTTCCTCTCGGAGATCGCAGGCTACAGTACGCCGCTTTTTATGACGTTCAAGCAGGCCAAGGAGGAGGGTCTGAACATCCTCAAAGGCTCCGGTTCGTTCCCGGTCTTCTTCTGGAAACTGTATATCCGCCATAAGGAGACCCGCAAGAAGATTGAGTTGGCGGACTATTACCGCCTGCCGCAGGAGCAGCGGCGGCAATACGACGTGCTGCCCGTGATGCGCTATTACCCGGTCTTCAACATCGACCAGACGGATATGTCGGAACAGCAGCCGGAGCGCTACGCTTCGCTTACGACACCGACCGGGCCGAAAGACTACTCGGACGGTCTGACATGCGAGGCGCTGGACCGGATGCTGGCGGAGCGGTCGTGGCTCTGTCCCATCCTGCTCAAATCCGGCAACAGGGCGTCCTATTCGCCGACGCTCGACCGGATCGTCTGCCCCGAAAAACGGCAGTTCCCGGAGGGCGCGGCATTCTACACGACACTTCTCCACGAAGTCACGCACAGTACGGGGCATGCGGAGCGTCTGAACCGTCCTTTTGGCGCTTGCTACAGAGATGCCGACTACATCCGCGAAGAGTTGGTCGCCGAACTTACGGCGGCCTTGTGCGGTGCGATGCTGGGCTTCGCTACGACGCCTCGTGAGGAGAGCGCCGCCTATATCAAGGACTGGCTGGCGGAGTTCCATAAAGAGCCGACCTACCTGTTCGACATCCTCACAGACGTGAACCGGGCGGCACGCATGATCTCCGAACGGCTGGCCGGCGGGGAAGAATCAGACTCTTCGGAAGCGATTCCGGCCGAAGCTGCCTGAACCTTGATAAACCAATCATTTAATCTGCGCTGCGGCCGAAAGGTCGCGGCGCTTTCATTATCAGCTATATGCAACAATCCCAAACCGAAGATCGGTACAGCCGCGAAACGCTGCTGCCGATGAATACGCTTTACGACCATGAACATTGCCTGACGCAAGAGGACGTAGATGCCGCCAATGCTTTGGTGCGTCATATCGAACGTACCCGCAACCCGCTTGTCTCGCAGGGCGGCGACCGGGTGCGCTATACCACGCGCCACGGCGACTTCCATGGCAACGCCTTGATCGAGGCGGTCCGTGAAGACGGAATGCGCTCGATCTGCCTGTGCCCTTACGTGCCTTTCGTGTGGGCGACAGCCGACGGTATCGGCTGCTCGGTCAGCGGAGGGCCTTTTACAGCCGTGATGCCGCAAGAACTGAAGCCTTCCGGTGCTATGCCGGGGGATTTCTGTGCTTGGGGCCATTGCGGCGCCTGCGGCAACGGAGTCGTCCGGTTCTGCGCCGAGGTTCCGCAGTGGGAGTTCCGGGAAGGCGATCTGCTCTACGGTGATTTCTCCACCGAGAAATGGCGCAAGATCAGACTCTATAAGGATGCGGAATGCCGGAACGGTGATCTTTACCGGGGCGAGTGCATCTCGTTCGGCTCGGAAGAGGAGTTCCGGCAGTTTCTCTCCGATTACGAAGGAACCGTATTTGCGGCTCCCGATCCGAAATCCGTCATCGTTTGGTGCTATCGGGACGAGCAGACCGCCGTATCGCAAGAGAAATGGAATGCGCTCGATGCTCCCGTTTCCGAGCGACGCATCTACAATGCGCCCCAACCCGTGAAACTCGTCAAGGATCACGGGCGGCACACCACGGTCTGCTATTTCGTCAGACCGAAATTTTCTTATAAATAACTTGACTCTCTACGATTATGAAAGACAAAGAAACACTCGAAAAACTGCGTGCCTATCAGATCGGCGTCATCCGCTCGGTCATCGCCAGCCGGCAAGGGCGGCTGGGAACCTATCAGGCCGATGCGACAGACCGCGAGAGGCTGGCAGATACGGGCGGCCTCGCCTACGAGGAGTATTACGAGTCACCCCTTACAATCAGATACGACGGCCTTTATCGCAATGTAATCTCCCTCGAATTTTGTGAGGATGGGCTGACGCCCGTCTGCCTGATGGACGGATGGGACGGGGATGATTTCCCGCTTCCGCTTGAAAATCTATCCTGCGATACCCTGCAAATCATCGCTGAATGGCTGCAGGAATATGATTTTATCCCGTCCGCCGAAGCTGCGCCGCAGACGACAAGCGACCTTACGGCAGATTTCGTAGAACGCTGCCTGCCGGAATACCATACGCGCTACGACGTTTTCCGGCTGGGCGAGTTGCAGAACTTCCTCGACGGACATGAATCCCCGGAATTCGGGCTGAACCGCGACGAAGCCGTCGCGGAGCGCGACCGTTTGCAGCTTCGGATCTATGCCGAGGCCGTCACTGCCTTTATGAAAAGGCAGCCCGCAGCGCTTCCGGGCAATGTGTCCCTGCGCGACTATGCCGAGGCGCTGGTCGATATCGCCTATGAAGCCGGGCGCAGGAAATTCCGCCCCTCGGACAACTCCCGCGATACGATCGCGACGCTCATTGCCTGGGGTGACGAGTTCTCCCGGCGGCACGAGGATACGGACTGGGCGGAGAAGGAATACCTCGACGAGATTTGCCGATTCACCGACGAGAAACTGCGAAGCGTTCCGAGTAAGGATGATCCGAATGCGGAGTTCGACATCGCCTTTCTGAACCGTGCGGTACTCGAAAGACACGGATACGATACTGCGACGATTACGGACAGCGATCTGCAGGAATTGGCCGGGCGAATGGGTGATTATTATTGCGAGAGCAGCAAGTTCAGCGAAGATCTGCGTACAGCCTGCGGTGCTTTCGGATTGAAGCTCCGGGACACGACCAATCCGAAATAACACGACACTTCACGTATTGTCAAATCAGGCCGCAGCCCTAAAGCTGCGGTCTTTTAATTGCATATCATTATGAGCTATCAGATTATAACACGTATCACCATTACCCCCGACCTGCGGGTGATGGTGCGCATGGCGACGAACAACATTCGCCCGCTCGACTTCCGTTACAACGAAGTCGAATCGTTGACCGAAATTCTGCGCACGAAAGGCCGTCCGACGCTCGAACTGGAACTTCTGTCGCTCTTTTTCAAGGGCCTTTGGCAAGGCCGAACCCGCTATGATCGGGCTGTCGGTTACACGCTGCTGACCGACGGCATCGACAAATACGAGGCGTGGGAACGCTGCCGCGAGGACAAGGAGTACGAACGGGGCCTGCTGCTGCGCATGCGGGGCTTCCTGCACTACCGTCCCGTGCCATGCCGCTGCCACCTCGAACACCGGGGGCGCCCTGTGCGGCGGATTTCGGCCGGGCGCATCTCTTTTTCGCGGCAGCACCGCCGCATCTTTCCGAGCGTCATCGACGCACAAGCTGCTCTTTTCATGAAGGGCTGGAATCCCGACAACTTCCAAGTCGTAGAAGAAGATACCCCAAATCTTAAATCTCAGAAACAATGAAAACCTATCGCATCAACAAGAACGCCGAGCGGCTCGCTCAGGGGACGGGCTTCGCTCCCGAATTGATCTATAATATCTCGCTTGTCCGGTTTCAGGGCCGTAACGGCCGCTGTATCGCGGCATGGACGCCGGGGATGAAGCACCCCCGGTATGTTTACAAGGCCCACACACCGGAAGAATACGAACTGTGTTAAAAAGCAAATAAAGAGGTAAAAAAAATGAACGAGAGGTTATTTTTTAGTAGAGACAAACCCGTCGATATATGTTGAGTCGGTTGTAGCGATAGCAAAAGCCTGTCTGACGAGTTTGTTAGCCACAGCGATCAGAGCTACTTTAGATGGTTTTCCATTTGCCTTTAATCGGAGATAAGATTCCCGACATGCCGCATTTGAACGCAGAGCTGACCATGAAGCGACATAAAGCAAGGATCGTAAGTGTTCATCTCCATTCCGGTTTATATGCCCTTTGATATTTACGGATGTTCCCGATTGTTGGTAGGTGGGACATATTCCGATGAAGCGGGATAGTTGCTTTGCATTGTCGAAGTAGGTAAATCCTCCGGTGGTAAGGATGAGTGCCGTAGCGAGCGTAATTCCGATTCCTTTGGTGGATGTTAGGGCTTTGAGTTGCTTATCGAACTCCGCAGATGCGATGTCTGCCAGTTCCGCTTCGAGTTGCTCGATTTGTCTGGTTAAGAAGTCAATGGTCTTGTCCAATGCCCGCACACAGGCTTTGTCCCGATACGGCAGTACGACAAGCGATTCACGCAGGTTCTTTGATGCGACGAGTTGTTTACGCAATTGACGGATTACGGTCTTCTTCTGTCTGAGCAAGATAATAGCTTGCGAGGGCATTTTGTAGACAGGAGGGTTCATCTTCTCCCCGTACATGGCGATCATGCAGGCGTCTTTTTCGTCGGTCTTGGTAACGGCCATCATCATTCGGGCAAAATGCTTGATCTGCTTGGGATTGACCAGACTGACGACTATACCGCTCTGATGAAGCAGGTACAGCAGTAGAAAACAGTAATTACCTGTGGCTTCCATGATGCAGTGATGCTCAGCGACGGAGAGCGTAGCGATGAACTTACGAATTCCCGCAATAGTGTTCGGATAAGTCTTAGTACGGTAGCCGTTCGTTGACGGGTAAGCTGCAATAAAACTGCTTTTGCTGATGTCGATACCGATATAAACCATAATAAAAAGAATT
Source organism: Alistipes sp. DJF_B185 (assembly GCF_964250025.1). Lineage (NCBI taxonomy): Bacteria > Pseudomonadati > Bacteroidota > Bacteroidia > Bacteroidales > Rikenellaceae > Alistipes > Alistipes sp. DJF_B185. The sequence continues at coordinate 40,326 of NZ_CAXUDY010000019.1, forward strand.
TAAGTAAAAACTACATCTTGTAAACCATCGTCGCGAACACGGGCTCTACATGGCCTAACGAACTGTCCGGTTTTAAGATGCAAAGCATGGGGACGTAACGTATTCTACGGTTTCTAAAACCAACGACAAATCTGTCTTATTCCATGCCTGATACTGTAAAAATAATTCAATTGTTTAACTCATGACAAATGTACGACGACAAAGCTATGGAGCGTATCCGGCAGGAGGCCGAGCGGTTCCGCCGCCATGACGAAGCCGTAGCGCGGTCGAGTGAGGAGTTCCGACGTTCGCTGCGCGTCGGTGACATACTTTATGCATCGTGGGGCTGGGAGCAGACCAATATCGACTTCTATCAGGTCGTGGCGATCCGCGGCAGCGCGGTTGACCTTCGGCAACTCGACCAGCAAACTACCGAAGACGGCTATATGTGCGGAACGACCGTCCCGCTGCCCGATGTTTTCAAGGGCAAGACCCATACGCACCGTCTGTCGAAAAATTATATCCGCATCGACTCCTGCCGCACTGCATGGAAATGGGGCGGGCAGCCCCTGCGGTGCAGTTGGTATGCATAATATACCTGACAAGATGAATGCTATTGAGAATATCATTACGCGCTACCGCCTGCATAAAACGCAGTGCGACAAGCGCCGCAAGGAGATCGATCGGGAGATTGAACATCTGAAGCAGGAACGGGAGCGGCTGAATAATCCGCATTGGACGGAGGGGCTGCTTCGGCCGGTCATGGCGGAGATCGCCCGCCTGACTCCTGAGATCGACTGGGAGAACAACGACGAGTTCTATCCGACAGACTTGCGTGGCGCTATCACGGTTTTCGGCAGAACAAAGCGGGAAAGACCTGTCTGCATCACCTTTACCGAGTCCGGACACGATTTGCAGTTCGATTCGGGGCAGATACACAACTCTTTCTCATTGAAAGTGCTGAAGGATATTGGCGGAACGAATAACATTATGGAATCTGTCGGCGACGGAGAACCGCTGCTGCATTATATCCGGCAGCGGATGCTCTTTCTGGAACAACACCCCGAAATGGGGAAATAAACAAAATTCTAAAATTTGATTATTATGAAAATCATGTGTCAGGAGCACTACGATAAGGTAGTGCAATACGCCGAGAGTATCGGCGACAAGACGCTCGAAGAGTGTCTGCAACGGCTCGAACGCTGGGAGCAAAATCCCCATCATCCGTGCGAGATAGAACTTTACAGGGACTTCGCGCCCTATTCGTTCCTCTTCAAGGAACGCTATCCCGACGGAAGTCTGGGCGTTGTCGGCGGATTGGTTTATCATGGATGTCCGGATCGGTCGTGCTGTTTTATCGACCGCCCCTTTCACGGCTGGGCGACCCACACCTGAAAACCGGTTATTTATGCGTATGAAAATTTTGCACTATGCTGCAGACAGGAACAATCGGTTCGGAGATGTCCGTACCACCGTATCCGACCTTCGTCGGGGAGTATATATCCGATTTGTCCCGTGTCTGCTGCGGCGAATGACGAGCGACAAGACACAACTCTTGAAGACGTGTGCCGGACAAAGCACGGAAATTGCATATCATCAGGATAATTCGTATCTTTGGCTTCGCCGAAGATACTCCGCCTCGGTAAACTCAAAACAAGTTTTGGTTTACTCTCGGCTTATCCGTATCTTTGTAAAACGAAACGAACTCCGGCCCATGACCATATTCGATGACTATATCCGAAATAAAGGCTGCTGCAAGGTCTCAAAAACATTGCTTTGGGACTATGACCTGACGCAGTTTGACTGGCAGCGTTCGCGTAAGGTCGTTGTGCAGCGCATCATAGAACGGGGATGGCTCCGGGACTATTTCGCGGCGTTCGACCTCTACGGAGGCATCGAAGGCTTCCGGGAAATCATCAAAGAGGTTCCGACACTCTCGGCACAGGATATGAATTTCGTATGTACGGCTTTCGGCCTTAAAAAAGAGGAATTGAGATGTTACACACGCAAACAGTTGCGCCGCAGACACTTGGGTTGTTGAAGCAGTTGGAGGCCGAGCCCCGACTTGCGGCGTTCAATCTGGCCGGAGGTACGGCTTTGGCCTTATATCTGGGGCATCGTGTGAGTGTCGATCTGGATCTGTTCACTCCGGAGTCGTTCGACGTCGGGGAACTTGAAACGTTTCTTTCGCAGCGATACGGATTCCAAACGGCCTTCAGGCGCCCCGACACGCTGAAAGGTATGATCGACGGCGTTAAGATCGACTGCATAGCTCACAAATATGCATATCTCCGGCGGCCCTATGCGGAATCCGGAATCCGTTTATACAGCATCGAGGATATCGTCGCCATGAAGCTGTCTGCGATCGCCGACGACGGTTCGCGGCTCAAAGATTTCGTGGATATCGCCTGCCTGTCCACCCGGATGCCGTTTTATGAGATGCTCAAATGCTACGAACGAAAATTTCCGCAGGCAAATGTCATCCGCCCGTTCAAGGCACTCACATATTTCGATGATATCGACTTCGGCGAGGATATCGTCATGCTGAATTTCGAATACGACTGGAAGCAGATCGCCCGACGACTGAAAGAGATGACAGTCCGCCAAGAGCATATTTTTTCGCAGTGGCCGTTAAAAGAACAGAAACTTCCCGTAGCGGAGGACAAGGATACGACCTCTATGAAACGGGGTCGGAAGAGATGAATCTGTATCCATGTTAAAAATGTTCGAACCCGGATTTTTATTTTCTAATATCACGATGCGCCGTTCTGCGGCAATACAATAAACCTGTTGGTATAATCATCGGACTGTCGATGGGCTTTTTTCAGTTCGGAAGTTTGTTTATCTTTGTCGGACAAAAACTTACAAAAATGACCAAAGCAGATATCGTAAAGCAACTCGCCCAGGAAACGGGCATCGAGGCCGCAACCGTTTCGGTTGTTGTCGAGGAATTTATGGAACAGGTCCGTGGTACCGTAATTGCCGGGGAGCATGTCTATCTTCGCGGTTTCGGCGCATTCATCCGCAAGCATCGCAGGGAGAAGACGGCACGCAACATTTCCAAAAATGTGACGATTAGAATTCCGGCTCATGATATCCCTGCGTTCAAAACCCTATCCAGACTTCCAGCGGCTTTTAGAAAAGAAATGATTGCCACAACGCCCCGATTCAAAATTCGAATCGGGGCGTTGTCGTTTTATCGCGGCCGGCGACTCGTCAGGCATTCAGGCGCGCATAGTCTGCGAGGAACTTCTCCAGCCCGCTGTCCGTCAGGGGATGTCTGAGCAGTCCTTCGATCGCTGCAAGGGGGCATGTCGCCACATCGGCACCCGCATCGAGACACTGGATAATATGCTGCGTATGACGGATCGAAGCGGC
>NZ_CAXUDY010000020.1:0-39037 GCF_964250025.1 Alistipes sp. DJF_B185
ATTATATCGAGATCATCCAGAATATTTCGCGTAATTTCAACTCCATGCAGTTGATGCGCGACCGTATCGTAAATAAATTGTATTGTCGGCCTTTGCCGCAAAAACCTAAAGTGGCAGCGATTGAATGATCGCTGCCACTTGTGTCTATTCCTCCGGTTCCCAGTCCGGAATCTGTATTGTGTCCTGTATTTGGGGACAGTGAATGATTTCCACTTCTTCGTATTCATAAACATTGCAACTGCCGAAAAGAGAAGCTGCCAGTGTACCCCAAATTGCAACAAGCAGACAGAACAGAATTGCATGCTTGATTTTTTGTTGCTTCATAATAATTTGTCATTTTAAGAGTTCAGCAATTTCCGGATCGAGATTACCCCGATACTCCATGCGCTCGTCCAATCGACAGGCTTCGAGGAAATGGCGGCGGCCCTCCTCCTTGCGCCCCAGCCGCGAGCAGGCGATAGCCCGCAGGTACTCCGTCGCGGCATCTTCGGGCATCGCGGCCAGCAACTCCATCGCCCGCTCGTTGTGATCCAGCGACAGATGGGCCACGACCGTGTTGCGGTCGTTGTAGTCGTTCAGAATATAGAGTGCTTTGGCGTATTTGCGTTTCTGCAACAGCTCCACGCCGCGGGCATAGGTCGTGTCCAACTCCGTGGTGTGAATCGTATCCTTTACCATCCCCTTGCGGCGCAGATTGTAACGGAAATTCACGGCCCGCAGCTGCGGGTAGATCACCGAACGGATATAGGCATACTCTTTCGGGAACCGCAGCCGGATGGCCTGCTCCCGCCGGTCGGGATTCTTTTCTGATGCAATTAGCGCAAGAATCGCCTCGCGGTTTTCAATGCTTTTGTCCGTGCGAATGCGCTGCGTCAGCTCCGGCCAGTTCTCGGCCACCCACCGCACGATAAGCATCGTGTCGATGCTTCTGCCGTATCGGCGGACAAGATAGCGTTTCAATGCCTGTGCCCGTCCTTGCGAAAGACGGTCGTTGAAAGCGTAAGCTCCTTCCGGAGACGATGCCGCCGTCAGCGTGATGGTATCGACCCAGAACTCCTGCTGTTCGACGATCTGCCGTATCAGGCCGGTGATCTTGTCCAGCTGTTGCCGGTTGTCGCCCAGCGTATCGACCACGCGGGTATCGCCCACGAAAAACTGAATGTAATTGCGATCTTCGACGGTCACGAACTTGTCGATGACCTTGATGCGATACCTCGGCACGGTATCTACGAAGGAGAGCATCGAAGATACGACGTAGCTCAACGTATCGGACGGCGGCAGCCGGTAGGCGCTGTCGTCCACGGCCAACACCTGTCCTTGAAGCGTTACCAGCATCTTTTTCGAGGTCTCGTCGGTTTTCACTGCTTGGGAATAGTAATACGTGACGGTGCTTCGTCCTTCGACCAGTGAATCGAGCCGGACGTCTTCGGGATAGGGAAACTTCACGAAACGGTTGAAGGCCGCCTCGCGCCCCACGGTATCGGGGCGGAAGCGTTCGACATAGGTTTCGTACTGCCAGTAGTCGCGCTCTTGCAGCAGCGAGAAGCGTCCGCCGCGGATCACCAGATCTTCGAGCGCCACGGATTCGTCGGGCTTGTGCAATATCGGCGTGATTACGACGCTGCGGCTTCTGCCCAACAACTGTTTCGGCAGCGTCACGATGAAATCCAGCACGACACGACCGTTGCGCTCGGGAATAGACCGCATCTTCGCCACGACCGTCACCTGCTCGATCTGAAGCGCCATGACACGCTCGCCGTCGGCAAGCGTATCGACCGGAGCAAGAAAGAACGTGTTGCTGTCACGCTGCAACTTCACGACCTGCGGGCGGTAGTCCTGCTGCCGCTCCTGCCGCTCGGCGCGGGTAAGCTGCGAGAGCGAGGCTGTCATCTGCTGCCGCTGAAGCCGTCCGGCCACCGAACAGCCGAACATCATCCATAAAACCCCGACGGTGATTCCTACAGTTATGATTTTACGTGTGTTCATCGTTAAAAGATGTAGGAAAACGATACCTCTAACTTTGTCGGCGCGAGCGTCCAGCGGCGGTAATGGTAGATATACTCGTCGTCCCAGTCCCCGACCGTGGGGTCGCGGCGCGTGTCCTTCGTGCGGTAAAGCCCTACGCCGGCTTCGACGGCGACGTTCCAGCGTTTCGAGAGCATCCACGCATACCCGTAGCTGACACCCAGACCGCAGGCATGACCTTTATAGCGTTTCGTTCGGCTTCCGAGGTCGTAACCGACATAGGTAAGGTGCTGTCCGAGAAAGTGTCCCACGAAGGATTCGTAGAACCAGTAGCGGCCGCCGAGCTGCACGGCATGGAAGTTCATCGAGAGGGATGCGGTTTGCACCGGGTTCCAGTAGCCGGACAGCTCCAGCGACCAGTTGTCCGTCAAGGCCGCTTCGGCCCCGGCGTTCAGCGTCGCGCCGCATGCGGCAAGGGCGTTGGCCCTTACGGCGAAGATCTGCGCCGCAGCCCGGCGGGGCACGCCCCACAAGGCCGCCAACAGCAAGACCGCCGTAATGAATATTCGTTTCGTTTTCATTTGTTCTGTCTGTTTGAAGATTATTGTACGGCGTATTCGACCATTCCGTTCTCGGATGCCGTGCGGGAGAAAGTCGCTTCGTAATCGGTCACGGAGTAGTCCGTGTAGCCAGTTCCGAGATCGAGCGTCGCCGAGGCGCGTCCCCTCATCCGATCCGCCTCGATCTTTACGTTCATCGTACAGGTCAGCGTCTTGGTCGCCCCGCCCCGCAGCACTACCGTCACTGTGGGGTTTAGGGTAATCGTCAGATCGTTCATAACCGGATAGGTCCCTTCCGCAACGACCTCGATACCGCCCGATATTTTACTGAAGGAGCACGTAAAGCAGGAAACGGTTTTGATTCCCGTGACAAAGGAGTCGAAGAAGGCGCTGTTGCCCTTTTCATCCGTCACGGTGATGCGGTAGGGATTCTCCCCGACGGCCTCGGGACGAATACGCAGCGGGTAGGTGCCGTTCCCCGCCACCGTATAGCCCGTGACGGGCCCGATGTCATCCGTCAGGTTCCGGAACAGGGTCGGCGTACCTTCGACCTGCACGGTATAAGTCCCGTCGTAGTCGTCCTGCTCGATGGTGAAGTCCACGCGGGCGCGGTCGAGCGCCGCCAGTTCGAACTTGTCCTGCGTGAAGGATACCCGCAGCGGCTCGCGGACATAGCTCGTCTGCAGCACCCGCTCGGCATGCAACCCTTTTTCGTCGGTCAGGACGAGGCGCAGCCGCACGTCGCCTTCCCGCTGCTGCGTGTAAGTGATATCAGCGGTTCTCTCCCCGTCGCCGGAGAGAAATGGATAAGGCACTCCGAAGAGGATCGGCTCGCCGTCCAGGGTAACATCGCCGTCGCCCTCTTCCCGCTCGCAGGTCAGGAAGCAGGTGCTCCGGTCGTTGTTCGTGCTGACGACCCGGAGCTGCGCCGTGGCGATCCCTCCGGGCGCATGACGTTCGGCGAAAGGCGTCACGGATACCTCGGTGGTCGAAACCCGCCAGTCCACGGTATTGCGTCCCAAAATCCGCGCCTCGATGCGGTAGACCCGGTTGCGGGCGATGTTGAAGTCCGAGGTGTTGTTCTCCCCCAGGTAGATGCGGTAGACGACGTGCAGGCCGTCCGCCTCGCCCTCGATCAGGATATAAGCGGCATATTCCGGGGCGTTGGCCTCGTTCTTCTGCTCCTGTCCCGGAATCGAAACGTTCTCGCCCTGCAGGTTCTCCGGAAGGTAGTAAACGGCGGAATAGCCGTCGTCGTCCGCCGGGAAGGCTTCCGTCGCGGCGCACTCCCCGTCTGCGGTGATGCGGCCCTCGCCGAAGAGCGCCGCGAAGCGCGGGACGTTGCACAGACGTACGGAACGCACGGAAAGCGAACGGCTGAAATCGGCAGCCACCGTGTAGCTGAAATCGACCTTCGCCACGGCCCGCACGAGTTCAATAGCGATCTGCGTCGTGCCGCGCACGGTAAACGTCCGCATGGCGGACATGGGAAGCGTTCCGGAGTCTGATCCGTCAGGGTTCCATGCGCTGCGCAGCGCCCGCACCTCGGCTTCGGGCAGCGGCCCGGTGTCCGTGCCGAGGTTGGCGACGGCATAGAGGGTGTATCGGCCGTCGGGAAGCTCCAGCGCGACGGTGCGCTGCGAGGCGGCGTACACGTGCCGTGCCGGAGCATCGTTTGCCGGGAACAGATAAAGGTTGATATCCTCGACGCGGCTCTCGTCCGCAACAGCCCGCGTGCCGGGCAGAGCGTCGCAGGAGAACGTGAAGGTCACATGCCGGGGGCCGTGTACGGCCGGAGTGCATACGGGCATCTCGTCCGAGCAGGAGCCGGCGAAAAGCAGCGTTCCCAAAAGGATATGAATGAGGGTTTTCATGGTTTTATCTGAAATAAGCGTAAATAACGGCGGGATCGTCGTCCGGGGAGAAACGGTACTGTTCCTCGTAGCTCAGAACCCCGGTATGGTCGGCATTCCGGCACCAGCCCTCGAACAACCGGCCCGCATCGGGCTCGGCGACGAGCGTGCAGCCTTCGTCAGGACAATATATGAGCGAATACCATGAAGAGAGCGTCATGTCTTCGACCACACGTAGCGCATCGGGCGAGGCGACGGTGCCTTTCCCGTTGCTGCCGTCGAACCATTTGGTGTAGACCCGAAGCAGGTGGGCGTAACAGTACGGAAAACTGAACGAGGCGACCTCCCCGTAACGGTCGAGGATCTGAACCCGGAACATAAAGCGGCACTCCTCGCGCGTGAAGGACGGCGGCCAGTAACGGATATCGTAGTCGTTCTCCGGGCCCCGGATCTCCATCGTCCTTGCAACGGCGCCCCATTGGCCCTCGAACCCGAAATACCGCACATCTCCGGTCTTCAGCTCCACGAAGGCTTCGACCCCGGTCTCTTCGTAGGCCCCGCCGAGCCGCAGCGTCAGGCGCATCGGCTGCCGCTCCAGCAGGAAACCGTTCGACAGCGCAGCCTCCGGCGTGCACAGCACCTCTACGGTATAGGCCCGGATACGGGTGTCGACCTCGGCGTCGCCACGGATCATAATATCGAGCCTATAGTGCGTATTGGCCCGTATGTCGAAGTTCGAGGTGTTGTTGCCGCCCGGATAGATATAGTAGTCCAGCACCTTGGAGCCCCGCAGAGCGCGGATGCGCAGGAACGTCGCATCCGCCGGGGCGTTCGCGGGGCCCTTGTCCCGCTGGTCGGCGATCGAGGGAACCTCGCCCTGCAGGTTCGGAAGCATGTAGAACGTCCCCGTCAGGGTCTGCGACGACGAGCCGACGATTTCTCCCGCCGTATATTCCGCAGCCCGCAGCCCGGGGTCGAAGACCGGCATCCGGGCCGGGAGGTTCACGGGTTGGACGCTGTGCAGGCGGATGTCGCCGGCATCCGGTGCGACAGAGATGTTATAGGTGACTTTCGCCACGACGCGCTGCACCTCGACGGTCGGAAGCGTCACCGTTTCATCCGACGAGGGAATCGACACCTCGCCTTCATAAGCCATCGGCAGCGTATCGTAGTCGTCGGCGTGCGTAACGGCGAGATTCTCCCATGCCGGGCTATCGCCCGTGTCGCGGCCCATATTGGCCGCAATGCGCAGCAGGTAGTCGCCCGGCAGACACTCGAAGCGCAGCGTCGGGGAACTCTGGTAACGGTGCTGGACGACATTGCCGTCGGCGTCGAGAAGGTAGAAGTTCAGGTCGCGGAGCGCCTCTTCGTCCGCAGCGCGGGGCACGGCCGTCATCGGGTCGGGACATACGGACATGCGGACTGAAACGCCGCGGGGCTGCGGGCATGCCGAGCTGTCCTCGGCGATGCAGCTCCACAGAAACGGGAGCACTGCGAATATCCACAGGTATCTTTTCATGGCAGTGGGAATTTTACGAGGTTTCAACTATTCCCGGACGCAACGCACGGGATTGGCGGCATAGCGGTAAAAATCCGTCGTATTGACGAACGGCGGGTAGTTGCTCGTGTCGAATACGATCGAGGTGCAGGCCACGTCGTGGAACACGCCGGTCGAGCCTCCCCAATGCAGATAATACGGGGCATTGGTGTAGAGCCTTCCGAGCGACCCGTTGCGGTCGTAACGCCCCTCATAGAATGTTCCGCCCAAAGGTATCTTCGCCGTCTGCGTGCCGTTGCAGCGGATCGTAACGTAATAAGGTGCCGATACGCTTATCCGCTCTATTCCCGCGAAATCCTCGGCACCGGGTACTTTCCAGCCCGGAGGGCACGGATCGTAAATGGATTTATGGCTGGTGCGGCTGATATTATTTTTCCCGGTCGTGACGTTGCCCCAGAGGTTCGGGTGGTGGTCGCAGAGCCAGTCCAGCGAAGAAGCCCACTCTTCCCAGTCCTCGAAGGAAACGCCGTCCATATAGGTCGTAGGATGCGCTGTGGCCCATTCGAGGGTCATCACGTCGTAGGGCGACTCGGTTCCGGAAGTCCGCGGATCGCTCTCGGCATATTCGAATCCCGCGGCATAGATGGTCGGAGCCTGTATATAAGCGTCCGTCGCCGTGGCCGGATACGGGAACGGGTCTTTGCGACCCCACTGGTAGTAAAGGCCGCGCGAGGCGGGCAGTGTATAATCCGTTTCCAGCGCTCCGAGGTTGCGATCCATAAAGACAGCTCCCGAAGCATAGGTCTGTGCCGTGGCCGCCGGATCGTAGTCCGTCGCCCAGATATGCCACGACCAGAGGCATTCCCCACGGCTGTCGAAAAGCCCGATCACGGCGTTGCCGTGCGTCGTACCGGTCGTAAAGGTGATTCGTCCGTCCTGATATCGCACATCCTTAACGATCGCCTCGCTCAGCGTTCCCGTTTCCCACAGTATGCGGGCAGAGACGCCCGACAGACGCTTGGGAGTGACGTTGAGCGTCGTGCAGCCGTTGCCCATCGTCGTGGCGTCGAACGAATAGGAGGTGTTCAGCGCGGGAGCGATATAGCAGTTGGCCGTGCCCTCGTCGTCGAGCGGCTGGGTGTTGGCCGTGAATTTCGGGAAGATCGACGCATCGTTCGATGCGGGAGTGTAGAGATAGGTCGTCGATGACGACAGCCGCTGCGTATAGCCGTCCGTCGTGTACCATCCCTCGAAGCGGTAGCCCGCGGCAGGAAGCGCCACCAGCGTACAGCCCATCTCGTGACACATGACCACATGGTTGCGCGTTCCGGAGATTTCAGCGTCATAGAGCGCTTGGGAGACGTTCACCCAACCTTTGCCGTTGTCGGCAGTCTCGACGACGACCTGAAGGCGGTTTGCAAAGCGGCGGCGGAAGTCGAACGACTGCGCAAGGCCCGCATCGTCTTCGACCGTTACGGTATAGACTACTTGGGAGTTCGCCGTAGTATAGACCGGAAGGTCGTAGTAAAGGAAATATTCATTCAGCCCCGGTTGGTTCGCAAGCTCCAGATCGCGGCCCGTGCCGATGGAAGCATCGTCCACGAGCAGGCGATCCCTGTCGCCCTGCGAGGCCGTGATGTGTCCCCGCAGCGTCAGGGGCGCCGGATCGCCCTCCACCTCGACGAACAGTTCGCCCATCACGTCGTATGTGCAGTAGCCGCCGATCGCATTTTCCGCGTAAGAGTCATAGACGTTGAGCGTATAGCTGCTGACACGGGTGTCGACCTCGCTGTCGCCAAGGATCGAAATCGCGAGCCGGTAATGTACGTTGGCCCGGACATTGAAATCCGTGGTGTTGTTATCGCCCAGGTAAATGTAATAGGCCAATACCTTAGCTCCCCGTACAGCCCGGATCAGAAGATACGACGCATTCGCGGGGGCATTGTCCGGATTCTTATCGCGCTGGTCGGTAATGGACGGAACCGTGCCCTGCATATTCGGAAGCAGATAGCAGTTCCCCGAAATATGCTGTCCCGAAATCCCGCTTTCCGGGCAGTCCGTGTAGTCGTCGGGGGCGTCCGACGGCCGGGCCGCCACGTCGAAGACCGACACCGCACGCGGCACGGAACAAAGCTGCACGGAGCGAAGCTCGATGTCTGCGGGTTTGACGGCGATATCGTAGGATACCTTCGTCACGACACGCTGCACCTCCACGACCGGAAGTGTCAGAATACCGCCGGACGAGGACGTGATCGTAACGTCGCCCTCATAGGACATCGGCAGCGTATCGTACTCGTCGGCGTGCGTAACGGTGAAGTCTTCCGATGCGGGATTCTCACCAAGGTCACGGCCCATATTGGCGGCGATACGCATCCGGTAGTTGCCGGGCAAGGACGTGAAGCGCAGCGTCGAAGAGCTCTGGTAGCGGTGCAGGACGATCTCGCCGTCATCGTCATAGAGATAGAGGTTCAGGTCGCGGAGCGCCTCTTCGTCCGTAGTGCGGGTTACGGCCGTCATCGGGTCGGGACATACTGTCAGCCGAACCGAAACGCCGCGGGGATGAGGGCATGCCGACCTGTCTTCGGCGATGCAGCCCATAAGGGTCGCGGCAAGACTTATCGACAGGATATATAATAATCTTTTCATAGCTTTGAAAGAAAAAGGGCTCCGCCCGAAACACAGGACGGAACCCGGTACGACATGCGGACTATGCTCCCAGTTCGACGGACTGCGTGACGGGTGTCTCCCAGTCGGCGACGGTCACCGTCACGGCGCAATCCTGACCTACGAGACCTGTGATATTGGCCGCGATACGGTAGTAGCCGTTGCGCAGGATCTCGCCCGCGGCCTTGCCCGTCAGCTCCACCGAGTAGGTCACCTCCGAGCGGTCGTCCGTGGTCGAGCCGTTGCCGTCCAGATCGTATGTAGCGTTGATTTCCAGCAGCACACGGTTTCCTGCCGTTAAAGAGCCGTTCTCGAAGCAGTAGAACAGGGCGTTGTATTTACCCGATGCCGCGGCGAGGGTTTGGGTATGCGTGTAGCTCATGGCCCCGGGCGTCGGCGTGCCGGCTACGACCGAAGACTGAGAGGCTGCCTTGGAGAGTTTTACGGAGTTGATCGTGAGCTCTCCGGCGTACTTGTCGGCGAACGACGGGTCTATGGTCGTCTGGAGGGCCACTTTGGCTACGGTACGTTTGAGCGTGATGCCTACCGACGTCGTGGAATTCACGGCGCCGATGGTTTTCGATGTCGAGCCCGACATCACGAAGCCGCCCGAACGTTTGGCCGCGGAGGACACTTCGGCGAAGGTGCCGTTATAGTCGGCAGCCGACTTTTCCACGAGGGCCGTAAGGGCTGCGCGGGTCTTGGCCGACGAGGCGTCGTAGTTCGCTACGGCGTAGAATGAGCACTCGGTGCCGGCCGCAGATTTGGGAAGCGCGAAGGTCGCCGATTTGGAAGCGAGCTCCGACGAAGTGAAGTCACGGCGGATGATAAGTGCTCCGCTATTGTCGAAGGCGAAGACCGAGAGCGACGAGAGCGAGGATTCCCACGCCTCGGCCTTGGCCGAAGTGTCGAAGAATGCGCGGGTGTCGGCCTCGTCCGCTCCGGTGAGCGTGATGGCGATCCGTGCAGTGTCGGATGTTTCAGGCATCGCGGGGTCGAGCGTGTCGTCGGTTTTGTCGCACGAGGCGAACAGGGCGGCGGCTATGGCGGCCGCAGCAAAAAGAATCTTTTTCATCGTGTAATAAGAAATTAAGTGAATGAACTATTTACGCTTGTTGCGTTTTGGATATCGGGGTTGTTCGGAGTATGGGACAGGCGGCTTTTCCTTGCGCGCCGGGCTGCGGTAGCCGGGAACGCCGTTCTCGTCGATCCATGTGCGGATGCCAGTGCGGAGTTCTTCCTTGAGCTGCCGGAATTCCGGACGTTCCGAAAAGTCGTCTTTCAGATCGTAGGCCCGAAAGATTGGAGCGCAGATACGCACCAGTCGCAGGGCGATCTCCTGTCGTTGGTTTTCCGGAATGATCGGGAAGTCCGTGGCGAGGATCAGGTGGACGGTGTCGTATTTCGAAAAGAGCAGACCCCGGAACAGGACTTTGTCGGCGGCACGGACGGCCGAAGCGGCAGGCACTCCCAGTTCAACGCTTTGTGCGTAGCTTTCGAAGGCCAGACGGCTGCGCCGTTCGATCATCACATGGTGGAACTGACGCGGAGGATGGCGTATTTCGAGGAAATGCCGCAGGCGCTCCCGGAACCATTTTTCATCGGGGGTTTCCATCGCAGGAGCGGATTAGCGTTTGCGACCGCGGCCCTGACCCTGATCCGGAGCCTGCTCCTGCGCTTTCTCGGCCTTCTGCTCCTGCTTTTCCTGTTGCTCCTGACGGCGCTGCTGCGAGAAATCGTAGACCACGCCGTTCGAGCGGGGGTCGATACGCAGGATACAATTCAGCGCCTTGCCGTTCTTGCCCAGAATGGGATGTTCCTTCTCTTTCGAACAATCCAGACCTTCGGGGCTCAGCAGGGCCGTGCGCTGACGGTCGTCGAGCTGTTTGTCGAGTTGCGGAGAGATATAGGGGCGGCTGAACTGGTAGTCGGTCATCTTGTATTCGTTCGAGAGGACATCGAAGCCCACTTTGCCTGAATAGGTGATGTCGCTGCCGCGCATGGAGCAGCCTTCGACGAAGACGCGGCCGCCCAGAGCCAGTTCGTTCTGCTGCGTATCATCCAGACGCACGCCGTTGAAATAACGCAGATCGGGAACTTCGTTTTTCGGAATGGTGACAAGGCGGTTCGTCGCGGGATTCAGCGTGGCGAAGCACCACTCCTTCTCTCCCGTGTGCGGATTGGGAAGTTCGTACAGCCGGTCGGGGGTCTTTCCGGCCAACAGCTGCTCCTTCTCACTCGTGGAGAACATCATCCGGTACTCTTCGCGCTCGAACTCCGGACGCGGAAGGGCACTCGTCAGACCGACCTGCACATCACCGTTCATGTCCTTATAGGGATGCAGGGCGAACTGACCTGCGACGGGAATATTGCCGATCTTGAGGGTCACGTCATGCAGGTCCGTCGTCGGAAGGCCGTGCTTCATCGCCTCCAGTTCTTTGGGAGTAACGATGATACCCATCTCTTTCAGCTCCTGCAACTTCAGATCCGGAGTGTCGAACTTGACCTTTTCGAGTTGGTACGAGGTGACGCGATGATCGTAAAGGGCTTTGAGGCCCTCAGGGTCTTTGGGATTGTCGGCAAGGCGCAGCAGCGATTGTGTGACTTCGCTGGCCTTGTCGGCGGCGACTTTCAGAAAATGAAACGGCTTGGCGTTCTCCTGCGACATGAAGCCCTTGATGAAGGCCGCGACTGCGGAGCTGTTGCGAAGTTCGTAGAACGCCGGTTTGTTGGCCGTGAGCGGTTGCGTCGTCGTAACCTTGTATTGGTTACCGCTTTGTTTGAGGTCGGAGACGGCCTCCACGGCGCCGTTCTGCTCGTTGTAGAGCAGGAGCGTTTCCTTGTACTTCGGATCGGCCTGTTCGGGGGTCTGAATCGGTTTTTGATTCTGATTTTCTTCGGGCATAACACAAAATGTTTTAAGTGAAACAAAAGGTTCATGCCGCGAATATAGAAGCATGTTTTCCGAAACGATGCCCATGTCCGCTCCAGTCCGCTCCAGTCCGCACCGAGGCAAAAATTACGGTTTTTTCTTGGGTAAAAGTTTCGCGAGATCCGGATCGGCTTCGATACGTGCGATCTCCCGGCGGACAAGCTCCGCAACGTCGGCTTTGACACGGTAATAATTCTCTTTGACGATCTCCTCCATGTGATCCTTGCCGTCCTCACCGACAAAAGAGGATATTTCGGGAATGGGGACATAGGCTGCTGTTTCCGCCTTGACCTTATCGTTGTCGATGACGATCTCGGCATGGAAGATCTTCTGCTCGATACGCTCGTCGAAGTTGTCGGCGACCGAGCCGACGAACATGCCCTGCGTGAGGTTGGAGATTTTCGAGGCAGGGATCAGTGTTTCCAACTGCGTATTGGTCGAGGTGGTGACGTTCTCGTTCGATACCGAGTGCGACTCGCGCAGTTGCACGATCTTGCCGAAACGCTCCGACAAGGTGCGGGCCGTGTCGCCCACGACCTGTCCCGAGAAGATATTGCCCACAGTATTAGTGATGACCTTGGCCTCTTTCTCCCCGTAGTCGCGCTCCAACTGCGAAAAGTCCTGAAATCCCAGACAGACGGAGACCTTGTTCGAGCGGGCCGTGGCTATGAGGTTATCCAGCCCCCGGATATAAATCGTCGGTAGTTCGTCGATGATAAGCGACGATTTCAATTTCCCCTTTTTATTGATAAGCCGGATAAGGCGCGAATTATAGAGTCCCAGCGCCGCGCCGTAGATGCTCTGCCGGTCGGGGTTGTTGCCCATGCAGAGGATTTTCGGCTCCTCAGGGTTATTGATGTCGAGTGTAAAGTCATTGCCCGTAAGCACCCAATAGAGCTGCGGAGAGATCATACGCGAGAGCGGGATTTTCACCGATGCCACCTGTCCCTGCAACTGATCCTGCGCATTGCTTTTCCACGCATCCATAAAGGGTGAGAGGTAGTTTTCCAGTTCGGGATAAGATGAAAGAATCGGGAAAATCTTTTCGAGAGGTTGGCACAGAAACTCGATGGCGTGCGGGAAGGTACAATAATGTCCGTTGTCATAGATTTTCAGGTACCAGATGATCGCCGCCAGCAGAATGACGGCCGAATCGGTGAAGAAGTCACCCTGCTTGTCCACCCACGTCTTATTGAGGTTCAAAAGCGTGACGTAGGCGCTTTCGTAGGCATCCGAGATATCGTCCATGAAGCGGGCGTCGATGGGATTGCAGCGGTTCGAGCGGCGGGGATCGTCGAAGTTGATGATGCAGAATCTCGGTTTGACGGTGTATTTGTCCAGATGCCGGAGCAAGTGGTTATAGGCGATGCGCGTCAAATCGTCGAACTTATAATCATAGATGAGCATCGAGAATCCCTTCTCGATATGCTGTTTGATATAGTTGTTCAGTACTGCGTAGCTTTTCCCGGAGCCGGGCAATCCGATAACGGCCGTTGAACGGTAGACGTTTACAACCGATATCCACCCGTTCCGCCATTGTCCTTTATAGCGGTAACGCGTAGGTAAGTTCACCGAGCAATCGTTGTCAATACAACGTTCCTCCTGAAGAAAACTTTCGTTATTGTCATTGAAAGGATCGTCCATAAGCGGCTGTTTCATCAATCGCCGCAGCCACACGCCGGCGGCCAGCAGGCTGAGGTAGCCCGCACCAAGGGTCAGCGTGTAGCTCCAGCCCCGGAAGCCGATCCCAGCGGGCAGCGACAGCAGAAAGCCGTTCAGAAAGAACAGCGGGAAGCCGAGGCAGGCGGCAGCGACGATATGCCGCCTGTCGACCCTGCCGTTGCGGACGCTCTTCGTGCCGTAGCAGCCAAGCGCGAGGAACAGAAAGGCGCAGAGTTTCGTAATGACGGGAGAGGAGAAAAGAAGAGTTGTCCGCTGGATATCGAGCAGGAGACGGTCGGCATAACCGTAGGTCAGGCCGCATGACGAGAGCCATTCGTAGCAATACCAATACACGTGCAGCACCAAAAAAAACACGCCCAGCCCGCGGGCGAACTGCACGATATTTTCAAGGGCTTTCAAATCATCTTCCTGTTGCATGGCAGAGAATATTAAAAGTCCCGAAGATACATCTCCGGCAGAAAAACAGGTACCCATGTCCGCTCCAGTCCGTCACTGTCCGCACCGCATAAAGAACGCTCCGAGAGATGAATCCCCGGAGCGTGATGCTGAATAAAAACAGACTGCCTATCGCTGGCTGTAGGCAATCAGATTGTTGCGCAGGATGTCGAGAAAATGCGTCAGACGCAACTTTCGGTTGATGAGCGTATGGCGGCACTGCTCCGGGTTGTTGATACGGACGTTGAAAGTTCCGGAAAGCACATCGACAAGTGTCGCCAGATCGATCCGTGTGCCGTCGATGCGGCGTATGGCTCCGGAGAGTTGCAGGGCCGTAGCAAGCTCCATGATATCCGTAGGTGTGAATTGCTCGGAGAGGAACAGCGGCGACTTGGGGACTTCGACCGACACCGGGGCGGCGATGGACGGATAACGAACCCGGGTAAAGACTAAACGGATCTCGAAATTCGTCAATAGAAGCGCCGATTTGAGCAACAACACTTGCGGAGATTCCTTTTCGACAATTCGCTCCTGCAACCGCATCAGGCAGGATTGGAGGCGGGCAAGTTCGTGCAGCAGGTCGAGGGACGATTTACAGGATTGAACAGTAAGACCGTGCAGCAGGTCGATGTAATCTTCATAGGCAGCGTCGAGAGTCTTCTGCTCAGGGGACAGTAATCGTCGGTTGAGAGATGTTTCGAGCAGGACGATAAATTGGCTTTTGTCCAAGTTTTCCATAATTCGACTTACACAGAATTGGTTGGTTTGCTTTGCAAAAATAGGAATTTTCAGGATACCCAATTACATGTCCGGATATCCGCCCGGATATAAAAAATCGAAAAAAATCATTCATCTTCCTTATTCAAGGAATAAAGCAGTGCATCGGTAAATTTTGTGCGATCTTTCTTGCGTTCCAGAACACGGCGTTTGACATCAGTCGGATCGCCGAGTTTAACATGCAATGTATTCTCGAAGACCCGAACAACCAAATTGAATGGAGCTGTCGAACCATCTGCCAGCACGAAAGGAGGTGGAGTCATCCGATCGAGTCCGCAAAGGATTTCCGAAACGCTGATCGCAGGATAGTGTTTGGACCAATGGAGCGGTGAAGTAAATGCAGGTTCAGATATGAAAGATCGCGGGTGTTCAATACGATGATATAACAACTCTTTTTCCAAGCAGATAAATTCGAGAGTCATGTCGACAACCCGGTGTATATATGGCGGAAGCGAAACGGACGGTTCATGAATTCGAGAAAGCAGAAATCGAAACTGGATTTGCGTATAATTTAACGTATGTAATGCCGACAGACAATCTGTGTCATCGCAAAGTGCTGTAATGAGGCGGGCAAATTTCAAAAAGTAAGTTTGCAGCCTTTTTTCAGAAACAACTTTTCGATTCAATGATTTTAAGATGGCTCTGAACAAAGATGTATGCAACAATTTGTCCATCTATACTTGTCGTTTATTACAATGAATTAAATTGCATATATTGTATCTGTAGGATAATTTTCTTATCTTTGCCAAACGGCGAATAGCTGTCGAATCCTGTCATCGACACCTGAAAATGCTACAAAGACAAGATGGACGGGATGATAGGGGAAATCGTGCAAAAAACAGCACGGGCTTCTCCTATCTGTTCATCGGGTTGTAGCATTCCTCAGGTGTCAATAGGTTAAGTCCGTGCTTTTATTTTATGCTATTTCATTTATGGTTTAACCGAGAAGTTTGATTTTGCTACAATAAATTTATAATTTATGCGTTTCATAAAGAAAATACCGGTTACGATTCATTAAAAGTGAATTTTTCAATACAAAAAGACTTACAGATGCTCACATTCTGAATCGGTCAACATTTACATCCGGATATTTTCTTATTGCCGTTCGAATATTCTTCGAACGGCTTTTTTATCCGAAAGTTAAAAACACCCGCACACCTCAAAAGATGTGCGGGTCAAAATCGGGGCGCTTACAGATGCTCAACCGATTCTAAACAGGTCAACAAAATACATCTCAGAGGAGTTATTCGGCCGTAGCCTCGTCGTAGGTGATGGTATAACCGCTGCTGACGAACGTCCAGTCCTGCGGGCGGTTACCATTCTCGCAAGTAACGGTTTCCTCCCAAGCTCCATCGGCAATGGAATTGAACAGTGACAGCTGGTTCCGTTCAGATGTCCGGCGCAGGTTGAAATGCATGATCGCTCCGTAACCGGCCTCGGTCAAATCATAGGCATAATTGCCATACTGACTAATCTGATAGGCGGAATAGTAATTACCCAGATTGATCGACATCGGGGCATAGTGCTCCTTGGTTACGCCGGCAACACTGATGCTGGTGTTGTAATACGCAAAATCGGAATAGACATAGTCGAGTTTGGCACCTGCCGTTGCGTTGATTTGGCTGGAACCGCCGGTATTGTACTGGAAGAGGGTAATCAACTTGCCGGCGGGCAGCTTGGCGCGCAGTTTGGTGATCAGGTTGCCATACGAACCGGAAACGGAGGTCACCGTGCCGCCGTACTCGTTGTCGAATCCGATACCGTCGAGTCCGTACTTATTTACGGCATAGGCGAGAATCGTTGCAAGCTGGTCGGCCTGCGTGTCATTGAGACTCGTGAAGTCGATATTCTGCCAGTTGGGCAGGATGGTGAGCACGACTTTGATGCCTTTGGCTTGCAGGCCGGCTACATAGGTGGCGGCACCGCCGTTTTCGAGCAGGTTGGTCATCTTGTCGTTCAGATAGAGGGTCGGACGCACCACGCCGTTGACCGTCTCCTTGTTGAGATTGGCGGCGAAGAACTCCACGATATCGGCGTAGGCTGTACCGTCGGAGAGCATATAGTCGCCGGCATTGAGCGGGTTCACGTCGTTGGTTTCGACATAAATGGTGACCTTCGGAGTTTTGTCTCCGTAAGCACGTGTTTTGACGATAGGCTCTTGAGCCTTGTCCATCGTCGGGTCCTCTGCCTGCTGGCAGGAGAACATCATCGCTGCACTGGCTGCCAATGCTGCGAATAATTTGAAGTTTTGTTTCATTTTGATTTGAATTTTAATTGTTTGTTTGCTCCGGTTAAAGAGCTGTGAGAGGATAAAATGGAAGAACACAGGTGTATTTTGTCGACCGTTTTTATCAATTCCAGTCTTTCAGCCATTTGCCGTAATTGTATATGCCCTCGGATATATTAGAGAGCCTGTTTTTATCGAACAGGTAATTATATCCTTTTCTGCTTCCCAAAATGAGGTTGTTTTCAGGGTCCATAAACGTACAATGCATTGCAAATGTACCGTCCCATGCTGTTTCATAATTGTCCTGCAAATGGGCGCGCAAATCATCGAAGACAATGATATTGTTCGGTCTATAATCGGCCAAAATCCAGTCTATAAGAAAGCCCGGCTCCTGCATCATAGCCTCTTCTTCCGTTCGGGCAGCAGGATAGATGGGAAAGTTGACGCAACCGTACCGCTCCTTGGGCAGGTTGGCAATCGGCTTTTGCGTATAGGCCGAAACATATTCCTGTTCGGGATGCCACGGGTCGAGCAGCTGCGGGGCTTCGCTCTCGCTGTTGTAGCCCGACCATGCATAGTCGATATAGTCTCCGACGGCGATGCCGCCCGTCGCTTCCGTATTCCAGAAAGTAGCGGTCGGCTCCTCGTAAACGGTCAGCGTCAGCAATTTTTCCGTGCCGAGGGCTTCGCGCAGCGCCTTGATGAGTTTGGGATAGGAGGTCGTATTCACAGCCGGCATGCCCTCCTTGCCGTAGCCGGAATTTCGATCCCAGAGGTTTACACCGTCGAGTCCGTATTGTTCGATAACGGTCTTGACCTGCGCGGCGAAGTCTTCGATTTGGGTATCGGTGAGGTTGCAGAACCCGAGCCCCGTGCCTCCGCCTTCGATGCTGATACATACCTTGCGTCCGTGTTCCTGCAAAGGACGGATATATTTCGTCGATTGGCTGAGCACATAGGTCATGTCGGATCCAAGGTTGAGCAGGGCTCGGCTGGTTGCAGCATCGTAGCCGACCTGGACGGTGCGCAGGTTGACGATGTTGCCTACGGCCTCGTGCCATGCTACGGTCGAGCCGCGCGCCAGTTTCTTCTGCATAATGTAATCCAAGACCAGCAACGGCTGGAAATCGTTCGTATTGATATAAAACACGAAGAACAGGTCATGGCCGTCGTGCAGAGCGTATTCGTCGGTGTAAGGCTGGCGAACCGAGACGTTGTAGTAAAGCGTCTTGTTTTCGTCCGGAGCGTCCTGTTCAGCGACCGTAAGCGGCAGTACGTATTCTCCGGCGGCGAGCCCTGTCGCTGAGAACTTGATACGTTTCAATTCCGAACGCTGCGTTGCGGCCGAGAGGTCGAGCGTCTTGCCGTCGGGGAACTCGTAATTCGCCTCCGGCAGCAGCGTGCGTTCGATTTCATCTCCGGCATCGTAGTCATTGAGCAAAGATGCATCGCACCATGCGTCGAGCGAATATCCCGCTGCCGCCGGCTGTGTCTGCCTCAAGTAGAAGTTCTTCGTCATAACCCCTCCTTCGGTCAGCAGCACATCGACCCTATTTTCCACGGAATTGCTGCTGCACAACATCACATGAACCTCTTCGATGGAACCTTTGTCGGGCAACTTCCCGCTTTCCTGCATCACGGGATCGGCCTCGCAGGCCGTAAGGCCCGCGAGTGCCGCCGTGCAGAGAAGCGTCACCACCCCTGTTTGCAAATCTAAAATCGTCTTCATAGTTACTCGTTAGTTTCGTTAAGTTTCGGAATCTCGATGCCCTGCGGCCAGATGATGTCGTATTTGGCGACGCCGTCGTTGCCGTACATCGAATAGTCCTTTACGGTATTGCCAGACCCCTCGTTGAATTTCCAGTATCCGAGTAGCGTCGAATCGTTCTCCGGGTTTTCGATTTCATACATATTTTCCCAAATCTGTTCCAGCGTGCGGGCCACAGACCATACACGCGCCTCGGCGATCTTGCCGTTCAGAGGCCGATAGTCGTCGTAGGAGCGGCCGATGAAGAACTGATAGGCCTCGCTCAGGCCGTCGTACCCCAGTTCTTCGTACTGGGCCTTGTCGCCCTCGGGAGCGGTGTTCCACAGGTCGTAGAGCGCCCGCATGGCCAAGTTGATGCAGTTCTTATCGTTCTGCGTCGTGATGCCCACGCCCGTGACTTCGCTCTGAATCTGCCCGTCGACGTAGATGCGGGCCGTGCGGGTATTCTGGTCGTAGGTGCAGGCCACATGGTACCAGCGCCCCGTTTCGAGATGCTTCATCGCGTCGCGTCCGGGAATCTTGCCGAAGCCCGAGCCACTGCCCGAACCGTCGAACTGCAACTGTTCGCGCTCGAAATTCGTGTCGCCGATACGCAGCAGCAGGTACTGCTCGACGCCCATGACGGACGAGATGTTGACGGGATTGCCTTCAGTATTGGTTTTCACGAATTCGTCGATGTAAATCAAGGCCTCGTAGGTCACAGCCCGCAGGCCGTTCCAATCCTTGCTGCTTTCGGAATACTTATCGAGGGTCGGGAACTCGATCCAGTTGTCCGTAAGTTGTGCCGCGACGGTGATGGCCGAGGAGCGTTTGACGACGTAGTAAGCCACGTCGGAGCCGTGCAACACATCGATCGATGCGCTACCGATGCGTACTGGAACCAGATAGGTTTCGTCGATTGGCAAAGCTCCGGTCTGCTCATCTCCTTCTCCGGTGAGTTCACGGAGGCGCAGCGTGACAGCATCGGAGGTCGTCTTCCCTGCCGGAATGGTCACAGTTTCGGACAGCAAAGAATAATATTTTGAATCGAGCATCGTCCACTCCGTACCGTAACGGGCATTGTACGTCCCGACGAGCGACGGGTCGACCGTGAGCGTCACCGCCACATCCTGTCCTGCCGGATATGTCAGTACCGCCTGCAACGCGCAATCGTAGGTAGCCCGGGTGTTGCTGAAGGTCGTGAGCTGTGCGTCGCTCGTCGAAGCGACGTCGAGGTATACGACATTGTCGAACTTGTGATTGTCATCGCCGTAGTTCTCGCAGGCCGTGAAAGCCACAAGCGAAACGAGAACCGCCATTAGTATCTTTTTCATGTTCATGACTGTCTTTATTTAGAGGGGTTCAACGTTTGTATCGCCTGCCGGATGGTTTGGTAGTTCATCTCGGAATGGTAGTAATCTCCGGCAATATTGTAAGCCGCAAGCCCCGCATAAGGCCCGAGTTCGACGACGCGGCGCGACATTTCGTCGACGGCGGCGTGCTCGGTGCGGTCTTCATCAAACAGCGCCGCATTGATTTCGGCGGTCAGCAGCAGCCGATTGGCCTCGATGCCGGCATAGTTAACAGCGTGCAGGGCATGGAGTCTCACATCCAAAACATTTTCGAGTTTCTCCGTATCGAGGATGACGTAATCCATCTTTGCACGGTCGGTGGCAGCGAGCGACAGGGGATTACCCTCGAAAACGAGGAGCTGACCGTCAGTTCTGGCCGTGGCAAGCCTATCAATAATGCGAGCCGTGGCATCCGCAGCCAACGGGTCGGTCGTGAACGAGTAGCCGTCCATGCCATTGGCAGCGACGGCAACGACGACCTTATCCAAGTAGGCGTCGAGCGCCGCCGCATCGGCGAATTCCTCCGCACGAGCGGCATAGTCGATCTGATAGAGCACCTTCGTGCCTTTCTCGTGCATGACGGACATGTCCTCGGCGTCGAATTTCGAGAAGTTGTCGGCGTTGGTCAGCGTCACGATGTCCAGCGAATCCGGAAGGCAGCGCATGAAGTCCTGCTCTCCGGTCGCTTTCTCGGGAGAATTGTGCATGCGGGCATAGACGATGAAATGCTCCGACTGCTTGTAGGCCCTCAATGTCGCGGTGTACTCGGCCCATAGGGCAGGATCTTGCTCCCAAGGCTTTTTGACCGTACTGTCGAGTGCCTCCGTTTCCGTCCAGTCGCTGCACGAGACGAGCGACAGCATCGAAAACAGCGCCAGCAGCGTGAATATAAAGTTCTGTTTCATAGCTGTTAGTTGTTATAAGATTTGCAATCCCACCATACACGGGTTCCCATGACGTCGCCCGTGCGGTTGCCGTTCTGCTGCTCGCCATCGAGCGTCTGGATGGCCAACTGAAGGTTGGCGTTGTTCTGCTGGTACTCCTCGACGGGGTAAGGCAGGCGTCGTGCACCCTGCGCTACGTCCACCGTGCCGCCCGACTTGTCGGTGGGCACGGGCAGCAGTTTCGGATAGCCCGTGCGGCGGTGCTCCGACCACGCCTCGACGCCCAGCGGGAAGATGGCGATCCATTTCTGCACGATGATGCGTTCAAGGTTGCGTTCGAAGTTCTCGGCTCCGTCGACCCACGGAATCCCGATGTCGCTCTGGGCCATCGCGCTGTAGTTGCCGACAGGATCGGTGTAGGGCGCGGGCTTGACGTCAGTCTGGGCCAGATAGGCGTCGGCGCCGCTGGCACCGCGCTCCTCGAACGAAAGCCTTACGGCTGCTTCGTAGAGTGACCGTGCCGTTTCTTCCGAGCCCCAGCGCAATTCATATTCCGCACGCAGGAACGTTGCCTCGGCGGCATTGAACCATAGGTAGGGCGTATCGCTCGCAACGATCATATTCGAATACTTCGACACGGCCTGCGACTTGCTCGTCACATCGATGCCGATACGGATACCCACATAGTCGCCGACATCGTTCGCAAGGAACATCTTCTCCATACGCGGGTCTTTGTAGCCGTTCATGTAGCAGAGGATGTCGGCTCCGACACGGTGGTCGCCCCAGTCGTTGTAGATGAGCGTCGTGCGGTTCTCCGCGGCGTGCATCGCCGCATTGTCGGCATTAGCCTCGATAACACCCCCGGCAATAGCCTCGGCGGCCTTCGCACGGGCGACGTCGGACTTCACATACGACAAACGCATGGCCATGCGCAACTTGAGCGAATTGGCATATTTGAGCCACTGCGCGATATTGCCGTAGTAGACGCCGTCGTAGCGGCTCCACGCTTCGGCCGGGAGCGTCGTGTTGCGGCCCAGTATCTCGATAGCCTCGTCCAGCTCCTCGAACATCTTCGTATAGACCGTCTCCTGCGAATCGTACTCCACATAGACCGACTCGTTGCTCTCCAGCTTCGAATAGGGAATCGGACCGTAGGAGTCCGTCACACGGTGCATGATGGCCACTCGCAACAGGCGGGCGAAAGCGATGGCCACTTCGTCTTCCGTGCCGTTGACGATGCCCTTATAGGGGGTATAGGTCTCGGTGATGACGTTGGCGAAAGGCCATTTGCGCCAGTCGGCCGAGGGATTATAGGTCTCGAACTTGGTCTGCCATGTATCGACCGTAGCACCGATGTAACCGCCGAACGGCCCGCCCGAAAGCGATTCGTTGAACTGGTACATGTGCTCCTGCACGGGAATCACAAGACTCTGCAGCGACTTGAATTTCGTGCCGGTCTTGTAATTGAGGGCATCCATCTGTTCTTCCGTAACCTGATTGGGATTGCGGTTGATGTCCTCGAAATCACCGGTGCAGGCAGCCAATCCGAGCAGCGCGACCGACAGCAACACCGACTGCCAGCTCATATTGATCTTTCTCATAGTTTCTGCGCTTTAGAATTGGAATTTGACATTGAAACCGAGACTGCGCATCGAAGGCATCATGAAATAGTCGATGCCCTGATAGTTCAGTCCCGTCGAGGCGACGGCTTCGGGGTCGAACGGCGCCTTGCAGTAGATCATCCACAGGTTACGCCCTACGAACGAGACGGTCATGCGCATCTTGTCGCGGAACCATTTTGTCGGCAGGGTGTAACCCAGCGAAAGCTCTTGCAAACGGACGTTCGTCGCCGAATAGAGATAATATTGCGGCAGACCGGACTGCGAGCCGATGGCTTGGTACCACTTCTGCGCATCAACCATCTCACGGCCGTTAATCAGCACGCCGCCGGCATCACGTGCAGCGGCCGAAGCCTCCGAAACGCCGTACAGATCCAAATTGGCCTGCGTCGCGGAGTAGCAGACACCGCCCAGACGGGCTGTGAACAGCACGCCGAGATTGATGCCCTTCCAACTGAAATCGTTACGCCATGCGAGATTGGCATCCGGGAACACCGAACCTAAATAGATATCCTCACCCTCATCGGTAACCTGTAAGTTACCGGCATTGTCCACTTCGACATAGCCGTTTTCATTATACCGCAGATTGGACGTCGTATAAAGGTCTCCCAACGTACCGCCTTCTTTAAGAATATATTTCGCCTTGCCTAATCCCTTGATGTCGAGCTTGGTGAGATTCAGAGATTCGCCCGTCACGGGGTTTACGGCATTAGCCGCAAGTTCGCGGATTTCGTTCTTGTTCCACGAATAAGTGAAGTTCGTCGTCCAGCGAAAGTCACGCCATTGGTTATCGTACCCGAGCGAGAGTTCGACACCCGTATTGCGGACATGGCCGGTTTGCAGGTAGATGGTCGTATAGGACGACGAGGGCGGCAGCGACGGGTCGAAGGTCTGATTTTTCGTATCGGCCCGGTACCACGAAGCCGAAAGATTGATGTGTTGCCACAGACGGGCATCCAGACCCACCTCGTAGGTGATGGTGCGCTCGGGTTTCAGGTCGCCGATGGGATAGTGCGTCTTGTCTTTCCACACCTTGTTCGTGGCGTCGTATTCGTAGGTCGGAACCGTCAGGTGACGCGGGAACGGCATACCTACCGAGGCGATCGAACCGCGGATCTTCAGATAGCTGATCGCATCCGGCATGTTGAATGTCGCCGTCGGAACCCACGAAAGGCCCACCGACGGGTAGAAGAACGACGACTCGGGCGAATTGGCCAGTTGCGAAGCCCAGTCGTTACGCCCCGTCACCGTGAGGTAAAGCATCTGTTTCCAACCTACTTCGACCGAGGCGAAAATCGACTGCGTCTGGTCGTGCCAGCCGACCTTTTCGGCACGTTTTTTCGTGTCATCCAGATCGAAAACATTGAATATGTTGGGAAGTCCGTTCTCCTGAATCGGCCCACGGTATGACAACTCATCGGTCTTGATATTGTTGATCGAGGCGCCGATATTCGCGTTCAGAGACCAATCCTCGCCGAAAGTCTTGTTAATGTTTACCATCAGATCGGCGTAGGTCTGCGTGTCGTAAGCACGGGCTTCGGTATAGTGGCCGTTTTTGCCGCCTTCCGTAATCGTGGTGTTCGACGAGGCATAGAGTTTTTGCGTGTAGAGCGAATTCGAATTATCAATGCGGACACGTCCGGCAACATTAAGCCACGGAAGAATGTCGTAGCTGGCCGAGAACGACAGCATATAACGCTTCTTGTCCGTATTGCGCAGGTTGCGGTAGTTGATCCAGTAGGGATTCTGCATGCGCAAATCACCGCCTTCCATATCCGCACTCCAGAATTGCTCCATGAGTTTCGTCCCTTCGTTGTAACGCTCGAAGCGACGGTAAAGGTCGAAATTCTCACCCCGCGGGAACAGGTAGGCCGGAACCAGCGGGTTCGAATAGACTCCCTGATTGGTCATGTTCTGGTCTTTCTGATAGATGTAGCTGGCGCTCGCATCGAGCTTGAGCCGGTCTTTCAGAAAGTACGAAGTGTTGCGGAACGTGAAATTGTAACGGTCGTACTCGTTGTTGGGGATGATTCCGTCCGAGTTGACCGAAGCTGCCGAAAAATAGGTCTGGTTCTTATCCGTACCGCCCGAAACCGTAACGGCGTTGGTATAGACATGCCCCGTCTCGAAATAGTCGTTCGGCGTATAACCGTAGCGGGCCGCCGGGAGCAGCTTCTCGCCCCAGCTGTAAATCCCCGAGCCGCTGCGGGTGCCGTTCAGGCCCGTGCCGTAGCGATTCTGGAACTCGGGCAGCACGAAAGGATTCAGGAATTCCGTATTGCTCGAAAGCGTAACCTTCAGCGCTCCAGCCTGCCCCTTCTTCGTCGTAATCATC
Source organism: Alistipes sp. DJF_B185 (assembly GCF_964250025.1). Classification (NCBI taxonomy): domain Bacteria; kingdom Pseudomonadati; phylum Bacteroidota; class Bacteroidia; order Bacteroidales; family Rikenellaceae; genus Alistipes; species Alistipes sp. DJF_B185. The sequence goes on from NZ_CAXUDY010000020.1 coordinate 24,532, forward strand.
ACGGCTCCGTTCGCGGCTTCCGAACCGTAGAGAGCCGCAGCTGCGGCGCCCGTCAGCACCGACATCGACTCAATATCCTCGGGGTTGAGGTCTGCGATGGATTCCGTAGCACCGCGCGAATCGAACTCCGTACCGCCACCACCACCGAAGTTGTACATCGGAATGCCGTCGATAACGTAAAGGGCGTTCGAAGACTGCGAAATGGACTTGTTGCCGCGCAGTACGACCTTCGAGGCACCGCCGACACCTGACGATGAGGCGTTGATCGTGACACCGGCCACTTTACCCGTCAACGAGTTGATGAAGTTGGCATCCTTGACGGTTGTGATGTCTTCGGCCTTGATCTGCTGAACATTGTAGGCTACGGCCTTTTCCGAACGCTTAATACCAAGAGCAGTGACCACGACTTGTTCGATCTCGGCGGACGACTCCTGAAGCGTAAGGTCGAAAGCAGTACGGTTACCCACATCGACCACCAGAGTCTCATAGCCCAAATAGCTGACTTCCAATTGCCGGGAGGCAGCGGGGGGGGGTATCTGAAGCGAGAAAGAGCCATCGGAACCGCTGCTGATGCCGATTGAGGTGCCCCGGATAACAATGGTCGCTCCGACGATCGGGGAGCCATTGATATCGCGGATAGTTCCGGAAATGTCAACAGGGAGCTTTGCCTGTTTTTTTGAGAGAATGATGTTGGAACTACTGATCTGATAGGTGATGTCCGTCCCTTTGACCATTTGGTCGAGGGCTGCTTGCAAGGATTGGTTCGTCACATTTACCGTAACGAGCCTGTTAACATCTACATCATCATTGATTCCGAAAAGAAATTTTGTCTGTCTTTCAATCTCATTCATTACCTGCTTCATACGCACGTTTTCCATCTTGATGGAAACCTTCTGCGTCTGTGCCTGCACCCCAGTAACAGGGATACAGACGAGCGTAAGAACTAAAAGAAAAGACAGGCAGATTTGCTGAATAATCTTTTTATTCATACATTTGTCAAGTTTGGTTCAATGGTTGGGAATTGGTTAATATTCCTGATTGAACTATACGCCGGTGAGTGTTCGCCCACTCATCGGTTTTTCATATCAGGAAGCAAATGTTCAGAGTTGATAGTTCGTGGTTTACATCATAGGCATCTAAAGAATTTGAGATAAGTTAATAATTGGATGGACTATTTAATGATGATTACATCGGTAACAGCATCGTGTTCAAAGGTGAAATCCGAGGCGAGTTGTAGCATATGCAAAGCGTGGTCTATACCGTCCGAAACACGGATTTTCAAACTTTTGTATTTTACGACGGGCATGGTTTCGCGCCGAATCTCTATCTTCACGTTATAACTACGCTCCAACTTGCTCATCAGCTGCTCAAACGGCATTCCGTACACTGAAATAATACCATCCATCCACAGATAATCGTCTTTATCTTCAAGTTCTTGGATTTGAAACCCTCCATCTCGAAGATTGACGATATCGTTGGGCTGCAGAATGACGGATTCTCCGTTTTTTTTATTCGTCACGGCAACCCGGCCGCTAAACAGAGCTGTTGAAAAACGATTCTCCGCTTGGTTGGCGATTACATCGAAATGCGTACCCAATACTTCTACATCACAGGCAAAAGTTTCCACGATGAACGGGCATTCAGAGTTATGGGCGACATTGAATATGGCCTCTCCACTCAACTGGACACGCCGCTCCCCTTTTGGGAAAATCGCAGGATAAACGATGCGGCTCTGCGCATTAAGTTCCACGATGGAGCCATCCCCCAACGTTAGGCGAATATGCTGCCCTGCCGGAACCTCGACAGTCGTTTGCTGTTGTAACCACCGGTTCATGCGTTGACTCAAAAGCACATGGTCGACAGCAATTCCGAGCAGTAAAATGGCGGCAGCAACTCCGGCATAACGCAGCACTTTCGGCCATCCGAAACGTAGGAAAGAGCGTGAATTATTTATACCCGCCTCCGGATTAGGTGCACACATTATGCCCAATACATACAAATTATATGCTTTATCGAGAACTTTCTGATTCTTTTCCGGATCTTCGTTCAGCCAAGCCGAAATCATATCGGTTTCTTCCAAAGTCGTTTGCTCTGCGAAGAAACGGAATAACATTGCATCTGTAACCTTTTTTTCCATTCTGTCATAATATCGCATCTATTTATATAGTTCCACAACTCAATAAGATTCCCTCCTCTAAAATGCGTTTTTTTGCAAATAATTTTTTTTATTAAATTAACCTGTTGCAGGTCAATTATATGGGTAAATATTTTTTTTGCATTATAATCTTTTTAATTTTTTCTTATCTTTGTTCTTGGAATGAAACCGGATACTATCATACTGACCCAGCAGTCGTTCGACAAGTTATTTCGCCTATACCAGCGAAAACTATATGCTGTGGCATATAGCCTTGTACATGATGCAAATACGGCAGAAGATATTGTCCATGACAGTTTCATGACAATTTGGGAGAACCGGGAAACTGTACAGTTTACGAGCATAGAGGCCTATCTTTTCGGTGTCGTAAAAAAACGCTGTCTGAAATATCGTCGGGATAGATATACGGGGAAAGCCGTGTATGAGAAAATCCTGATGAAGGAGCGCGGAGTGATGGATTTTTATACCCGCACGATCGAAAGTTGCAATCCGAACGAATTATTCCAGCGGGAAATCATCGAGATATGCCGCAAACAACTGAAACAAATGCCGGAATTGACCAAACAGGTATTCATAGCTCATAAACTGGAGGGAAAAAGTTACAAAGAGATTGCTGACATGCTATGCATCAACCTCAAAAAAGTAGATAGGGAATTACAACAGGCGGCAATGAAATTACGCTTGTCTTTGAAGGATTATTTGCTCTTATTGCTATTGATAGTATATTCTGAAATATAATCGGCTGATCTGTTCTTGGGTCAAATTTTTCTCGTTTCTAATTTTAAGAAAAAATCAAAAAAAGAGCTTTAGGAGAGGGAATCTTATTGAGTTGTGGAACTATATATTAGATGGCATTGTTTTGTCGGATCTAATATATAGTATACAAAATGAATCAACTTACTCAAAACTCCCGACAATCGCTTTCTCCTCTCCGTTGGGTTCCGAGTTTGTACTTTGCGATGGGCCTTCCGTTTGTGGTTCTGAACATGGTCTCTGCGGTTCTGTTCAAGGATCTGGGGATCTCGGACGCACAAATCGCGTTCTGGACATCGCTTATCATGTGGCCGTGGACGATCAAATTCCTGTGGAGCCCCTTCTTGGAAATTTTCCGTACCAAAAAATTCTTCGTCGTCACGACGCAGCTCCTAAGCGGCATATTGTTCGGCCTTGCTGCTCTGTCGCTTCACCTACCGTCGTTCTTCGCCGTTACGATCGCCGTCTTTGCCGTCGTTGCGTTCAGCGGCGCCACGCACGACATCGCGGCCGACGGCGTCTACATGTCGGAACTCACGACGCAGGATCAGGCGAAGTATATCGGCTGGCAGGGTGCGTTCTACAACCTTGCGAAACTGGTCGCCACGGGCGGCCTGGTGTGGTTCGCAGGTTTTCTCTACGAAGGCTTCAGCGCCGTGGGTGCAGCAACATTCGACGCCTACGTACGTTCGTGGACGGTGGTGCTTGCCATTCTTTGCGGCCTGCTCGTCCTGCTGGGCGTCTACCATGTCCGGGCGCTTCCCGCCGGGGGCGGCGCTGCCGAACGGCATTCGCTGCGGGATGGCCTTTCGGGCCTGAAAGAGGTCGTCGGGGCCTTCTTCCAGAAAAAGCATATCTGGTACTACCTCGGATTCATCATCCTCTATCGTCTGGGCGAGGGCTTCGTGATGAAGATCGTTCCATTGTTCCTCAAGGCCGACATTTCGTCCGGCGGTCTGGGCCTTACGAACCAGCAGATCGGCCTTTACTACGGGACGTTCGGCGCCGGGGCTTTTCTCCTGGGCTCGCTGCTGGCGGGCTACTATATCGCACACCGGGGCCTGCGACGCACTCTTTTCACATTATGCTGTATCTTTAATATCCCGTTCGCGGTCTATGCGCTGCTGGCATGGCTGCAGCCTCAGTCGATGTGGCTCGTGGGTGGGGGCATCGTCGTGGAGTACTTCGGCTACGGCTTCGGGTTCGTGGGGCTTACGCTGTTTATGATGCAGCAGGTCGCTCCGGGCCGTCACCAGATGGCGCACTACGCCTTCGCTTCGGGTATCATGAACCTTTCGGTGATGCTCACGGGCGCCGTTTCGGGTTACCTGAGCGATGCCTTGGGTTACGGCATGTTCTTCCTCGCAGTTATGTTGGCCACGGTTCCGGCATTTCTGGTGACGTGGTTCGTACCCTTTACCTATGACGACAAACCAAATGACAAATAATTATGAATAACCTGAAAATCGTAGGCCCGGCCATGCCGGATATGCCGTGGGAGGATCGTCCCGCAGGCTCCAAAGAAGTGATGTGGCGCTATTCGGCCAATCCGATCATCCCGCGCGACGCGCTTTCGACGTCGAACAGCATTTTCAACTCGGCGGTCATTCCCTTCAAGAAAGGCAAGTATAACTATGCGGGCGTTTTCCGCTGCGACGATACGAACCGCCGCATGCGCATCCACGCCGCTTTCTCGGTGGACGGCATCAAGTGGGATATCTGCGAGGAGGATTTCAAACTCGTGGGCGCCGATCCCGAAATCGCCGAGTGGGTTTACGGCTACGACCCGCGTGTTGCGAAGATCGACGACAAATATTACGTCACGTGGTGCAACGGCTACCACGGCCCGACGATCGGCATCGCGTGGACCGACGACTTCGAGACGTTCCACCAGCTGGAGAACGCCTTCATCCCCTTCAACCGCAACGGCGTGCTGTTCCCCCGCAAGATCAACGGCCGTTTCGCCATGCTGTCGCGTCCGAGCGACAACGGGCATACGGCTTTCGGCGACATCTTCTATTCGGAGAGTCCCGACATGGAGTTCTGGGGCCGCCACCGGCATGTGATGTCGCCCGCGGCCTTCGAGGTGTCGGCATGGCAGTGCATGAAGATCGGCGCGGGGCCCGTGCCCATCGAGACGAGCGAGGGCTGGCTGCTGCTCTACCACGGCGTACTGCGCTCGTGCAACGGTTATGTCTATGCGTTCGGTTCGGCGCTGCTCGACCTCGACCAGCCGTGGAAGACGATCGCCCGCAGCGGCCCGTACCTGATATCGCCGCGCGAGATTTACGAGCTGACGGGCGACGTTCCGAACGTCACATTCCCCTGCGCGTCGCTCCATGACCCCGAAACGGGCCGGATCGCCGTCTATTACGGATGCGCCGACACCGTCACGGGCCTTGCGTTCGGCTATATCCCTGAAATTATCGACTTCACGAAGAAAAACAACATCCTATGAGAAGCCTTGCGCTGCTTGCGGTTCTGACGCTGTGTCTGGGAGCACGGGCACAAGAGCCTGCGGAGTGTGTGGATCCGTTCATCGGGACTACGAACTTCGGGACCGCGAACCCCGGTGCGGTCACGCCGCACGGGATGATGTCGGTGGTTCCGTTCAACGTCATGGGGTCGGAGGAGAACGTCTACGACAAGGACGCCCGCTGGTGGTCCACGCCCTACGAATACCACAACAAATTCTTCACGGGCTTCGCGCACGGCGCCTTGAGCGGCGTGGGGTGCCCCGAGCTGGGCGCGCTGCTGACGATGGCCACGACGGGCCCTCTGATGGTGGATTACCGGGAGTACGGCACGTCGTACCGGGACGAAAAGGCCTCTCCGGGCTATTACTCGATCTTTCTGGACAAGTACGGCGTCCTTGCCGAGGTCACGGCCACGGCGCGTACCTCGGTGGAACGCTACACGTTCCCCGGAGGAGAAGGGCATATCCTGTTGAATCTGGGCGAGGGGCTTACGAACGAGAGCGGCGCGATGGTTCGCCGGGTGAGCGCCACGGAGATCGAGGGCACGAAGCTGCTGGGGACGTTCTGCTACAATGCGCAGAAGGTATTCCCGGTCTATTTTGTTTTGCGGGTATCGAAAACTCCTTCGGCTTCGGGCTACTGGAAGAAACAGCGTGCAATGACGGGTGTGGAGGCCGAGTGGACCCCGGACAACGGGAGGTATAAACTCTACATGGAGTACGGGCGCGAGCTTTCGGGCGACGACGTGGGCTACTGGTTCTCCTTCGACGGCCTTGCGGCGGGCGAGCAGGTGGAGGTGCGCATGGGCATCTCGTATGTCTCTACGGAGAACGCGCGTAAAAACCTCGATGCCGAGCAGGCTGCGGACGCGACGTTCGACGCCATCCGGGAACAGGCCCGCAAGGGCTGGAACGAGGCTCTGGGCAGAATCCGGGTCGAGGGCGGGACCGAAGAGCAGCAGAGGGTGTTCTACACGGCGTTGTACCATGCGCTGCTGCACCCGAACCTCGTGAGCGACGTGAACGGCGAATACCCGCTGATGGAACGTTCGGGCGAGACGGGCGTCACGGATGGCGAACGCTATACGGTCTTCTCGCTGTGGGACACCTGCCGGAACCTGCACCAGCTGCTGACGCTTGTCTACCCGGATCGTCAGCGGGAGATGCTGCGCTCGATGACGGGGATGTACGAGGAGTGGGGTTGGCTTCCGAAATGGGAGCTTTACGGCCGCGAGACCTTCACGATGGAGGGAGACCCTGCGATCCCGGTGATCGTCGACAGCTGGATGAAGGGCCTTCGGGATTTCGATGTCGCCAAGGCCTACGAGGCGATGCGCAAGTCGGCCACGACGCCCGGTGCGCAGAACCGCATGCGGCCCGACATCGACCCCTATATCGAGAAAGGCTATATCCCGCTGGGGTTCTACGCCAAGGACCTTGCGGGCGACACCTCCGTCTCGCACGCGCTGGAGTACTACATGGCCGACGCTGCGCTGTCGCTGCTGGCCGACTCGCTCGGACACGGGGACGACGCGCGTCTGTTCCGCGCCCGCTCATTGGGCTATAAGCGTTATTACAGCCCGGAAAGCGGGACTTTGCGTCCGCTCCATCCCGACGGAACTTTTTTAAGCCCCTTCGACCCGAAGGCGGGCGAGAACTTCACGGCGGCCCCGGGCTTTCACGAGGGGAGTGCTTGGAACTATACGTTCTACGTTCCGCACGACGTGGAGGGGCTTGCGAAGCTGATGGGCGGACGACGCAAATTCATCGACAAACTGCAAATGGTCTTCGACGAGGGACTTTACGACCCTGCGAACGAACCCGACATCGCCTATGCGTATCTGTTCAGCCGCTTCCGGGGCGAGGAGTGGCGCACGCAGCGGGAAACCCGGCGGCTGTTGGAGCGATACTTTACCACCGCCCCCGACGGCATCCCGGGCAACGACGACACGGGGACGATGTCGGCGTGGGCTGTTTTCACGATGCTGGGCCTCTATCCCGACTGCCCGGGCGAGCCGTACTACACGCTGACGTCCCCGACGTTCGACCGTGTGGAGATCGACACGGAGCGGGGAACGCTGGTGATCGAAAAAAGCGGCGAAGGGTATATCGACCGGATGACGCTTGGCGATAAACCGTTGAAAAATTATCGTATCTTGCACGATGAATTGCTCAAGGGCGGAAAACTTACTTTCGAACTTAAAAACAAGAGATAGATGAAACTTACGGGATTCTTATTCGCCGCGGCCCTGCTGGGCGCGTGCACGCAGGCTGCGGAGGAGAATTACACGCGCCATGTCGATCCGAAGATCGGCACAGGCGGCCACGGGCACGTCTTCGTGGGAGCCAACGTCCCCTTCGGCCTGGTGCAGGTGGGTCCGACGAGCATTCCGCAGACGTGGGACTGGTGCTCGGGCTACCACGCGAGCGATTCGACCGTTATCGGCTTTTCGCACACGCACCTTTCGGGCACGGGCATCGGCGACCTGTTCGACATTACCGTCATGCCCGTCGTGGGTGAAGTGACCTATGCCCGCGGCGAGGAGAATGACCCGGCCTCGGGCCTGTGGTCTTACGCCGACCGTACGCGGGAGATCACGAAACCCGGTTATTACTCGGTTCCGCTTGTGCGCTACGGCATTCGGGCCGAGCTGACGGCCACGGCGCGCGTGGGTCTGCACCGCTACACGTTCCCGGCGTCGGACGCCGCAGCCGTGGTCTTCGATCTGGAGAACGGCGGCTGCTGGGACAAGGCCACCGATACGGGCTTCCGCTTCTCGGACGACAGCACGCGCATCGCCGGATGGCGCTGCTCGACGGGGTGGGCCAAAAATCAGGAGGTCTACTTCGTGGCCGAGTTTTCAAAACCCGCGAAGGGGATTTCCTACCTGCAGCCGGGCGAGATAGACGATTCCAAAATGCCCCGGATCGCGGCCCGTTATGCACGTGTGGACTTCGACACGGCGGAGGGCGAACAGGTGCTCGTGAAAGTGGCCCTTTCGCCCGTAAGTATCGAAGGCGCGAAGGCAAACCTTGCGGCGGAACTCCCCGGATGGGATTTCGACGCTACGGCGGCCGCTGCCGACAAGGCGTGGAACGATGAACTGTCGAAGGTGAAGATCGAGACGGAGGATGAAACGTCGAAGCGCATCTTCTATACGGCGCTGTATCATACGATGGTGGCTCCGTCGCTCTTCTGCGATGTGAACGGCGATTACCGCGGAGCCGACGGCAAGGTGCATGAGAATCCGGGGCGCGATACCTATACGACCTTTTCGCTGTGGGACACTTACCGGGCCGCGATGCCGCTGATGACCGTCCTGCACCCGGAGCGGATGCCCGACATCATCCAGACGATGCTGCACATCGCCGACGAGCAGGGACGGCTCCCGGTATGGCACCTGTGGGGTAATGAGACCGACTGCATGGTGGGCAACCCGGGCATCGTAGCGGTGGCGGACGCCATCGTGAAGGGCATCGGGGGCTTCGACCGCGAAAAGGCCTTCGAGACGATCCGTAAGACGGCCATGAACCCCGACCGGGGCAACGGCCTGCGCATGGAGTACGGCTACATCCCGTGCGAGATGTTCAACGAGGCCGTAGCCTATGACATGGAGTACGCTTTGGCTGACGGCGCGGCGGCGCGTGCCGCCGAAGCGCTGGGCAAGGCGGAGGATGCGAAGTATTTCGAGGAACGCAGCCATAGCTACCGCAACTATTTCGACCCGCAGACGGGATTTATGCGGGGCCGGGATTCGAAAAAAGGCTGGAGGACGCCCTTCAATGCGTTCGCCTCGACGCACCGCGCCGACGATTACTGCGAGGGCAACGCCTGGCAGTATACGTGGCTGGCTCCGCATGATGTCGCAGGTCTTGTCGGATGCTTCGGCAGCCGGGCGCGGATGCTCGAAAAACTGGACTCGCTGTTCACGGTAAGCTCCGTGGTCGAGGGCGGCGAGACATCGCCCGACATTTCGGGCCTGATTGGCCAGTACGCCCACGGCAACGAACCGAGCCACCATATTTTGTACCTTTATACGATGCTGGGTCAGCCGTGGGAAACGGCCGACAAAGTTCGCGAGGTGCTCACGACGCTCTACCACGCCGCTCCGGACGGCCTTTCGGGCAACGAGGACGTGGGTCAGATGTCGGCCTGGTACGTCCTCTCGTCGCTGGGCATGTACGAGGCCGAGCCTGCGGGCGGAAGATACTGGTTCGGATCGCCCCTGTTCGACAGGGTCGAAATCACCGTCCCGGGCGGGACCTTCACGATTGTCGCCGAGAACAACTCCGCTGCGAACAAATATATCCAGCGGGTGTGGCTCAATGGCCAACCCTACACAAAGCCTTGGATCGGTCATGCCGACCTGATGAAGGGCGGGGAGCTGCGCTTCGAGATGGGGGCCGAAGAGAAGGTGTGGTACTGTCCGGACGAGCCGGAGGCGTACGCCGACCAGCGGCCCGCGGAGGAGCAGCGGCTTTTTAAGTCGGAAGCGGTAGAGGGGGAGATCGCCCGCGTGTGCGGTCTTCTGACCAACGAACGCCTGCGGTGGATGTTCGCCAACTGCTTCCCCAACACGCTCGACACCACGGTGCACTACGGCGAGGACGAGGCGGGCAATCCCGATACCTACGTCTACACGGGCGACATTCCGGCCATGTGGCTCCGCGACTCGGGGGCGCAGGTGTGGCCCTACGTGCAGTTGTGTAAGGAGGACCCGGCGTTGCAGAAGATGATCGCGGGGGTGATCCGGCGGCAATTCAAACTCATCAATATCGATCCTTACGCTAATGCCTTCAACGTCGGCCCTACGGGTGACGGCGAGGATGTCGGCTATCCGGGCAACGATCAAAGTCCCTGGGTTTTCGAGCGCAAATGGGAGATCGATTCCCATTGCTATCCTCTGCGCCTTGCGCACCATTACTGGAAAACCACGGGCGACACGTCGGTCTTCGACGGGGAGTGGATCTCTGCGATGCGCAATATTGTAAAGACTTTGAAAGAACAGCAGATGAAGGAGGGGCCGGGCGATTACATCTTCCTGCGCACGACCGACCGCCAGCTGGATACCCGCTGCCATGTGGGGCGCGGCAACCCCGTGAAACCCGTGGGGCTGATCGTCTCGGCGTTCCGTCCTTCGGACGACGCCACGACCTTCGGGTTCCTCATCCCGTCGAATTTCATGACCGTCACGTCGCTGCGCAAGGCCGCCGAGATCCTGACGGCGGTGAACGGCGAGCGGAAGCTGGCCGCGGAGTGCACGGCGCTGGCCGGAGAGGTGGAAGAGGCATTGCAGAAATACGCGGTGGTCGAGCATCCGGAGTTCGGGAAGATCTACGCCTTCGAGGTGGACGGATTCGGAGGCTGCTTTCTGATGGACGACGCCAATGTGCCGTCGCTGCTGGCAATGCCCTACCTGGGCGACGTGGAGCGCACGGATCCCATCTATGAGAACACCCGGCGGTTCGTCTGGAGCGAAGAGAACCCCTACTTTTGGAGAGGCTCCGCCGGCGAGGGCATCGGCGGCCCCCATATCGGGGTGGAGATGATCTGGCCCATGAGCATCATGATGCGGGCCTTCACGTCGGAGGACGACGCCGAGATCCGCGATTGCATCGTCGCCCTGATGACCACCGATGCCGGGACGGGCTTCATGCATGAATCCTTCTCGCGCCACGATGCTGCGAATTTCACCCGCCCGTGGTTCGCCTGGCAGAACACGCTCTTCGGGGAACTCATATTAAAACTCGTAAACGAAAACAAGGTCGACTTACTTAATTCCATTGACTGACCGGAAAAAACCAAATAACAATGATAAAACCTGTTTCTTTGCTGTTACTTGCCGCCGTTCTGTGCGGCAGCTGCGGAAGCCGCACGGGGCGCACCGCGGCAACCTCCTGCGACGAACCTTCGGCGCGGCCTTCGGAATACGTCTCGACGCTCGTAGGCACGCACTCCGACTTCACGCTCTCGACGGGCAACACCTACCCTGCCGTGGGGCATGAACTTCTGGACGCCCCAGACGGGCGAGATGGGCAGCGGATGGGCCTATACCTACGGCGCCCACACCATCCGGGGCCTGAAGCAGACCCACCAGCCCTCGCCGTGGATCAACGACTACGGGCAGTTTTCCATCATGCCCGTGCGCGGACGCGACAAGGTCGATGAAGAGAGCCGTCAGAGCTGGTTCTCGCACCAGTCGGAGGAGGCACGCCCCTACTATTATTCGGTATACCTCGCCGACCACGACATCAAGGCCGAGATCGCCCCGACCGAGCGGGCTGCGATCATGCGTTTCACGTTCCCCGAATCGGACGAGTCGGGCGTGGTGATCGACGCTTTCGACCGCGGATCGTACATCAGGGTCATGCACGACAAACGGACTGTCGTGGGATACACCACGCGCAACAGCGGAGGAGTACCCGAGAACTTCCGAAACTGGTTCGTAGTGCGCTTCGACCGGAAAATCAGGGAGTTCCAGATTTACGACAGAACAAAGCCCGTCGAAGGCGAACAGTTAGTCGGCGAACACGCCCTCGTGCGGGTAGGTTTCGAAACCCGGCGCGGCGAGCAGGTAACGGTGCGCGCAGCCTCATCGTTCATATCGCAGATGCAGGCCGTGCAGAACCTCGAAGAGCTGGGAAAGGACGATTTCGAAACCGTGAAGGCCAAGGCGCAAGCACACTGGGACGAGGTGCTCGGACGTATTGAAGTCGAGGGAGGCACGACGGACCAGTACCGCACGTTCTATTCGTGCCTCTACCGTTCGACCTTGTTCCCGCGCAAGTTCTACGAGATCGACAAGAACGGCAATATCCTGCATTACAGCCCCTACAACGGTGAGGTACTGCCGGGATACATGTATACCGACACGGGATTCTGGGACACCTTCCGCAGTCTGTTTCCGCTGCTCAATCTGGTCTATCCGTCGGTCAATGCCGAAATTCAGGCCGGGCTGGCAAACGCTTACCGCGAGAGCGGATTTCTGCCCGAATGGGCTTCGCCCGGACACCGTGGGTGCATGGTCGGAAACAACTCGGCGTCGGTCGTTTCGGATGCCATCCTGAAAGGTGTCACCCCCGAGGAAGACATTGCGACGCTCTACGAGGCGATGCTCGCAGGACGCCGGAAGGTACACCCCACGGTGAGCTCCACGGGGCGCCTCGGACACGAATACTACAACACACTGGGATACATCCCCTACGATGTGGGTATCAACGAGAATGTCGCACGAACGCTCGAATACGCCTACGACGACTGGTGCATCGCGCAGGTGGCGAAAAAACTCGGAAAAACGAACGACGCTGCGATGCTGGAAAAGGCTTCGCAGAACTATAAAAACCTCTTCGATCCCGAAACGCGCCTGATGCGGGGCCGCAATGCCGACGGGACGTTCCAGACGCCCTTCAGCCCCTACAAGTGGGGCGACGCCTTCACCGAGGGAAACGCGTGGCACTACACATGGTCGGTGTTCCACGATGTCGAGGGACTGATCGACCTGATGGGAGGACACAAAGGATTCACGCGGATGCTCGACTCGGTCTTCGTCGTGCCGCCCGTCTACGACGACAGCTACTACGGGTTCCGCATCCACGAAATTACCGAAATGCAGGTGGCCGACATGGGCAACTACGCCCACGGAAACCAGCCCGCGCAGCACATGATCTACCTCTACGACTACGCCGGGCAACCCCGTAAGGCGCAGTGGTGGGTTCGTGAGGTCATGGATCGCCTCTACTCGGCCAAGCCCGACGGTTACTGCGGCGACGAGGACAACGGACAAACCTCGGCGTGGTACGTATTTTCGGCCTTAGGGTTCTATCCCGTGTGTCCCGGCGCGGACGAATACGCAGTCGGATCGCCGCTGTTCCGCAAGGCCGTCATTCACCTCGAAAACGGCAATACGATCGAGATCGACGCTCCGGAGAACAGCTCCGAGAACCGTTATGTCGGTAAAATGGCTATCGACGGAAAAGTATCGGAAAGGCCGTTCCTTAGCTATTCCACACTTCTGGAAGGTGCGAAGGTGCGCTTCGAGATGGAATCCGAAAAATAGCCTTCCCATGAAGATTCCGAATCCACATGCTGCCTTCATGGCCTTCGCCTGTGCATTGTTTGCAGCATGCTCTCCGCAGCAGCCCTTCGTAACCTCCCCTGACGGGCGCATCGCCGTATCTGTCGAAGCCGATGCAGAGGCGGGCGTGACCTATGCCGTCACGGTCGACGACAAGCCCCTGATACTGCCCTCGGCGATGGGGCTCGCGGCATGCGGAACCTCGCTGCAGGGAGCGACGATAACAGGCGTATGGCACTCCTCCCACGACAAGCTGTGGACAGCCCCCTGGGGCGAGAACAAGCGGCACCGCAACCGTTACAACGAAATGTCCGTCGCAGTGCGGAAGCCGGATAAAAGCATGGCCTTCACGCTCCGCTTCCGCGCATTCGACGACGGAATAGCATTTCGCTACGAACTGGCGCAGCCCGATTCGCTGGCCGTGACGGACGAACTGACGGAATTCCGGTTCGCAAATGAGGGTCATACGATGTCGTGGTCCATACCCGGCAATTTCGAGACCTATGAACTTCAGTACCGCGAGCAGCCCGTCGCACGGATTACGGATGCAAACACGCCCTTCACGTTCCGCACTGGGGACGGAATATTCGGAGCCGTGCACGAGGCGGCCCTGTACGACTGGCCCGAGATGGTATTGAGGCGCGACAGTGCGGGGGTGCTGAAAGCCGACCTCGCGCCCCTGCCCGACGGCGTGAAGGCGTACATTCCGGGACGCTTCACGACGCCCTGGCGCACGATACAGATAGCAGACAGGGCCGTAGGCCTGATAAACTCGTCGCTGGTGCTCAACCTGAACGAACCTTCGAAGATCGAGGATACCTCATGGATCGTGCCGCAGAAGTACGTCGGCGTATGGTGGGGAATGCACCTCGGAACGCAGGTATGGACGATGGGGCCGCGACACGGAGCAACGACACGGAATGCCATCCGGCACATCGACTTTGCTGCGGAAAACGGCATACAAGGAGTGTTGTTCGAGGGCTGGAACAAAGGATGGGAGAACTGGGGCGGAAACCAGCAGTTCGACTACCTCGAACCCTATGCGGA
>NZ_CAXUDY010000021.1:0-38243 GCF_964250025.1 Alistipes sp. DJF_B185
CTGAAGAAAAGTGTATAATTATTTGATTATCTTTTGCTTTACACTTTTTTATACCTCTGTTTTTTATCCCCGGAAATTCGTTACGAGATTCGGGATTTATATTTGACGCTGCGCCGGCACGGCCGCAAAAAGAGAGATTTCGCACGGAAGGGAAAATCTCACACGGAGCGGCGCAGCACGATTTCAGGGACCGTGCGGCCCATATCGCGAAACCGGTCGAACCGGAATAAACGGCGCCAGCCTATATGCCGGTTATCTTCTTGATTTCGTTGAGCTTGTTGAGCGCTTCGATCGGGGTCAGGGAGTTGATGTCGAGTCCCTTGATCTGGTCGCGGATCTGCACCAATACGGGGTCGTCGAGCTGGAACATCGACAGCTGCATGTTCTGCGGCGCTCCGTTTTCGGCAGCTTCCTTGACCGAAGGCGAAGGTTTCTTGCCCCGGTTCTTGATGCTCCGGCTGGGCACGATTTCGTTGTTGCCGTAGACCAGTTCGAGGTTGCGCAGGATTTCGTCGGCGCGCGACACCACCGACACCGGCATGCCGGCCATGCGGGCGACGTGGATACCGAACGAGTGTTCCGTGCCGCCCCTTTCGAGCTTGCGCAGGAAGACGATCTGGTTGCCCATCTCCTTGACGCTCACGTGGAAGTTCTTTACGCGCGGACACATCTGCTCCATCTCGTTCAGTTCGTGATAGTGCGTGGCGAAAAGCGTCTTGGCATGCGCCGACGGATGGTTGTGCAGGTACTCGACCATGGCCCATGCGATCGAAATGCCGTCGTAGGTGCTCGTGCCGCGGCCGATCTCGTCCAGCAGGACGATACTGCGGTCCGAAATGTTATTGAGGATGCTGGCCGATTCGAGCATCTCGACCATGAAGGTCGATTCGCCCTGCGAAATGTTGTCCGAGGCTCCGACGCGGGTGAAGATCTTGTCCACGACGCCGATATGGGCCGACTTGGCGGGTACGAACGACCCCATCTGCGCCATGAGGATAATCAGCGCCGTCTGCCGCAGCAGGGCCGACTTACCCGACATGTTGGGACCCGTGATCATCATGATCTGCTGCTCCTTGTCGTCGAGCATCACGTCGTTGGGAACATACTCCTCGCCCACGGGCAGCAGGGTCTCGATCACCGGATGGCGTCCCTGACGAATGTCGATGAGCTTGCCGTCGTCCAGCACGGGACGCACGTAACGGCGTTCGCAGGCCAGACGGGCGAAAGACTGCAGGCAGTCGATACGGGCTACGACGGCCGCATCGCGCAGGAGATGCGACAGCGAGCGGCTTATGTGGTCGATGATGTCGGCATAGATGCGCTGTTCGATGACGAGCATCTTCTCCTCGGCGCCGAGGATCTTCTCTTCGTACTCCTTCAGCTCCTCGGTGATATAGCGTTCGGCATTGGCCAGCGTCTGCTTGCGGATCCACGTCTCCGGCACCTTCTCCTTATGGGCGTTGCGCACCTCGATATAGTAGCCGAAGACGTTGTTGTAGCTGATTTTCAGCGAAGGAATGCCCGTCGCTTCGCTCTCGCGCTGCTGGATGCGGGCCAGATAGTCCTTGCCGTGGAGGGCGATGCGGCGCAGATCGTCCAGTTCGGGGTCCACGCCGTCGGCGATCACGCCGCCCTTCTGAATCTGGTTGTTGAGCGGATCGGGATAGATCTCGCGGGCGATGCGGTCGCGCACCCCTTCCAGCAGGTCGATCTGTCCGGCCAGTGCGTGCAGCTGCGCGTCGTCGGTCGATTCGAGCGCGGCCTTGAGCAGCTCGACGGCGAAAAGCGAGTTTTTCAGCTGCACCAGCTCGCGGGGCGTGACGCGCGCCGCGGCGATGCGCGAAGCGATACGCTCCATATCCCCCACCAGCGCCACCTGCTCGCGCACGACGTCGGCCAGATCGGCGTCCCGGACGAATTTCTCGACCACGTCCAGCCGCTCCCCGATCTTCACGGGGTCCTTGATCGGCATGGCGATCCACCGTTTCAGCAGACGGCCGCCCATCGGCGTCAGCGTACGGTCGATGACGTCGGCGAAACTGCACTTCTCGCGGGCGCCGTTCGACGAGAAGAGTTCGAGGTTGCGGATCGTGAACTTATCGACCCAGACGTAATCCTCCTGATCGATACGCGATATGGAGGTGATGTGCGCGATGTCACGGTGCTCGGTGAATTCGAGGTAGTAGAGAATCGCCCCGGCGGCCGAGAGACCGCTGGTGAAGTGATCGACGCCGAATCCCTTGAGCGAGCGGGTGCCGAACTGCTTGCAGAGCTTTTCGCGGTTCACCTCCTCGGAGAAAACCCATTCGTCGAGGCGGTAAGTATAGAGTTTTGACCCGAAAGCGTCGGAAAAACGGTCTTCGTAGCCGCGCTGGTAGATGACCTCCTTGGGCGCGAGGTTGGAGATGAGTTTGTCGATGTAACTCTCCGAACCTTCGGCCACGTAGAACTCGCCCGTCGAGATGTCGAGGAACGCCACGCCCGTGGTCTGACGGCCGAAATAGACCGACGCCAGAAAGGCGTTCTCCTTGTTGGCCAGAATATTGTCGCCCAGCACCACGCCCGGCGTCACCAGCTCGATAACGCCGCGCTTGACCAGTCCCCTGACCTGCTTGGGATCCTCCAGCTGTTCGCAGATGGCGACACGTTCGCCCGCCCGCACCAGTTTGGGCAGGTAGGTGTCGATGGTGTGGTAGGGAAATCCGGCCAGCTCGACATAGGTGGCCGAGCCGTTGGCGCGTCGTGTGAGCGTGATGCCCAGAATGCCGCTGGCCTTGATCGCGTCCTCGCCGAAAGTCTCGTAAAAGTCGCCGACCCGGAAAAGCAGGATAGCGTCGGGATGCACCGCCTTGATGGAGTAATATTGCTTCATCAGGGGGGTCTCGACATATTTTTTTTCTATTTTCTTCTCTGCGTTCACAATAAAAAATTGCATGTTATTTTCACACAAAGATAACGGAATTTAACGGTCCCGCCAAGCCTAAACGGGAAATTATTTTCGGGTTATCTGCTACGAAGGCGCACCGTATATTACAGAATTTCATTATCTTCGAATACTTTGCGGTAAAATCCTGCCTTCCACTCGACCGGGCGCGGATAGGCCCTCGACGACGACGGCATGCGCCAGAGCCGCATGCTGCGCCCGGCATATTCGAAGGCTACGCTTTCGCCCACCGCAGGTTCGCCGCAGCCCGTAATGGCGCGCAGCGTATCGGTCGCCTTCTGCCCCGTCGTAACGAGGGTGCGGCAGTGGGGAATACGCGCCAGCAAAGCCGCCAGATCGACCTCGCGCACCACTTGAAGAAAATTGTCCGACGCATTGTCTTTCAGTCGGATGACTTCGACCGCCGTATCGTACAGCGCAATCCCCCGCTCGCGGCAGAACGCCTCGATGCGCTCCTTGTCGAACTTCCGCCCGCCGGGCATCAGGAAGTGCGACTTGTCCCCCGCGGCGAGGTAGCCCACGATGCGCCACATGTCGTTCTGCAGGTTGGGATAGAAGAAGTCCATCGACCAGCGGATGCGCTTGGGCGGGAAACTGCCCAGCATCAGGATGCGGGCGTTGGCGGGAAGAAACGGTTCGAGCGGATGGAGTTCGCTATTCATAGAATTTTTCATCGAAATTTACAAGATACAATTTATCCGTGGCACGCGTCAGGGCCGTATAGAGCCAGCGCAGCATGTCGCGTGTCATCGGCTCGTCGCCGAACAGGCAGCGGTCGACGAAGACCGCCCGCCACTGTCCGCCCTGCGCCTTGTGGCAGGTCACGGCGTAGGAAAACTTCACCTGAAGGGCGTTGAAGTGCGGATTTTCACGTATCTCCTTGAAGCGTTTGAGCTTGCTTTTGACGTCGAGATAATCCTTCTCGACCTCGTAGAAAAGGCGTGTCGATTCCTCGCGCGTGAGCGACGGGGATTCCGAAGCGATGGTGTCGAGCAGGATCTTGCACTCCAGCTCGGCATCCTCGTAATCGGGGAATTCGAGCACGACGTCCGCAAAGCGGAAGCCGTAGAAATCCTCGTAGCGCCGCAGCCGCTTGAGCCGCGCGATGTCGCCGTTGGCGATGAAGTGCATGGGGCAATCCTTGTTCCGCTCCGTAAAATAGTAGTTGTTCTTCACCACCATCAGCATGTCGTTGCTTTCGATCTCCTCCTCGGCGAACGTCACGTTGCGGCGGATACCTTCGTTATAACGGTTGGCGCGCTTGTTCGAGCGGGTGATGACGATGGTTTCGTCGCGGCCGTACTTGGCGTAGCAATCCTGCAGCTTGTCGAGAAACTCCCCGCCTTCGACCGCCTCGATGTCGGGATAGTCCGTTTCGAAGTGCGGAATCTCGTAGATGCCGTTTTCGAGCATGCAGCGCACCAGCGTGGCGTTGAACAGAATGCCCGACTCGGCCTCCTGACGCACGACCTCGTCCATCGTACCGTACTCCACGTCGCCGAAGCGGGCCAGCACCGACGGGTCGAGCGCCGGGCTGCAATCGGCCCCCACGGGCGGCAGCTGGGCGCTGTCGCCGACCAGAATCAGACGGCACGCGCGGCCGCTGCGGACATACTGCACGAGGTCCTCCAGCAGTGATCCGGAACCGAACAGCGCCCCGTCGCCCGAACCGTCCGACAGCATCGAAGCCTCGTCCACGATGAAAACGGCCCCCTTTTCGGTGTTGATGTTGAGCGAATATTTCGATTCATAATCGGCGTTGGTCCGCTGACGGTAAATCCGCTTGTGGATGGTAAGTGCCTTTTCCTGAGCGTATTGGGCCAGCACCTTGGCGGCCCGGCCCGTCGGAGCCAGCAGAACGGGTTTGATATTCAAATCCTTAAGCGCACCGACCAGCGCCGCGATCAGAGTCGTTTTGCCCGTACCCGCATACCCGTTCAGCACAAAAATCCGGGAAAAATCGTCGTCTGCGAGATATTCGGACAACTTTTCTATAATTTTTTTTTGCCCAGAAGTTGTTTCAAAACAAATTTTAGCGTAAATTTGGGTCGCAATACGTGTGCTAAACATGCGTCGGTTTTATTTTGTGCAAAATTACAAACAAATATTAGATTAGCTTAAAAAATGAAAAAAATCGCTCAAATCATTCTTGCTGTAGTTATCGTGGCGCTGGTCTACGTTATCTACGACCAGATTTCTACCCCGATCCGTTTCGAGCAGGAGATGAAGGCCAAGAAAGCCCAAGTCATCGACCGCATCAAGGACATCCGTACTGCACAGCGCGCGTTCAAGTCGAAGTACCAGCGCTTTACGGGCAGCTTCGATACACTCGCATCGTTTATCCTGAACGACTCTCTGGAGCTTGAGCGTAAGATTGTCGACGAGGACGACTCGGTGGCCATGGCCATGCTGAAGAAGATGAACAAAAAGAACGTCGAGAAATTCACGGTCGCCGTTATCGACACCATCTTCTCGCCCAAACGCCTTTCGCGTCAGGATGTAGAGGACCTGCGGTATATCCCCACCACCGACAAGCAGGCTCAGTTCATCATGGAGGCCGGCTCTGCCGTCGCATCGAACGTGACGGTGCCCATCGTGGAGTGCCGCGCGCCGTACAAAATGTTCCTCGACACGGTGGCTTACCGTCAGGAGATCATCAACCTGATCGACGACGAGGAGAACAACTTCAACCGCTACGCCGGTGTCAAGTTCGGTTCAATGGAGGCAGCCAACAATGAAGCAGGCAACTGGGAGTAACACTCCGCAATCCATAAACAAGGTGTCCATTCAGCTAACGTTGGATGGACACTCTTTTTCGGCGCCTGCGCTGTCCGGGGAGTTTCCGGGCGACGGTCCCGTGGAGGTCGAACTGCTGACACCCCGGACGATGCTCGTGCCGGAGGAGCTTTTCGACGAAGAGCACGCCGGGGAACTGCTGGCCGCCGCCGGCATGGCCGCACTGCCCGGAGAGCGCGCCGTATGGAGCGCGCCGCAACAGAATGCCGTCGCCGTCATGGCCGCGGCGGAAGATGCGCTGGCTGCGGTGCATGAACGCCTCGGCGACCGTGCGCGCTACACCACCCCGCTGCTCTGCGTACCGCAGGCAAGCGTTCCGACCGTGTGGATGTATTACGCCGCGGGACTGTTATATATAAAGGTATACGACGGCAAACTGCGTTTTGCGGAGGTCGTACCCGCCCCCGACGAGGCCGACCTGCTATACATGCTCGAACGGCTCGGAAGCGAATTCCGGCTCAGGGATTACACGCTTCGCATCGGAAGCAGCGACGGCCGGGCGTTGAAACGGAAGCTCGGCGGATATTTCAGACAGATCATATGCGAATAGTAAGCGGAAAATACAAGGGCCGGGCCATCAACCCGCCCCGCAACCTGCGGGCGCGGCCGACGACCGATTTCGCCAAGGAGAACCTCTTCAACGTCCTCGGCAATCTGCTGGATTTCGAGGAGTGCGACGTGCTGGACCTCTTCGCGGGAACCGGCTCGATCAGCTATGAGTTCGCATCGCGCGGAGCGCGGAGCGTAACCTCGGTGGAAATCAATCCGGTACACTACAACTTCATCCGCCAGACGGCGGCGCAGCTGGGCATCGGGAACCTCTATGCGGTCAAAGCCAACGTCTTTCTCTACCTCAAAAGCTGTCCGAAACAGTTCGACGTGATTTTCTCGGACGCCCCCTACGATCTGGCGGGCAGCGAGCAGGTCGTAAGGCTGGTGCTCGAAAACGACCTGCTGCGTCCCGAAGGCGTGCTGATTTTCGAACATTCGAAGAAGATGGATTTCTCCGCATATCCGGAATTCTGGCAGCAAAGGAGCTACGGGAGCGTGCAGTTCTCCTTCTTCCGGAAACCTTAAGCGTCGGGAACGGGATTCGGCGTCAGCCCCCGCGGCTGTCCGGCCCTCTTGGCGGCACGGGCAAAACAGGTGCCGGGCATCCGTTGTCGCCGCATCGCCCCTTTTAGCGGAAAAATCCGGCTCCCCGGCGGCCGGCACGTCCCAACATACTTGCAGACAGGCGATTTCATACGCCCCGCCGGCGGGACAACGGAAAAATCGGCAACATCCCCGCATACGGGAGCTGCCCGCAAAAATCCGCCCTGTCTTCCGCCCGGCACCCCTGCATACGAAAAAACCTGCAACTTGGAGTTGCAGGTTTTTCATTTGCCGACTCCGGTCGGCTGGCGGTGCGTAGGGGACTCGAACCCCTGACCCCGTGCGTGACAGGCACGTATTCTAACCAGCTGAACTAACGCACCATTCCGGTTATTGCGAGTGCAAAGATAATACAAAAAACCGAAACTGCAAATATATTTTCAACACTTTTACACGCTTCCGGACGAAAAATCCGATTCGGCGCGGCTCCAAACGAAGGTCTGCCCCACCGCCGGCATCTTTCGGGATGCCGGCAACGGAGCAGACCGTTGCATCGTACGTAAAACAGGACGGGGCTATTCGACGTCCCGCACGCACCTTATATAGTTGGCGTCGGGGCCGGCGGTCGTTCCGCCGCCGTTGCGGGGAGTTCCGGCGAAGGACCACGTAGCCGGGTTCCTGCCGCCGCGGCTGGAGGCCATGCTGGCCACCCAATAATAATCGGCATTCAGCGGAGTGAATCCGCTCACGCCGTACAGCGGGGTTTCGGCAACGGGCACATTGTCGGCTCCGTAGGAGCTTTCGACCGCACCGCCCATGGTGTATATGAGCGTCATCTCCATCATGGTCGGCCTCCGCCAGCCCTGCGGACATACGAAGCCGCTCCATACGACCTTGCCTGTTGCAGCGTCGGCGTTGGCCACCTGCAGCTTACGGGGTATGCGGTCGGCATCGGTGCCCCAGTCGTGATCGGGCGTGGTCGTCCAGTTGTCGTGGAACACCTGAAGCTCCGCTCCGAAAGCGGAGTTGTAGGCCGAAGGAATCACGCCGCCGTCGGCATCGCGGGAGACGATGACGGGGCCTTCCGGACGGCTCGTATCGACGTAGGGATACTTCTTCCCTCCGCCGGGCGCGTCTTTCACGCACCTCGCGGCCGTAATGCCGACCTTCGGCATGTAGAGTCCCATCCACGGCATGATGTTGTAACCCATTGCGCTCTGGCCCGTCGGATCTTCCAGCGAGGTCGTCGAAGTCCAGTAGGAGGCGAAGCGCAGGTTGTTTTTCTCCATGCCGTTCATGTAGAAAAGTATCATCAGCCCTTCGTTATAGGTGGGTAGACGGTAGCCGGAAGCCTCGCAGGCGCTCTTCGCATCGGCCCAGCTCACATTGGCGGCTTCGGCCGCATCCACGGGCGCCAGCAGGAACGCCGGCATGGCGTTGTCGGTATAGTCGAGCGGCTTGCTGCCCGGAATGACGAGGTCTATGGTATACTCCTGCCCCGGCAAGAGCTGGAACAGGTCTTCGAAGGGGAATCCCAGCTTGGTGCCGTCGACCGTAACCACGATGCGGGCGTTGTAGGTGATATTCTGGGGAATCAGATAGAGATGTCCTCCTTCGGCCGTGACATCGGTCATGGTCTCGGAGGCGGTTGCGTACTCCTGCCCTGCGTCGCATTTGAGTTTCAGCTCGTATTCGGTGGTCGAAAAATCGGAAGTGGTGGACCATGTCATGGAGCCTTGGTTTTCGGCGTCCAGCGCAATACTCCCCTGCCACTGAATACCCCGCACGGCGATTCCGGAGATCTTCTCGCCCTGCCCTTTGATCCTGAATCCGATTTTGGACATCACGGAGCGAAGCTCCAGTGCGACGGGTTCTTCGCTGCGCGTCAGGTTCAGCTGCGGGGCGGCGATACATATGTCATTGTGACACTCCGTGGCCGAGGGCATCTCGTACTCCAGCACGGGAGCTCCCGGACGGGAGGAATCGCTCAGCGAAAGTCCGCTGCCGGCCGCTGCATAGGGCGAGCAGGCGAAGAACGACAACTTGCCGGTGCTGCTCTCCGGCCAGTACTTCACGGGATCGTACGTCCACTCCCCGTCCACGTTTTCGAGCAGCTGGTTGCACATGAAATTCGGCACCGCATCGACGCTCCACGGCGTGTCGCCCGTCTCATATCCGAAAATCCCGATCTGCGAACCGGAAGCCGGAGCGACGAACGACGGGGCGAACTTCACGGCGTACTCTTCCGGCTCATCGGGCTTAGGATCGGGTTCGGGCTCCGGAACCGATCCCGAACCGGGATCTTCAGCCGGATCGTCGCCTCCGCATCCCGGAGTCAAAGCCAGTGAAAACAGGGCCGCCAACAGAAAAAATCTTTTTAGAAGGAGTTGAATCGTCATAATGAAAAGGTTTTAAAATGGATGTTCCCGGAACATGTCTACAAAATTAGACGACGGTTCCGGGAAATACAAACGGATTCGACCGTTGAAACGTAAATTGATGTTTCGGGGTGTCGAATCCTTGCGGCAGGCGGCGTCAATCGGCCTTGCGCGCACTGCCGTACATCTTCCTCATCTCCTCCCTGAATTTGGTCGGCAGCATGCCGATCGCCTTCCGGAAGGTGGACGAGAAGGTTTCGGGCGTCGCGAATCCCAGCTCGTAGGCCAGCACCTTTATCTGTATGTCGTTGTCCGTTTCGGAGAGTATGCGCCGGGCCTCGCCGATGCGGCGGGAGTTGATGTATTGCGAAAAGGACATTCCGCCGTTCTCGTTGATCGCCCGCGAAAGGTAGGAGCGGTTGGTTCCGAGCCGGTCGGCGACCTTGTCGATGGTTATGTCCCGCTCCCGGTATATCCTGTCGGTTTTCATCAGCCGTTCGAATTCCGCGAACAACGCCTGCCCTTTCTCGTCGGAGAGCGACGAGACCGTGTATTTTCCGCTGCCGTCCGACTGTCCGTAGAGTTTCTCGATCACCTGCTCCCTGCGGATCAGTTCGTGCTGCTGCCTTACGATCTGACGGTAACGCTGATTCTTGCGCCAATAGGTGATGAACAGTGCGGCGAGCAGTCCGGCCAAGATCACCACGACGAAAACCGTAACGTTCAGCTTCTGTTTCTCGCGCAGAAGGTCCAGTTCCTTTTCGCGCAGCTCCTTCTCCTGTTTTTCGGATTCGTACTGCACGCGAAGCTCGTTTATGGCCCGCTCCCGCTCGACGTTGAATATGCTGTCGAATTCGTGGTGGTAGTTCTTGTAGTACTTGAGCGCCGTGCGCGGTCGGTCGGCCAGCTCGTAAGCCTCGGAGAGTTTCTCGTAGAGCTGATAGCGGTAGAAGGCGTTGTTGCGCTTGTTGACGAAGTCGAGTCCCTTCTCCAGCACCTCGGCGGCTTCGGCCGCGGCGCCCTTCCCGATCAGATAACTGCCGTAATTGAGGTATGCCAGCGTGTTGCTTTTCTCCGTGCCGACATGTTCGAGCGAACGTTTGTAATAGGCGGCCGCCTCACTCTCACGCCCGACACGGACCAGTATGTTGGCATAGAGACTGTAGGCTTCGGCGTACTCGATGTACTTTCCCCCGACGTCCAGCGCCCTGCCGATATGATCGAGCGCAGCGGCATAATCCCCCAGCAGATAATACATGTAGGCCGTGACGAAGGAGCCGGAATAGAGCAGCAGCGGATCGTCGTTGGCCGTACCTATGTCGATGACTTCGAGCGAGTATTTCAGTCCGTTGGGGTCGTTGCGCAGGTAATGGGCCATCGCTATGTTGTTCAGAATGACCGGATAGGAGTGTTTGTCGGAGCTTTGCTCGGCATACTTGAGCGCTTTCATGAAGTACGAAAGCCCTTCGAGGTAGTTCATCTCCATCTCCGAGGTGTAGATGGCCAGCGCATTGTTGATCGCAGCAAGCGCGCGGTAATCCTCCAGCCCGGCCGCCAGATCGAGCGCACGGCCGTAATAGTACTTCACCGAATCGCTGACTTCGCGCGCCAGCGCATGTCCGGTGTAGATCAGGCCGTAGAGCGAAGCTTTGCGGTCGTCCCGCTCCCGCCCCAGCTCCAACAGCCGGCCCGCGACGACGGCCACTTCGTCGAAATTCCCCTTTTTGCTCTCGCCGGTGGCGTATTCGATCAGCGAATCGACATCCCGGCCGGACGGCCGGAGGGCCGCTGCGGCCATGCCGTAATACACATGTATCAGGAAGAGGAAAAGTAGTGTTTTTCGCAGGCTCATCATCGAAAAGTTTGTAGTGCAAAGATAAGAAATTGATTTTACAGCGGAAGCCGCGCCCCGATAAACTTGCTCCGAAAAAAAAATCTCCGATCGGATTCGATCGGAGATTTTCGATTTGCTGGCGGTGCGTAGGGGACTCGAACCCCTGACCCCGTGCGTGACAGGCACGTATTCTAACCAGCTGAACTAACGCACCATTCCGGTTATTGCGAGTGCAAATATAGTGTAATTTTTTTAATCGGCAAATGCTTTCGGGGATTTTTCGAAAAAAGAAAATCGCACAGATTCATAACTCGCTGTCTGTCAGAAGTGATTATTGCATGAAAAAGTTTGCTTTTTTGCCTGCGCAGGGAATAGAACGGCCACAGGGAGCCCGCGGCGGCGGAACCGCCCAGCCCCGCAGGTTCCGGTCTCGGCGCCGCCGGACGGGAAATAAGTATTTTTGCTGTAGGCGGCCCGCCCTATTTCCGCTATTTTTGCAACATATCGGATTTCACACGGATTATGAAAAAGACGACACTCGCCGACAACCTGCCCGAATGTTCCGCCGCAGCCGCGGGCTTCGGGGATTTCTTCTCCGGCCTGCTGGAGACGACCGCCGCAAAAACGATAGACGACGCCCTCGGACAGCAGATTCGGGCGTATGTCCTCGGCTGGCTGCAAACGCATCCCCTGACCGCGTTCGACGACTATTCCGACACGGCATACCGGCGCACCTACCT
This sequence comes from Alistipes sp. DJF_B185, assembly GCF_964250025.1. NCBI lineage: Bacteria > Pseudomonadati > Bacteroidota > Bacteroidia > Bacteroidales > Rikenellaceae > Alistipes > Alistipes sp. DJF_B185. The sequence continues at coordinate 11,788 of NZ_CAXUDY010000021.1, forward strand.
CGGACGCTGCCCCGCCACCGGCTGGGAGGCGATCGTGATGAGCTGGAAAAACGGCAACCGGACCAGCATCCATGCGCATCCCCAATTCGCGGGCTATCACATTGCCGACGGCACCTTCCGGCTCGAAATATTCGAACCTGCGGCCGGAGGTGCGGCGCGGCTGACGGAGAGCGCCGTCGTGGAGGGGCCTTGCGCATTCTTCGCCGTAGGGGCGCCGGGGCGTTTCGACAACCACATACACCGCATCACCTGCCTGAGCGACACGGGCCACAGCCTGCACGTCTACTCCGACGACGCCCTGCGGGGCGAGGTCTACCGGGAGGAATAGCGCCCCGCCGCAAAAATCCCCCGCCCCGCTGAAACATCGGCGGGCGGCGCGACGTATTATATAACAACGAAGAACATGCGACGATGAAATACGATTTCGACGAAATAGTCCCGCGCCGCGGGACGCACTCGGTCAAATGGGAGCTGGACAGCGATCCCGACATACTGCCCATGTGGGTGGCCGACATGGATTTCCGTACGGCGCCGCCCGTCGTCGAAGCGCTGCGGCGGCGGGTCGAGCACGGCATATTCGGCTATGCGCAGGCGCCGCAGGCCTATTACGATGCGGTCGTGAAGTGGTTCGAACGGCGTCACGGCTGGCGCACGGAGCCGGAGTGGATACTCCATACGACGGGTGTGATTCCGGCGCTTTCGGCCATTCTGAAGGCCCTGACGCAACCGGGCGACAAGATTCTGGTGCAGACGCCCGTCTACAACCACTTCTTCATCTCGATCCGCAACAGCGGATGCCGGACGGCAGAAAACGACCTGACCTACCGCGGCGGCGTCTATACGATCGACTTCGCCGATCTGGAGCGCAAGGCAGCCGATCCTGAGGTCAAAGCGATGCTGCTGTGCAATCCGCACAATCCGGCCGGGCGTGTCTGGTCGCCGGAGGAGCTGCGCAGGATCGGCGAAATCTGTCTGCGCAACGGCGTCTTCGTCGTGGCCGACGAAATTCACTGCGAGCTGGTCATGCCGGGATTCCGCTACACGCCGTTCGCATCGCTCGGCGAAGAGTTCCTGCACAATTCGGTCACCTGCTGCTCGCCCAGCAAGGCGTTCAACCTCGCCGGACTGCAGGTCGCCAATATCATCGCGGCCGGCGAAACGGTGCGCGCAAAAATCGAAAAGGCGTTACGCATCAACGAGACGGGCGAAATCGGTCCCTTGGCGATCGATGCGCTGATCGCCGCCTACGACCGGGGCGCGGAGTGGCTCGACGCGCTGAACGAATACCTGCACGCCAACTATCTTTTCCTGCGGGAGTACTTCGCGCAGCACCTGCCGCACTGCCCCGTACTGCCGCTGGAAGGCACCTATCTGGTGTGGGCGGACTGCCGGGCCGCGGGACTCGCGTCGGACGAACTGGCGGAACGTCTGCTCGCCGAGGGCAGACTGCGCGTCAATTCGGGCACGATGTACGGTGCGGCGGGCGCAGGCTTCATCCGGCTGAATATCGCCTGCCCGCGCACGCTGCTCGCCGAAGAGCTTGATCGGCTGCGGAAGGTGCTCGAATTGCGGAAATAGCTAAAAGGCGGTATGGCGATATTTGCCCGCGTATCTTTGCCGAAACTTAAAACCGAACGATTATGGGACGGGCAAGAGAAAACTTCAACGACGTCTATTTCAAAGACCTGCGCGGACAGCAGATGTCTTTCGCAGGTTACGCCAATGTACTGAGGCACATTTTCTGGAACCTGATGGACGGACACTCGATGGTCCGCGAATCGGAGAAGTGCAATTACACGATCGAAGCTTGGGGACGCCGCTGCTATCTGGTTCAGACCAACCGCGAAACCAAGGCAATCGACCGCTATGAAATCCTGAACTGCACCTACGAACAGCTTCGGGGCAAAATATCGAAACGACACGAAGCGGAAGAGGTTCCGGCGCGCTAAAACGGCAGCCGCCGTTCGCACCGCAGGCTCTTCATTTCGCGCTCCCTGATCACGTCATCCCCGCCCACCCGGCCGATCATCAGCGGGGAGTCGGGATCGTGCCTGCGGCGGTTGTATTCCGCCGTGTTGTAGTTGCCTTTGATCGCATAGCAGTAGGCGCAGCCGTTCAGGCAGGTTTCGTACGTGCCGACGTCGATGCTTTCGATGCAGTTGCACACCTGCCGCTGGTTTTTGTCTTTTTTCGCAGCTATGGGATAACCGGCGATCCGCTCGACCAGCCCGCGGTCGATGCACATTCCGGACGGAATCCCCAGATGACGCAGATCGACCTTCACGGTGCAGGTTTCCAGCGCAATCGGGTACGGTTCCAGCGCCCGGACGAACGACTTCGCCATGACTTCGATCTCGTCCCGGCGCAGCGGACCGACGCCCAGCTCACCCAGCGCACCGCGAATATGACGGTAATGGTCGATAAATCCGAGCATGCACTTCGCGGTATGGTCGCGCAGGGCACGGGCGATTCGGGCGAAGGCTTCGCAGTGGAACCCGACGTCGTATTTCCCGTTGGTCAGAATCGGATCGTAACGCCAGATCACCCGGTCGCGGCCGATTGCGTCCGACAGCCGCTTGAAAGTTTCGATCCGCCGGGAAAGATCCGGCAGGCGGTTCTCCACGTCGGCGCCATAGGGGTTGAGCGTGAATTGGAAGTAGTATTTATAGCGTTCCAGCTCCCTGAGCCGCGGAAGCATCGGCGCCGGATTCTTGGTCCAGAAGACGATGCAGTCCACCACGGCCGGATCGAGGCTGATCCGGCTGACGGCCTTGGGGTTGAAGGGGTTGGGCACCAAGAGATACCCTTCCCGCAGGCGGTTGAAAAACCACGGGGCATAGAAAGCCGGAATATCGGTCCGGCGGCTGGCGCTGATAATCATATTGTAATAACGGTCAATCTCCCCGCTCTATTTTTCCCGGCCGCAAATTTCGGCGCGCCCGGCATTTCGCTGTCATGCCGGCGTCTCTTCCCTGCCTTTTCCGGCACAAATCTGCCGACGCTGCGCGGCGAAATCGGTCCGGCCGGACAGGCGGCCGCCAACTCCTATTGCGACCGGCGGCCGGTGCGGAGAACGACGACGCTCACGGCGGCCACGATCAGCAGAATCCCCGCGGCCCCCTGCGCGGTAAAAGGTTCGCCGAAGACCGCGACGCCGATGACGACGGCCGTCAGCGGCTCCAAGGCTCCGAAAATCGAAGTCAGCGTCGGCCCGATACGCTTGATCGCCTGCACCAGCGTCATGTTGGAGAGGGCCGTGGCGGGAAGCGCGAGACCGAGGATGCAGAGCCACGTCATGCCGTCGGTTTCGATCCGGACGCCGCCCGTCAGCAGGCCGCCGAGGATAAAATAGAGCGCCCCCAGCCCCATGACATAGCAGGTCAGCACCGCCGAGTCGATCTCCACGGCCCGGCTCTTGCGCACCCCGACGATATAGCCGCCGTATGAAAAGACCGAAACGCAGGCCGAAACCATGCCGAGCGCACTATTTTCCACCGTGAAATCGACATTTCCCAGCGAGAGCAGCACCGCGCCGACGACGGACATGCCGATAGCGGCGAAAACCCACGCAGAGCCTTTCTCGCGGAAGAAACACATCATGGCGAGAGCCACGGCGAGCGGATACATGAAATAAATGGTCGATGCGACGCCGCTGGCGATATGCTGATAGGCGATGATAAGGCTCAGCGACGTGGCGGCGCGAAAAAGGCTCAGCAGGAAGACGGTGACCAATTCGCGGCGTCCCAGCCGGAAACTCCGTCCCGAACACACGGCCAGTGCACCCGGAAACAACGCCGCGACGCCCCAGCGGTAGGACAGCGCCTCGAACGGCGAATAGCCCCCGGCGAGCAGCAGCGTGAAGAGCGGCGCCAATCCGAAGGTGGACGACGACAGCGCCGCATAGAGAATACCTTTTGCACGTTCCATAAAACGGATTTACGGCTGCAAATGTAGAAAATATATCCCCGGTTGATACTCCCCCGATGCAGGAATTGCCGCCGGAAGCCGCATTCCGCGCAGCTCCTTTCCTGCCAAGATACTGCGGCAAATTCCTGCAACGGAAATATTTCGTCGCCGGACCGCCGGTTTGCGGGGATTTTTTCGCAATTTTGCAGGAAATGCGGCGGCCCGGCAAAGGCGGCGCAACGAAACACACGATGAATACGAAAACATATCCCCGCACGAACGACCGCCGGACGATCTATCTGAATACGGTGATCGACAACCCCTATATCGAGGTCGGCGACTACACGATCTACAACGATTTCGTGAACGACCCGGCAGAGTTCGAAAAGAACAACGTCCTGTACCACTACCCGATCAACAAGGACCGGCTGGTCATCGGCAAATTCTGCTCCATCGCCTGCGGCGCGCGGTTCCTGTTCAACAGCGCGAACCACACGCTCGGCTCGCTGGCCAATTACACCTTTCCGCTCTTCTTCGAGGAGTGGGAACTCGACCGGGCGAACGTCGCCGCGGCGTGGGACAACAAGGGCGACATCATCATCGGCAACGACGTATGGATCGGTTACGAAGCGGTCATCATGGCGGGCGTCAGGATCGGCGACGGCGCCGTGATCGCGGCGCGGGCCGTCGTCACACGGGACGTTCCGCCCTACACGATCGTGGGCGGCGTCCCGGCCAAAACGATACGGCCGCGTTTCGACGACAGAGCGGCCGCACGGCTGCTGGAGCTGCAATGGTGGAACTGGCCGGTCGAAAAGATCCGCGCAAACCTGCCCCGCATCATGCGGGGCGAAATCGACAAGCTGGTGTGATCTGGCAGGCGAGACGGCACTGCGGATAAATTCCGCAGGAGAATTCCCGGCCGACATCCTGCATACGGTTCGAGAGCAAGCAGAGCCGTATGGTTCGCCGGGCGATCCGACGCGATCGTACAACAACGACGGTTTTCGGGAACTCAGAAGGTTCGCAGTCCGGCCTGCATATACGACAAGGCTCCCCGCTGTGAAGCGGAGAGCCTTATTTTCCGGCAACCCGGCCGCGGTTTTCACACCGGATCGGACATAGAGTCTTCTCCGGCCTGTAAAACGCGCCGGCTTTCTTCCCGGCCGGCCGACGCAGCGGCAGGCCGGCTAAAACCGTTTGGTATAGGCGTGGCAGTACGGAAGCGTACCCTTGCGCTTGTAATACTGTTGGTGATAATCTTCGGCGGGCCAGAACCGGCCTGCAGGGGTAACCTCGGTCACGACGTCGTACCCTCTGCGGCGCAGCTCGCCGATCAGCTTTTCGGCCGTCTGCTGCTGGGCGGGCGTCGTATAGAAAATCTCGGAACGGTATTGGTCGCCGAGATCCGGGCCCTGCCCGTCGAGCTGCGTCGGATCGTGAATCTCGAAAAAGAACTTCGCCAGCTTTTCATACGACACCTTCGCCGGATCGAACGTCACGCGCACCGCTTCGGCATGCCCCGTGGTATGGCTGCACACCTGCTCGTAGGTGGGGTTTTCGGTCCTGCCGCCGGTGTAGCCCGATTCGACCTTCAGCACGCCGGGCATCTTGGACAGCAGGTACTCCACGCCCCAGAAACAGCCTCCGGCGAAAATCGCGGTTTCGGGCCCCTCCTTTTTCTGCGCCTGCTCCCCTCCGGCGGCCGGCTGTTCGCCGGCTTTCGCTTCGGGTTCGAAGAGAAGCGAAACCGAATTGACGCAGTGGCGCGTATTCTTCGGTGTAAATTCCTCGCCGACAAACACATGTCCCAAGTGAGCCCCGCATTTGGCGCAGGTGATCTCGGTGCGCCGTCCGTCGGCGTCGGGCGTCCGCGTCACGGCGCCCGGAATCTCGTCGTCGAAACTGGGCCAGCCGCACCCCGCGTCGAACTTGTCGGCGGAACGGTACAGCGGCGCGCCGCATTGGCGGCAGTGGTATACGCCCGCCTCGCGGTGGTCATAATATCGGCCCGTAAAGGGTGCTTCGGTACCCTTGTCGACGATCACACGTCGCTCTTCCGGTGTCAGCGGTTTCATATTCTGTCCGTTTACGGCTCCCGACAGCAGGAGACCGATTGTTAAAATCAATAATCGCATACGAATCCCTCCGGGTCAAAAACTACGCCACATACTCCTCGCCGCGCAGGAATACCCGGCGGATGAGCGGCGTCGTATAGGCATAAGGCAGGAATTCGACCGAAGGTATCGGTTTGGTGATGAAGAAATTGGCAACTTTACCTACAGTAACGGAACCGTAGCTGCGGCTCAGGCCCATGGCGTAGGCGCCGTTGAGCGTCGCGGCGTTGATCGCTTCGGCCGGGGTCATTTTCATGCGGATGCAGGCCAGCGATACGACCATGCGCATATCGCCCGAAGGCGACGAGCCGGGATTGTAGTCCGAAGCCAGCGCCACGCCCAGCCCCGCGCGGATCATCTCGCGGGCCGGCGGATAGCTCATGCCGAGGAAGAACGCCGCGCCGGGCAGCATCGTCGGCGAGGTCACCGCGCCGCGCAGCGCCCGAATCTCCGCTTCGCCCATGCGTTCGAGGTGATCGACCGAGAGGGCGCCGTACTCCACGCCCACCTGCACGCCGCCCGAAACGGCCAGTTCGTTGGCGTGAATCTTCGGCTGCATGCCCAGCTTGCGTCCGGCCTTCATGATGCGGGCCGTCTGTTCCACGGTAAAGAACCCTTCGTCGCAGAAGACATCGACGAAATCGGCCAGTTTTCCGGCCGCCACGGCCGGGAGCATTTCGTTGCAGACCAGCTCCACGTATTCCTCCTGCCGGCCGATATAGCTCCGAGGTACGGCATGGGCGCCGAGGAACGTGGCGCGCACGGCCAGCGGAGCCGTCTCGCGGATGCGGCGGATGACGCGCAGCATCTTCAGTTCGTCTTCGGTCGTAAGACCATAGCCGCTCTTGATCTCGACGCAGCCCGTTCCCTTCGCGGCGATCTCGCGCACGCGCTCCATCGCCTGCGCGTAAAGCTCCTCTTCCGAAGTTTCGTGCAGCAGGTCGGCCGAATTGAGGATACCTCCGCCGCGGCGGGCTATCTCCTCGTAGCTCAGGCCGTTGATCTTGTCGAGAAACTCCCGTTCGCGGCTTCCGGCATAGACCAGATGCGTGTGGGAGTCGCAGAACGACGGGAAGAGCATGCCCCCTTCGGCGTCGACGGTTCTGTCCGCGGCCATTTCACCGAGCGTCTCCATGCGCCCGAATGCGGCGATCCGGCCGTCGTCGGCCAGCAGCCACGCATCGTCGAGCGTCTCCAAGCGGTCCATCTCCCCGCCGCAGAGCCGAAGCCGTCCGGCGGTCTCGATGCCGACGATTTTGCCGATGTTCTTTACCAGAAGTCTCATGATTTGCGGATGAATCGGATGGATGATTCGATATGCGGGTACATCACCGAATCGTTGTCGATGAAGGGCACCTCTTTGCGGTATTCGGCGACGAGACGTTCGAGCGTCTCCGACGAGCGCGCCGGACGGCGGAATTCGAGCGCCTGCGCGGCGTTGAAAAGCTCGATGGCCAGCACCCGTTCGGTGTTGCACACCACGCGGTAGAGTTTGGTCGCGGCGTTGGACCCCATGCTCACATGGTCCTCCTGCCCCTGCGACGAGGGGATCGAATCGACCGACGCGGGCATGCAGAGCCCCTTCGACTGGCTGACGATCGAGGCCGCCGTGTACTGGGGAATCATGAAGCCGCTGTTCAGCCCCGGCTTGGCGACGAGGAAGGCCGGCAACTCGCGCGCACCGGAGATCAGTTTGTAGGTGCGGCGTTCGGAGATGCTGCCCAGCTCCGCGAGCGCGATGGCCAGAAAATCCATCGCCAGCGCGATGGGCTGACCGTGGAAATTGCCCGCCGAGACGACCATATCCTCTTCGGGGAAGACCGTCGGATTGTCGGTGGTGCTGTTGATTTCGGTCGTCAGCACGCCCTCCACATAGTCGATCGTGTCTTTCGACGCCCCGTGCACCTGCGGGATGCAGCGGAAGGAGTAGGGATCCTGCACATGCTTCTTCGGACGGGCGATCAGCTCGCTGCCTTCGAGCAGACGGCGGATGTTGCGGGCCGTGGTGAGCTGGCCCTTGTGCGCGCGGATCAGATGCACCTCGTCGCAGAAGGGTTCGATGCGGCCGTCGAAAGCGTCGAGCGACAGCGCGCCGATGCGGTCGGCCCACTCGCTCAGGCGGCGCGCCCCGATCAGCGACCAGACGCCGTATGCGCTCATGAACTGGGTGCCGTTCAGCAGGGCCAGCCCCTCCTTGGATTCGAGCCGGATCGGCTGCCAGCCCCGCTCGGCCAGCACCTCGGCGGCAGGCCGGACACGGCCTTCGCACTCCACTTCGCCCAGTCCCAGCAGCGGCAAGCTCATATGCGCCAGCGGCGCCAAGTCGCCCGAAGCTCCGAGCGACCCCTGCTGATAGACCACGGGCAGTACGTCGTTGTTGAAAAAGTCGATCAGCCGCTCCACGGTCGCCAGCTGCACGCCGGAATGGCCGTAGGAGAGCGACTGTATCTTGAGCAGAAGGATCAGTTTCACGATCTCGGAGGGGACGCGCTCGCCCGTCCCGCAGGCGTGCGACATGACGAGGTTCTTCTGCAGCTGGGCCAGCTCGTCGTACCCTACCGAAATGTCGCACAACGATCCGAAACCGGTGGTGATGCCGTAAACCGGGCGTTCGGGGTTTTCCATCTTGCGGTCGAGGTATTCGCGGCAGCGGACGATGCGTGCGCGGGCATCGTCGCTCAGGGCCAGCGGCAGACGGCGGAAGAGGATTTCGCGGATGCGGTCGATCGAAAGATGCTGCGCGGAGATAAGATGATGTTCCATGTGAGGTAATCCTTGTTTATTCGTTTTCTTTCAAGACATTGCGTATCATTTCTTCGTCGGCGGCATTGGGCAGCGTCACCTGCAGGCCGGGCGTGCGCTCCATCTCGCGCCGGATCGCCGACACAGCCCCCTCGTTGCGCGCCCAGCTGCGGCGGGCGATGCCGTTGTTCACGTCCCACAGCAGCATTTCGCGGATGCGGCGGTCGGAAGCTTCCGAACCGTCGATCACCATGCCGAAGCCGCCGTTTATCACCTCGCCCCAGCCTACGCCGCCGCCGTTGTGGATCGAGACCCACGTTGCGCCGCGGAACGAGTCGCCGATGACGTTCTGCACGGCCATGTCGGCCGTAAGGTTCGACCCGTCGTAGATGTTCGAGGTCTCGCGGTAGGGCGAATCGGTGCCCGAAACGTCGTGGTGGTCGCGGCCCAGCACCACGGGAGCCGTAAGGCGTCCGTCGGCGATGGCCCGGTTGAAAGCCTGCGCGATTTTCGTGCGGCCTTCGCTGTCCGCATAGAGGATACGGGCCTGCGAACCGACGACGAGCCGATTGCGGCCCGCTTCGCGGATCCAGTGGATGTTGTCGTCGAGCTGGCCCGCGATTTCGGCGGGAGCCGTGCGGCGGATCTCCTCCAGCACTTCGGCCGCGAGGCGGTCGGTAAGTTCGAGGTCTTCGGTTTTTCCCGATGTGCAGACCCAGCGGAAAGGTCCGAAGCCGTAGTCGAAGAACATCGGTCCCATGATGTCCTGCACGTAGGAGGGATAACGGAACCGGCCGCCCTCGCCCATCACGGCAGCTCCGGCGCGCGAAGCCTCCAGCAGGAAGGCGTTTCCGTAATCGAAGAAGTACATGCCGCGAGCCGTCAGCTTATTGATCGCATCGACCTGACGGCGCAGCGACTCCTGCACGCATTCGCGGAAACGGGCAGGCTCCTCGGCCATCATCTTGTTCGAAGCCTCGTAGCTCACGTCCACCGGATAATAACCGCCCGCCCACGGATTATGCAGCGAAGTCTGGTCGGAACCCAGATCCACCGGAATCTCTTCGGCGGCGAGCCGCTCCCAGAGGTCCACGACATTGCCCACATAGGCCATCGAAACCGCTTCGCGCTCCCGGCAGGCCAGGCGGATGCGGGGAATCAGCTCGTCGAGCGAATCGTGCAGTTCATCGACCCAGCCCTGTTCGTGACGCTTCTGCGCCGCCTTGGGGTTGATCTCGGCGATAACGCTCACCACGCCCGAAATGGTCCCCGCCTTGGGCTGTGCGCCCGACATGCCGCCCAGTCCCGACGAGACGAAGAGCATGCCGCGAGCGTCGCGGCGATCGGCGGTGAAGCGTTTGCGGGCGGCGTTCATCACCGTGATCGTCGTCCCGTGAACGATGCCCTGCGGCCCGATATACATATAGGAACCCGCGGTCATCTGTCCGTACTGCGACACGCCGAGGGCGTTCATGCGCTCCCAGTCGTCGGGTTTCGAGTAGTTGGGAATCACCATGCCGTTGGTCACCACCACGCGCGGAGCGTCGGGGTGCGACGGGAACAGCCCCAGCGGATGGCCCGAATACATCGCCAGCGTCTGGCTGTCGGTCATCTCCGAGAGGTATTTCATCGTCAGACGGTACTGCGCCCAGTTCTGGAATACCGCGCCGTTGCCGCCGTAGGTGATCAGCTCGTGCGGATGCTGGGCCACGGCCTTGTCGAGGTTGTTCTGGATCATCAGCATGATCGCCGCGGCCTGACGGCACTTGCAGGGGTATTGGTCGATCGGCCGGGCGTACATCTCGTAATCGGGACGCAGGCGGTACATATAAATACGCCCGTATTTGCGCAGCTCCTCGGCAAACTCCTTGGCCAGCACGGCGTGGTGTTTGGCAGGGAAGTAGCGCAGAGCGTTTTTGATCGCCAGCACCTGCTCCTCAGGCGTCAGAATCTCCTTGCGCTTGGGAACGTGGTTGATCTGCCTGTCATAAGGTTTCGCGGCGGGCAGCCGGTCGGGAATACCCGCACGAATATCGTTTTGGAACTCTTGCAGTGTCATATGGTTCAAATTTTACGTTCTACGATTTCCAGCACTTCGCGCTCGGCCCGTTCAGCGGCGGCGGCGACGGAGTTCGCCTCAGCGACGAGCGCGTCGGCCGCAGCCCGGTCTTTCAGTCCGGCGGCGTTGATCTTGACGTTGAGACACGCCCCCAGCACCGCGCTGCGGGCCGCAAGCGCACCGACGCCCGCATCGGAGACCGAATTGGGATTGCCCTCGGCGGCCATGGCGCGCACGATCGCGAAGACCTCGAACGCCGTTTTCATCGTCCGCAGCGGAACCTGCGTGGCGTAGAGCGTCGCCGCCTGCAAAGCCGCACTGCGGGCCGCCTTCTCCTCGTCGGTCGATTTGGGCATGGCGAAAACGTCCATGATGCGGTTGAACGCCGCAGTGTCTTCGTCCACCAGATGCAGCAGCTCGCGCAGCAACGCCTGCCCCTTCTCGGCCCAGCCGGAGAACTCCTCCCAGCGGTCGTCCCAGCCCGCCTTATGCGACGAGAGGTTGGCTACCATCGTGCCGAGGGCCGCGCCCAGCGCGCCCATATAGGCCGCGATGGAACCGCCGCCCGGAGCGGGCGATTCGCTCGCCGTCTCCTCAGCGAACCCTTTGCAGGTCATGTCGATAAGCCGCTTCTTCTGATCCTCCGCTTCAAGCAGGTATTCGATCACTTTTTCCTTGGGATCGAAGGGTTTCAGGTCGTCCAGCCCCATCGACTTGACGGCGATGCGGACGATCTCCTCCTCGGCGATGCCCGCCGAACGCTGTTGTTTGCGGAGGAAATACCGCCCCGCTTCCAGCAGGGCGCGTTTCGGCACGAGACCCACGATCTCAGTGCCCGTCACACGCACGCCGCGGGCATCGGCCTTGCGGCACACCTCGTCGAAAGCGACATGTAGCGGCGTTACGGCGATGTCGGTGATGTTCATCGAAACCTGCGCGATGCCGTACTCCTCGATAAACCAGCCGATAGCCTTGGTCGCCCGGAGCGTACCCGGCCGCATCAGAGGATTGCCGTCGGCATCCCTGACCACCTTGCCCGTGATCGGATTGCCCTCGCGGACGGGACGGCCCTTTTCGCGCACGTCGAAGGCGATGGCGTTGGCGCGGCGCGTGGAGGTGGTATTGAGGTTGAAATTCACGGCGATCAGGAAATCGCGCGCACCGACGGTCGTGGCGCCCGTGCGGGCTACCCCCTCGTCGAACGGACGCGCCCCGAAATCGGGCGCCGACTCCTCGTGCGCCAGCTTTTCGGGCAGCGCCTCGTATTCCCCTTCGCGGCAGACGGCCAGATTGCGTCGCCGGGGCGTAAACGCCGCGGCTTCGTAACAATAGGTCGGGACATGCAGTTCCCCGGCGATACGCTCGGCCAGTTTGCGGGCCAGTTCGGCGCACTCTTCGAGCGTGATGCCCGCGATCGGGATCAGCGGCAGCACGTCCGTAGCGCCCATGCGCGGATGCGCCCCCTTGTGTTTGCGCATGTCGATCAGCTCGGCGGCCTTTTTCACCCCCGCGAAAGCCGCTTCGACGACGGCTTCGGGCGAGCCGACGAACGTGACAACGGTGCGGTTGGTCGCTTCGCCGGGATCGACGTCCAGCACTTTGACGCCCCCGGAGGTTTCGATGGCCGATACGATCCGGCCGATTACTGCCTTGTCGCGTCCCTCGCTGAAGTTGGGGACGCATTCCACGATACGCTTTTCCATATGTTGTGCGGTTATATTGATTCTTCTTTTCAAAGATAAGAAAAACCCGGACAAAACTGAAAAATTCGTAAGGAAAAAAGGAGGTTCACATGCTGAAATGACACCATCGGGGAATTATCGTACAAAAGCGGGCGTCCGCAGCCGCCGGAGAAAACCGCCGAAGGAGGGTCCCGCCGGGGAAAGCCGCCCGGCGACAAAAAAGCCCGCCGCACGAGGCGACGGGCAGGATTGCAGCCGGAAAAAGGAGAGCGACCGGGTTCCCGCGCCTTATGCGGCGGGCGGGAGCGCGGCCGGAGAGAGGTCAGCGGCCGATGGTCAGCACCACGCCGCCCGTGACCCATGCGCCGGGCAGGCGGATGCCGCCCAGATCGCAGTAACGAGTATCGGTGATGTTCGTGGCATCGACATAGAGCCGGCAGACGCCTTTTCCCCACGACAGACGGCCGTCGAGCAGGAAATAGGGTTCGTAGTCGCGCACCTGAGAAACGGAAGCGTCGCCCGGCGTCGGATAGTCCGTATAACTGCCGTTGCGGTCGTAAACCGAAGCGGTCAGCGCCAGCGACATGCGGCGCAGGAAACGCACTTCGACGGCCAATGCAGCCTTGTGCTTCATGAAGTCCATGGCGCTGCGGGCGACGATCTCCGTATTGCGGTCGGTCGTGATGTAGCCGTAAGAGAGCGTCGCACGCCGCAGGAAACCTTCGGCGGCGGCATAGCCGCCCGTCAGCTCGACACCGTAGGTATCGAGACGGCTGGTCTGCTCGGAGTGCCACTTGCCGTCCATATCCTCGCGCCACACCCAGTCGATGATGTCGCGTCCGGCACGGTAGTAGGTGCGCAGCGAAGCGTTCCAGCGGCCCTTTACATAATCGGCTTCAATGCGGTATGTCACAGCCTTTTCCGGAATCAGGTCGAGGTTGTTGATCTGCGCCGGCGAGGAGTAATAGAGATCGGTGAAGGTCGGCAGGCGCATCGACTGCGACGCCCCGACGGCCAGACGCAGTCCCGCAGCGGGCCGCCAGCCGCCCGAAACGTTCCACAACGCCGAAGTGCCGTAAGGCGTCAGGCTGACGCCGGCCGAAGCGGCCGCATCGAAGCGCCGCCACTGCTTGGCGTGACGCAGCCAGACGTTGCCCGTATGGCGGGCCTTGGCATGCGTGTAATGGCCGTGCGGTACGGAGAGTTTTTCACCGAGATTGGTGCTGTAGATATGGTTGAAGGCATAGTCGCCGCCGAGCGAGGTCGTACCGCCGGCCCAATCGAAGTCGGTCCAGAGCCGCGCGCCCGCATTGTCGGTATTGTGGCGGTTCATCACTGTGCCGCGCGTCCAGTCGTAGCGGTCGAAATTCTTGCGGTAGCTCGCCGAGGCCCCCAGCGAGAAGCGTCCGGCCTGCCTGAGCCACCGCAGCGACGCCAGCGAAGTGGAGGTGCCCTCCCACTGGTCGGGATTGTAGGCCGCATAGAAACCGTTGGAGCCGAAGCCGCGGTTCTGCCAGCCGGCTTGGAAATCGAAGAATCCGAGCCGCCGCGTCTCGTAGGTCGCACGCAGGAAGGCGTTGCCGTTGGTGAAATCGGTGTTGTGCCGGTAGCCGTCGCTGCGGCGGTAGGAACCTGCGGCGAGCAGCGAGAAGCGGCCCGCAGTCACGGCGCCCGAAAGGTTGGCGTAAGCATACCCGTACTGGCCGCCCGTACCCTCGAAACGCAGGTAGGTCGGCCTGAGGGGAGCCGTGCGGATATTGACCGCCCCGGCGTAGGCCCCGACGCCCGGCACGCCGTCCAGCAGATCGACGGCCGAAATGCAGTCGAGATCGACCGGAAGCGAGTGGGACTGGTGCCCGGTGCGGGCGTCCGTAAAATCAATGCCGTTGAGAAGGACCATCGTCTGGTCGAAAGAGCCTCCCCGAATGAAGATGTCGGCCTGCATGCCCTTGCCCCCGCGTTCGCGGATATCGACCGAAGGTGCGAGGCGCAGGGCGGACTCCAGAGTCTGGACGGGCGCTGCGGCCTGTGCTTTCCGGTCGAAAAGCGGGGTTTGCGACTGTACGTTGCGCGTCGGGGCAGTCTGGCTGCCCGATATGCCGACCTCGTCGATCCTCAGCGTACGGAGGACGGCGGCCGTGTCGGCATGCTGCGCAGACGCACTTTGCGTCGCGAGCAAGAGGATCGACATCGTCGCGGCGAGGACTCCGATGGTTACATGGCGGTGCAGGCTCGCAAAGGCCGACCAGCCTTTGCGGCTCCAACGCCTGAAGCAGGGAGTCTGCTTTGCTTGGATGTTTTTCATCTTGTTTTTTGTTGGGTTGATAAAATAATTTACAGCGGTCGGAAAGCGGGTCCGGCTGCGCCCCCGCTTTTCAAACCGCTGCAAAGGTAACTTTTTCCGGCAGCTTTCCGACTTTTGCAGCCATTTCTTTTTCAACATTGCGCGCTTATGCGCTCCCGGCCGCCGGCTGAGCGGCGCGGGCGGTTAGGTCCGCATCCGCGTTTACAGCCGTCAGCGCCGCCGCAAAGCGGCGCTCCGCGGGAAGCACGCCGCACCGGCAGCTGCCGGCATCGGGAAAGGCACGAGCCGGGGAGGGCCGCATCCCCCGCCGGTTCGAAAAAGGTCAGGAGAAACGGGAGCGCACTCACGCCGACACAAATCTGCCGGAAACCCTGCAAAAAAAAAATTCCGGGGAGAATTTTCTCCCCGGAACCAATCGGCGACCGCTGCAACCGAAGGTGCAGACAATCTATGTATCGTGCTATTCTGCAATGTTTTTCGCAAACAGCGCCTCGACCTTGGCGACCACGTCGTCCGTGTCGGGTTCGAGCGGGAAAACGTGGCTCGGCTTGAGGTACCACAGCTCCTTGTCCTCCTTGAAATGCTCCTCGCCGCCGCCCGTGATGTTGAGCATGACGACGGCGTCCTTCTCGATCTTGCCCGCGGCGACCGCATTGACAAGCGACGCGAGCGCGATGCCCGACGCCGAGTAGATATCGACGCCCTCCAGCTCCTTGAAGAGTTTGCGGGCCTTGCGGGCCATGGCGTTGGTGGCGACGAAGAATTCGCCGCCGGTAGCCTTCAGCGCGTCGTACAGACCGCCCGTAATGCCGTACGGCGGACGGCGGTTCGAGAGTACTTTGGCGTCGATGATCTCCGCATCGCGGCGCGCCTTGTCATCCTCGTAGGCCAGCATCTTGCGCGAACCGGCCTGCCATGCGTCGTACATCGGCACGAAAGGCGCATTCTGCGACACCATGAGTTTCATGGTGTTCGAACCGAAGCGGCCGTCCTCGATCAGGCGCATGTTGGCTTCCCATGCGGCGATGGCTCCCGTACCGCTGCCCACGGCCTGAAAATAGTAGTCGGGAATGCGGCCGATGGTCGTCACGGCCGAAAGAACCGTCGTGGCCATGCCGTCGCGGCGGGCGATGTTCTTCGCACCGCCCTCGGCATAGAAGCCGGGGCCTTTAAGGGCGATGTCGCTCAGGTGGATGGCGTCGAAATAGTCGCCGCCCTTCTCGCACGAAATGAGTTTCACGCAGGGGTTGAGCGGATGCTCGAACCAGAGGGCCTCGATATTGTCGTAAGGCACCGACAACAGCAGTTTGATGTGGTTGTCGGAGCATACCTTGGCGAAGGCGCGGGCCGTATTGCCGGCCGAGGCCACCACCAGCACGCGCTCTTCGTCCTCGGCGGCACGCGCGCAGACCGAGAAAGCTTCGGTCTCCTTGAACGAGCAGGTGGACATCGTGGCGCCGATGGCCGGATAGTAGCCGTTGAAGGTTATGTAGAGGTTCTCAAGTCCGAGGTGCCGGGCAAGCCCCTTGCTCTTGTAAGTGACGGGCGCCGAAGAGCCTTTGAGCATGCGGCGGACGGGAAGCCAGTCGCAGAATTTGTAGAAACCGTATTCGTCGGGTTTCACTTCGAGCTGCCTGCGGGCGTACTTGGCGCGCACGAGCGACGGCGTCTTGCACTGCGGATCGGCAAGCATCCAGCCCGTATCTTCGAATTCGCGCCCCGTGGCGACGCACTCAAGCGTGTAGGGAGTAGGTGTAAAATCTTTCATTTATTTGTTTTTGTGTTATTTACGACATGCGGTTCCTGAAGTCCTCGTAGCCGAATTCGCGGACGACGTCGATGCGGCCGTCGCGGCGGGCGATGACGATGGCGGGATGCGCCACGCCGTTGAACATCGTGGTTTTGACCATCGTATAGTGGATCATATCTTCGAAAACGATGCGCTCGCCCACTTTCAGCTCATGGTCGAAGGCCCAGTCGCCGTAATAGTCGCCCGCAAGACAGCTCGTGCCGCCCATGCGCCAGCGCTTCTCGCCTTCGGCGGGTTCGTGCGCCCCGACGATCGCCGGTTTGTAGGGCATTTCGAGGCAGTCGGGCATATGGCAGGCGAACGACACGTCGAGCATGGCGGTATGCACGCCGGCGTTCTCGACCAAGTCTTCAATTGTCGAAACCAGATATCCTGTGCGCCAAGTAAATGCACTGCCCGGTTCGAGGATCAGCCGCAAGTGCGGATGGCGGGCCTTGAACTCCCGGAGCAGCGCGATCAGCTCGTCGCAGTCGTACTCGGCGTGCGTCATCAGGTGGCCGCCGCCCATATTAAGCCATTTGATCCGGTCGAGGTATTGGCCGAAGTGTTTTTCGACGGCTTCGAGCGCCAGCCGCAGGTGGTGCGGACGCGACTCGCAGAGCACGTGGAAATGCAGACCGTCGATTCCCGCCGGCAGCTCCTTCAGGAGGTCGGCCGTAACGCCCAGACGCGAACCCGGAACGCAGGGGTTGTAGAGGTCGGTCTCGACGGGCGAATACTGGGGATTGATACGCAGTCCGCACGAAATGCCGCGCAGCAGGGCCATCGGTCCGAAACGCTCGAACTGGGCGACGGAATTGAAGGTGATATGGTCGCTGCAGCGAAGTATCTCTTCGATATTGCGGTCGGTATAGACCGGGGCGTAGGTATGGGCGGGGCGGCCGAACTCCTCGAAAACAAGACGCGCTTCGGCGGCGGAAGAGGCCGTCGCGCCGTCGCTGTGGCGGGCCAGTTCGGGAAAGATGCTCCACATGGCGCAGGCCTTCAGAGCCACGATAATTTCAGCGCCCGATTCGCGGCGCACACGGTCGATTATCGCCAGATTACGGTCCAGCAACTCTTCGTCGAGGACGTAACACGGAGAAGGCAGTTTCAAGAAGTCAATCATCGAGTCGTTTTATTTCAAAACAGTTGCAAAAATAGCAATTTCCCTGCTAAAACCGCACGGCTCAGGGTGTGAATTGCTATCAAATAGGTATTTATACTTAGCCGTCGGACGGCACGCGGCAAATCGGCACAGGAATGCGGGAAGCACAGGCCTATAAGGGAGATGATGTGAAACCGGCCGCCGGGCTGTCCAACAAGTCCTATTCTTACGATTTCACCCCCGTCAGAGTTTGTTCTGACAGGGGTGATTTTCAATTTCGGGGAGTCGTCAGACAGCCGCTACAAGCCGGTAAGGGTGCAGTCCCCTACTTCGCGATACAGATGCTGACGCGGTTTTTCTCGACGCCGGGGAACGGCTGGGCGGTGTCTCCCCTGCCCTCGGCGCTGATGCGGGAGGCGGCGATACCGGCCTTCTTCAGGGCGGCGGCGACGCTCTCGGCGCGCAGCTTGGAAATTTTCAGATTGACGGCATGCGAACCGGTCGCAGCATCGGCATAGCCGAGGATTTCGACATTCGCTTCGGGATTGGCCTTCAGGTACTCGACCAGCGCGCCGACCTTGGCCTCTTCGGTGGTGCGGATCTGCGACGAGCCGATCCGGAAGAAGATGTTTTCACGCAGCTCGGCCGGTCGCTTGGCAACGGCCGCAGGAGCCGGAGCAGGCGTCTCCTTCACCGCGGGTTTCTCCTCGACGGGAGCGGGAGCGGGTTCCGGCGCAGGGGTCGGGGCCGGAGCGGGAACGACCGCCGCCGTGCGGGCTTTCTTATGGTTCTTGCCGAAGCGGAATGTGAAGCCGCCCAGCGCGTTGAACTGCCAGTCGAGGTTGCCGGCCTTCTTCGAGTTGTACTTGTCGGAGAGCATGTTGGCATTCACTTCCACCCCAAGCAGCACACAGTCCGACAAGCGGAAATTCACGCCGAGACCCAGACGGCCCGCAACGAACACTTTGCTTCCGGACCAGATGTTGCCCAGCCGATAGCCGCTGTCGTTCAGGGCGTTGGCCTCGTCGTTGTCGAACGCTCCGTTCAGGCCGACACCGGCGAACAGGAAGGGATTGACCGTCCGGCGGGGATTGAAGCGGCCGAAAAGGTTGGCCAGATCGAGCGTGGCTTCGACATTGCCCTGCAGGTATTTATACTGATAGGTAGTTTGGGGCGACACCCATGCGCCCTTGCTCTGCCAGCCGCTCAGGCCGAAACGCAGCCCCCAGACGGGCGAGAACTGATACCCGGCCGACAATGCCGCGGCGGGCGATACGAGTTTGCCGAAAGGCCCTTCGCCGAGCGTATAGGACGCTCCGGCCTGCACCTGCATAAACCAGTGCGGGTTGAATTCCGATTTCTCTTGCTTATTCGCAGCTTGTGCGAAAACCGGCGCCGTGCACATCACAAGCGCGCCTAACGTACATAGGATACATTTCATTTTCATAACTATCAAGTGGGTTAATTGACAGCCAAAGATAATAAAATTGTATCATATATTATACATACTCAGCCGGAAAAATCTCCCTCCGGAAAAAGCGCGGACCTGCGGCGGAGGTATCGGACCGCGATTCGGCATAGCGGAGCGCGCCCCGGTTCAATATCTATCGACGACCACGACGCGGTCGGCTGTGCACACCGAGATAATCTTCAGCCCCAGCAGGACGGGCCACGATCGGCATACAAAACCCGGCGGAAATCTGCGCCGGGGAGGGGCCGCTGCCGGGTATGAAAAAAGCGCAAACAGAATCGTCTGTTCGCGCTTTGCGGATTGTCGCACCTTGCGGGGAATATCGGAAACGGGTCTGCGGATCAAAGCTCGATATCGGTATCGAAAAGCTCGTGCCACGGCAGCCCCTGCTCGCCCAGCTCGGCCAAGAACGGATCGGGATCGAACTCCTCGACGTTGAAGACGCCGGCGCCGCGCCAAAGGCCCTTGGCCCACATCGACGCGCCGAGCGCCGCGGGAACGCCCGTGGTGAAGCTGACGGCCTGCGTGCCGGTCTCCTTGAAAGCCTGCTCGTGGTCGCAGTTGTTATAGATATAATAGGTGCGTTCCTTGCCGTCCTTGACGCCCCGGATGCGGCAGCCGATCGAGGTCTGGCCGTGGTAGTTGGCGCCGAGCGACTTGGGATCGGGCAGCACCGCCTTGAGGAACTGGATCGGGACGATCTCGACGCCGTTGTAGATGATCGGGTCGATACGCGCCATGCCGATATTCTGAATCACGCGCAGGTGCGTGAGGTACTCCTGACCGAAGGTCATCCAGAAACGGGCGCGCTTGATGGTCGGATAGTTCTTGACGAGCGATTCGAGCTCCTCGTGGTAGATCACGTAGGATTCGCGCTCGCCGATGCCGGGATAGTTGAGCGGACGGTGGATTTCGTGCGGCTCGGTGACGACCCATTCGCCGTTTTCGTAATAGCGGCCCTTCTGCGTCACCTCGCGGATGTTGATTTCGGGGTTGAAGTTCGTGGCGAAGGCCATGCCGTGATTGCCGGCGTTGCAGTCCACGATATCGAGGTAATGAATCTCGTCGAAATGGTGCTTGGCGGCATAGGCCGTGAAGATGGCCGTAACGCCCGGATCGAAACCGCAGCCGAGGATCGCCGTCAGCCCCGCGGCCTTGAAGCGGTCCTGATAGGCCCACTGCCACGAATATTCGAAATGCGCCTCGTCCTTGGGCTCGTAATTGGCCGTGTCGAGGTAGTTGCAGCCGCATTCGAGGCAGGCGTCCATGATCGTCAGGTCCTGATAAGGCAGGGCCACGTTGACCACGATGTCGGGACGGAACGCGCGGAAGAGTTCGCACAATTCGGCCACATTGTCGGCATCGACCTGCGCGGTCTTGACACGGCCGCCGCCGATAGCCGCCGCAACGGCGTCGCACTTGGATTTGGTACGGCTGGCCAGCATCACGTCCGTAAAAACGGGATTGGCGGCGATTTTTTGGGTTACGACCGTTCCGACGCCTCCGGCACCGATAATTAACGCTTTACACATAGGTAATATGAGTTTAGAATTGAATTTTTTCACTTAAACGCCTACAAAAATATCGTTTTATTTTGGTAAAACAAAAATATTCTATACATTTGCACCACCAAAAACGGGAAACACCCCTCTTGGTATCGGAGATTCCGTAGCTCAGCTGGTAGAGCACAACACTTTTAATGTTGGGGTCCTGGGTTCGAGCCCCAGCGGGATCACAGAAAAGAGTCCGAAACTCGGCGAAACGTCCTGAATCATTCGGGACGTTTTTTCATTTGCCCCGCTCCGCAAAACTCCGGCCGTTCGGCAAGATCTTGAATATTTGCGGAAATCCGCTATCTTTGCACGGCAACGACACTACACCACCGCAACACTCAAAAGCATCTTATGTATTCGGAAAACGATACCCGCCACTTCTTTCAGCTGCTGCGCAGCGGGCTGAAACCGGACTGCGCTCCGGCTGTCACCGGGAAAATCTCAGCACGGCAATGGGACGACATCTTCCGCATGGCGGCCGATCAGGGCGTATGCGCGGTGATCGGAGACGGCATGGAGCGTCTGCCCGAAAAGCTACGGCCGCCGCGGGATATTCGGCTCCGCTGGGCCTTGACGGCCGAAAGGCAGGAGAAACGCTACCGCCGCCAGCAGGAAAAGACCGCGAAGATGGCGGCAGCCTTCGCCGAAAACGGCATCCGCATGCTCGTACTGAAGGGGCTGGGGCTGAGCAGGGACTACCCCGTTCCGGCGCATCGTGAGTGCGGCGACATCGACATCTACCTGTTCGGGGCCTCCGACGAAGGCGACCGCCTGCTGCTGCAAATGGGGGCGCAGCCCTATTTCGACGTTCCGAAACATTCGTCCCATACGTGGGACGGCATTCTGATCGAAAATCACCGGACCATTCTCAATGTCCGGCGCAACCGGAACGAACGGGAACTGAACGCCCTGCTGACGGCAGTGCTGGAGCAGGAGGGCGTGTGCGAAATCGGCGAAAACATCGCCGTCCCGCCGGCAACCTTCAACGCGATATACCTGCTCCGCCACGCGGCCGTACACTACCAGAAGGAGGGAATCGCCGTCCGGCATCTCTGCGACTGGGCCTGCTTTCTGGAGCGGCACGGCCATGAAATCGACCGGCAACTGTTCCACAAAGCGCTGGCCGACTACCGGCTGGACCGTTTCGAAGCGCTGATGACGGCCGCCGCCGTCCGGTATCTGGGCACCGAAGTTCCGGAGCCGGCCTGCGATGCAGGCATGCTGGAGCGTTTCATGCGGGAAATATACGCCATGCGCCCCATGCCGACCCGGACGCTGCCCAAGCTCTATTTCAAGCTGTTCAGCCCCATACACAACCGCTGGCGGCTGCGCCGCGTCCTGCGGACGTCCCCGTGGCGCTATTATTACGACACGATACGCGCCCAGTGGAACGAAAGGTTCACCCTGTTCCGATAATGCGCCGCAGGCCGCGCAGGGAAGTGCGGACGCAGCGCCGTACGGCCCGCCGCATCGGCACGGCAAGGGCGGCAGACCGGCGCCCGTCACCCGGCGGCGGCCGCGAATACGCCGAACAGGCCGCCGGGCCGGCGAAGAAGTCTTCTTTCGCCTAAAAATCAAAAAAATCGTCCGTTTATTGCCAATTAAAAATAAAAGATTAACTTTGCGTCCGAAAGGAAAACCGATATGCACCGTTTGGGGCGTGCCGGTACGACAAAGGACATAAAGAGGCGCGAATCCGGAATTTCCGGACCTTTTTGTGCCCTTTATTGTTTAGGCTGCAAACGGAATCGACCCGCCGCGGTGTTGCCGTATGGGGAAAATTGCTTATATTTGCACCGGACGAAAGGATGTGCAGGTCCTATGGGTAGGAATGCACGCGAGCGAATGTTTCAATAAACCGAATCAAAACGACTGACAACCGCACTTCGTCTGCGGAGGTGTCCCCAAGGTGTGCCCATGTGTGAAGAGCCGCAAACCGAACAGCAATGGTACGCAATACGTGTCACGTACAGCCGGGAAATGGCCGCAAAGAGCTATCTGGACAGTATCGGGATCGAGAGCTACGTACCCATGCACTTCGCTGAACGGACCTACGGCGGCAAAAGACGCAAGGTCTGGGAGCCGCTGATCCACAACCTGCTGTTCATCCGCACATCGGCCGACCGGCTGCGGGAGATAAAAGCGACCACCACCCTTCCGATCCGCTACATCATGGACCGCGAAAGCAAATCGCCGACGGTTATTCCGGAGCGGCAGATGCAGGACTTCATGGCCGTCGTCGCCACGCAGAACGAGCACGTCGAAATCGTCGCGCCGCAGGACGTGGATCTGGAAAAGGGAGATCCGGTACGCGTCACGGAGGGCATATTCGCCGGAATCGAAGGCCGCTACATCCGCCACAAGGGACACAGCAAGGTCGCCGTGGCGATCCGCAACGTCGCAACCGCCCTGACGGCCTATATTCCGCTGAAATACATCGCAAAAATAGATTAACAATTCGCAGTAACATCCATACGTAATCCGACATACGTTCAATACGGAAATTAACGCCTCTAAATTTTCGATTTATGAAACAAGTCATGCAGGAATCCCTGCTGATCAAGCTTCCTGTAATTATCGGTGATCTATTTCTACTCAATCTTTCTTGGATATTCGCGCTGACGCTGTTTCCCCAGCCGGCATATGTCGCCCACTCGCTGGAGATATTCGCCTGTCTCAACATCTGTTTCATCCCCGGACTTTCGTGGTTCGGCGTGATCCTCTCTTCGCGGATCGTTCCCTACGAGGAGATCATACGCCGCGTGTTTTACGTCGTACTCTGCCACATCGGATTCTTTACACTGATACAGACCGTATGGAGTTACGGCCTGCTGCCGCTCCGGCTGATCGGCGTCTTCTACATATCGCTCACCGTCGCGCTGATGCTGTGGCGCTACATCTGCCGCATGGCGGTCAAGATCACCCGCGGACACGGACGCAACTCGCGGCGGGTCATCATCGTCGGCAGCAAGGACAATGCGCTGGAGGTGTATCACGAAATGGTGGACAACACCAGCACCGGCTACCGCGTACTCGGTTTTTTCAGCAACCATGACGACAAGGCCCTGCCCGGCAACACCCCGTGTCTGGGCAGCGTAGACGAAGCCCTGCCGTGGCTGAAACGCCACCCGGTCAACGAGGTGTACTGCTGCCTCTCCACCGACCGCTATCTGGAGGAGATATTCCCGATCATGGACTACTGCGAAAACAATTTCGTGCGGTTCTACTATGTGCCCAACCTGCGCAACTACATGAAACGCGCGATGAACCTCGAACTGCTGGGCAACGTACCGATCCTCTATATCCGCGAAGAGCCGCTGCGGCAGGTTTCGAACCGTTTCGTCAAACGCGCGTTCGACGTCGCGGTATCCGGCGCCTTCCTCTGCACACTCTTCCCCGTCGTCTATCTCTTCGTGGCCTTGGGCATCAAGCTGACTTCGAAAGGCCCGGTATTCTTCATTCAGGAGCGCAGCGGCGAAAACGGCCGCACGTTCGGCTGCATCAAGTTCCGGTCGATGCGCGTAAACGACGAGGCCGACCGGGTGCAGGCGACGAAAAACGATCCGCGCAAGACCCGTTTCGGCAGCTTCCTGCGCAAATCGAGCATCGACGAGCTTCCCCAGTTCATCAACGTGCTGAAAGGCGACATGTCGATCGTCGGTCCCCGTCCCCACATGCTCCAGCACACCGAGCTTTACTCCAAGCTGGTCAATAAATACATGGTGCGCCACCTGATCAAGCCCGGCATCACGGGCTGGGCGCAGGTGACGGGATACCGCGGCGAGACCCACGAGTTGAGCCAGATGGAGGGCCGCGTGCGCCGCGACATCTGGTATCTCGAAAACTGGTCTCTGCTGCTGGATATACGCATCATGCTCCTGACGGTGTGGAATGCGCTGAAGCGGGATGAAAACGCATATTAATTCACTTGAATAATGAAAGGCATCATTTTGGCGGGCGGCAGCGGCAGTCGGCTGTATCCGATCACAAAGGGGGTCAGCAAGCAGCTGCTTCCGGTCTACGACAAGCCGATGGTCTATTACCCGCTCTCGGCGCTTCTTCTAGCGGGCATCCGCGAAATCCTCGTGATCTCGACTCCGGAGGACCTTCCGGGTTTCCGGCGTCTGCTGGGCGACGGCTCCGACTACGGCGTGCGTATCGACTACGCGGCACAGCCATCTCCGGACGGTCTTGCACAGGCATTCCTTATCGGCGAGGATTTCCTCGGCGGCGATTCCGCGTGCCTCGTTCTTGGCGACAACATCTTCTACGGTTCCGGTTTCACGGGTCTTCTTCGCGAGGCCGTCCGTACGGCCGAGGAGGATGGCAAGGCCACGGTCTTCGGCTACCGTGTCGACGATCCGGGCCGCTACGGGGTCGCGGAGTTCGACGATAAGGGCAACTGCCTTTCGATCGAGGAGAAACCCGCCCATCCGAAGTCTAACTACGCAGTCGTGGGCCTGTACTTCTATCCGAACAAGGTCGTGGATGTGGCCAAGAGCATCAAGCCCTCGGCCCGCGGGGAGCTTGAGATCACGAGCGTGAACCAGTGTTTCCTGCAAAGCGGCGAGCTGAAGGTGCAGACGCTCCAGCGCGGCTTCGCATGGCTGGATACGGGCACGCACGACTCCTTGGCCGAGGCCTCGATCTTCGTGGAGGTCATCGAGAAGCGTCAGGGACTTAAGATCGCCTGTCTGGAAGGCATCGCCTACCGCAACGGGTGGATCACGGCGGACAAGCTGCGCGCACTTGCCGAGCCGATGCTCAGAAACCAGTACGGACAATACCTTTTGAAACTCCTCGACGAAAAATAATCCCATGAAAGTTCTGCCAACCGCCATAGAGGGCGTTGTTATCCTAGAGCCGGAGGTTTTCGGCGACGCGCGGGGTTACTTCTTCGAGAGCTACTCGCAGCGCCGCTTCGACGCAGAGGTCCGTCCCGTGCGGTTCGTGCAGGACAACGAATCGCACTCACGCTACGGCGTGCTGCGGGGCCTCCATTTCCAGAAGGGGCGGTACTCCCAGTCGAAACTCGTCCGCGTGGTCCGGGGCCGCGTGCTCGACGTCGCGGTGGATATCCGCCGCGGCTCCCCTACGTTCGGCCGCCACGTGGCGGTGGAGCTGACGGAAGACAACAAGCGTCAGTTCTTCATCCCGCGGGGCTTCGCGCACGGCTTCGCCGTGCTGAGCGACGAAGCGACGTTCCAGTACAAGTGCGACAACCCCTACGCCCCCGAATCGGAGGGCGCCATTGCATGGAACGACCCGTCGCTGGGTATCGACTGGCGTCTGGCCCCCGAAGATGTCGTCCTCTCGCCCAAGGACAGCGCCCACCCGCTGCTGTCGGAGGCCGGGGAACTGTTCGACTATAACGAAGACTATTATGCTTAATATCCTGATTACGGGCGCGAACGGTCAGCTTGGCAGCTCCCTGCGGCGTCTGGGCTGTGTCTCGCCCCACAACTATATCTGTACGGACGTCGCGGAACTAGACATCACCGATGCGGCAGCCGTTCTGCGAACGGTCGAGGAGCGGCGCATCGACGTTATCGTAAACTGCGCGGCCTACACCGACGTGGAGCGGGCCGAGGAGGACGAACCGCGTGCGGACCTGCTGAACCACAAGGCTGCGGGCAACCTCGCGGCGGCGGCCAAGGCGACGGGCGCGACGCTGTTCCACGTCTCGACGGACTACGTCTTCGACGGCACGGCCCATACGCCCTA
>NZ_CAXUDY010000022.1:0-14441 GCF_964250025.1 Alistipes sp. DJF_B185
TCCGCATAGGGTTCGAGGTAGTCGAACTGCTGGTTTCCGCCCCAGTTCTCCCATCCTTTGTTCCAGCCCTCGAACAAGGTGTACAAGGCTTTCAAGGTGGGGGCAAACCTTAATTACCGGAATCTAAACCGGGATCTGGTAAAGGCAAACACCGTGACGGTCGGCCCGGAGCTGGCCTATTACGCCCTGAAAGGACGGAAATTCTCGCTCCTGGGGATCGCAGCCGGGACGATCGGCTACCAAAAAGCCAAGGCGAAAAGCGATCTTGTGTACCTGGCGAAAAGCAAGGCTTTCGTGTATGGATACGAGGTCGGGATAAGGCCGGAAATGTTGCTAAGCCCGAAAGTGGCTCTTTTTGCCGAATACAGGTTTGAAATGTTGTTTAACTCCATTCTCCGGAATAACAACCATGTCGGCCTGGGGTGCGTGATCTATTTATAAACTTAAATAATTGAAGGTATGAGAAAGTATTTGTATTTGTCGGCCGTATGCGTGTGCATGGCATTGTGTTTCGTCGGTTGCAGCAAGGACGACGACGAACCGGGAGGAAAAGGGGCGATGTATGAGGTAACGATCGAGCAGTCGGGAGATTTCCGCAGCTTCATTAAGTCGGTCGTGGTAGTCGCCAACGGTACGCGGTTGAAAGACGGGGCGACGGGGGAAAGCCTCGCAAGCCCGTTGATTCTAAGCGATGAAGAACTGGCCGTCGAAAAGGTGACGTTAACCACGACGGGAAAGGCGATCGAGTTCGCCGTTTCCGGTAGTGTCGTGGACGGGGAGGACGGTGTCGTGAACGAGCCGATGCAGTGGGTTGTGACCGTTTACAAGAACGGAAAGGAGATCGAGAAAAAGAGCCTTTCTTTCCGGGACGGGAAGGAGATCGGTATGGATGATCTTAATCTGTATTATAATTGACGTGACGACCTGAATGTCCCCCGGATGAATGTTCGGGGGATTTTTTTTCTTTTGGGCGTTCCCGTGGGACGGTCGGGCTTTACGTTTCAAGTCCTCGCCTAAAGGCTGTGGGCTTTACTCTGCAATCCCTAACGCATGGCTGAAAACTCCTCTTGCCGGTGGTGTTCTTCTTCATACAGCCTCATGCGTTCTTGTAATGCTTCTTTTAAATTGTCGCTTTTTTTCAGTCCGAGTTTGGCACGTATGTTCGCTCGTTGGCTGGTTATGTTTCCGCTACTCCGATGTAATAATTCGCATATTTGGCTGACGGTCTTGTCTTGCAGTATTAAACGGCAGATGTTTAATTCGGACGGGGATAAATTGGGATATATTCTCCTGATTGTATCAAGTTTACTTTTTTCCTTTTTCTGGTATGCGGCAAGGGCTGTAAAAAGATTTTCTTTGGATTGTTCCCCTATTATGTTTAACAGGGAGCTTGTCTTTTCTTCCGGGTTATTCTCGCTTAACAACTCGGCGAACGCGAATAGTTCTTCCTTTTTCATTTGGAGACGTTTCAAAAGCATTTCCTCTTCCTCTTTTAGCAAGTTGCTACTTTTTAGCAAGCTGCTGATATTACTGTGTAAGGATCTTCCTAATAAGGGGATCATGGTGTATATGATGATGATCAAAGGCAGATAACTGTATAGGAACGGTTCGTCGGTGATAAGTGTGCAGATTGTATAGGAAGCTATGGTAAGGGAGGACAATAGGATGGAGATATTACTCATATAGGCACAGATGGAAAGCATGGTAAATAAGAGAGAGATAGTAATGTTACTCATTATCAATGCTCTTTGATAACTATATTCATATCCGCTACATATTGAGCAATAAATTATCTCGATAAAAATCTCGATATGTATGGCTATCAGTATAATGGAAAAGGTCGTGGTCAGATTTACTCTCTTTTTAAAATAAGCGAGAGTGCACATAATGATAAACAGGAATAATACGCTGTTAATATAATAAAACTGTTCATTGGGAAATGGAACTGAATATATGTATATGGGTGCGCATAAGGCCAGCATGAGCAGGGATAGATGAAAGACACGTTTTTGTTGATACGTTATTATCATTTCGCTTTCTTTTTTGTCGTAAGTTTGAGTTTTTATTGAACTTAGAAAAGTAGCGGCTTTTGTGCTGAATTTCATGTGTTTTATTGTTTTAAGTGTTATTAAGTATAATGTTTCCTGCAAAAATAACTGTTTTTTTTTTTTGTATGTTTAAGTACTTTTCTTTATGATGTTAAGTGTTTTTAATTGTTGTGTAAGCGTGATTGGCTGCTGTGGTAAGTGTTGTAGCTGTTGTGTGGTTGTCTTTTTAAGTATTTATAAGTTTAAAATACTTGTTTTTTGCTTTGGAGGTTGGTTTATAGGTGCATATCTTTAGCGGTTGAAATTCAGGGGGTGTAAAAGCCTGGGTTTGGATTGTCATATTAACAAATGATTAAATGACGAAAAGAGGTTTTTATATTAAATGTGTATTGTTCGTGCTCGTGTTGAGTATAAGCGGAGAAATATCCGCTCAGGAGAAGCGTGATTCGGTAAGGATCTATTTTCATCAAGGAAAGGTAAATATAGATACATGTTTACTTGACAATGGGAACGAGATGGAGCGGTTTGCTAAAATCTGTTCCGCATTGAACGACTCCGTCCGTCTTATCAGGAAAATTCAAATAATAGGAGGAGCTTCCCCGGAAGGAGGGGGGCTGTTGAATGGAAGGCTGTCTGAAAAACGAGCAGAGGTTTTGTGGCGGTATATATCACCTTATATAAAGATTCCGGTATTGGAGAGGGATTTTCATTTTTCGGGAAGCGACTGGAACGGACTTATAACGATGGTGAGAGCGGATGTGAATGTTCCGGAGAGGGAGGATGTCCTTCGTTTGTTGGAGAAGATCGTCCGTTTGGAAAACCAGGACAGCCCTTATTTGGGGGGAGAACTGAAAAGACTGAAAGGGGGGAGGCCATACTCATATTTGTATAAATTCCATTTTCCGAAACTTCGTTCGTCGATGGTGAAAATATGCTATGATAGTGATCCGATAAATCCCGTCAGAGATACGGTATATATACATACACGTGATACGTTGTGCATCCGTGATACCGTTACCGTCATAGCTCCGGTAAAGAAACGGCCGTTTTGCATGGCGGTGAAAACAAACTTGCTTTATGACGCTGTTTTGATACCTGACATCGGGGTTGAGTTCTGTTTGGGGAAGAACTGGTCTGTGGCCGGGAATTGGATGTATGCCTGGTGGAAAAGTGATCGGAAGCATAATTATTGGCGTATCTATGGGGGAGATGTGGAGTTGCGCCGCTGGTTCGGTCGGAGAGCGGTGGAAAAACCGTTTTCCGGGCATCATGTCGGATTGTACGGGCAGATCGTCACCTATGATTTCGAATTGGGTGGGAAAGGTTACTTGGGGGATAAATGGAGTTACGGGGGAGGCGTGGCTTACGGCTACTCGTTACCTGTGGGACATCGGTTCAATGTGGATTTCACGTTGGGAATCGGCTACCTTGGAGGATCGTACAAGGAGTACATCCCTTTGGACGGTCACTATGTATGGCAGACCACTAAAAACCGCCGCTGGTTCGGCCCGACCAAGGCGGGTATCTCTTTGGTGTGGTTGATCGGGCGGGGGAATTATAGCCGGAAGAAAGGAGGCAGGCAGTGATACGGATACGCTTTAGTCTGGTGTTCATATTTTTATGGATAGGACTGACGGCTTGTGAGCATAAGGATTTATGTTACGATCATCCGCACTTTGCCACGGTGCGGGTAATATTCGACTGGACCAAGATTTCCAATCATGACAAGCCTGAAGGCATGAGGGTCGTATTTTATCCGACCGATGATGAAAGCAACACGTGGATATTTGATTTCCCCGGAGGAGAGGATGGGGAAGTGGAGCTCCCCGAGAATGATTACCGGGTAATTTGCTTCAACTACGATACCGACGGGATGGTTTGGAAAGAAAACGGCAGTTACACGCTTTTTACTGCCGATACGCGTGATGTTCGGTCGCCGGATAACCGGACAATGGCCGTCACCCCACCCTGGCTGTGTGGCGACCATATAGACAGAGTTATCCTCAAGGACATTCCGGGAGGAAGCGCGGAGATAGTACGGCTAACTCCCGTAAACATGGTATGTCACTACACGTATGAGGTGAACGGTCTTCGGGGACTGGATAGGGTGGCGGATTTGCGGGCCGCTCTTTCCGGCATGTCCGGCTCGCTTAACATGTCCGGCGACAGTTTGCCCGCCGGTCTTTCGGAGAGCCTGCTCTTTGATGGAATGGTTTCACGGAATCAGATTATAGGCGGATTCTATACGTTTGGACATTCCGCACTTGAAGGAGAGCCCAATGTTTTCCGGCTGTATCTCAAGAACCGTTCCGGCAGCATGTCTGTATTGGAACAGGACGTGAGCGACCAAGTGCATGATGTCCCGGTAGCGGGGCATATCGGTGATGTGCATCTGGTGTTGAATTTTGATTATGAGGTACCATCCGAGCCGGGAAATGGCGGTCCGGGATTTGATGTGGACGTTGATGATTGGGATGATGTGAATGTGGATATAGTGTTGTAAACGGATATTTGAGTTTTCAGTGCGGATTGGATGCCGGGTAAACGCTATGTCAACTATTAAGTAATCGAGTTTATTAATTATATGTATCAATTTGATTTGTTTTTATTTATGAAAAAAAGTACAGTAATGCTTTGGGCAATCTTTGGAGCGCTACTCATGGGTTGCTCAGACGAGGAGATTGCGAATGTGGAAACCTCCTCGCGGAATGCGATTGGTTTTAACGTGTTAAGTAATGCGGCGGAAACGAGGGCTACCCCTACTACCCCCTCCAACTTGACGAGCACCGATTTCGACGTGTTCGCTTTTACGGCGGATGGTACTGCCTTCATGGGAAAGGTAGACACGGATTTTGGACATGACGGAGTGAAGATCGTGTACAAAAATGGTAAGTGGGATTATGACGATGCGAACGACCTTCGTTATTGGCCTACCGAGGCTTTGGACTTTTACGCGTTCAATCCCGGAACGGTTAGTGAAGACATGATAGTGTTTTATAGTTGGGAAGCCACCAAGGATGTCCAAAAGATAAGTTATACCTGCATGGATGAGTATGGAAGCGGTACTACTCATGCAAACTACGACGTGATGTATGCCATGGCCAAAGGCCAGACAAAAGACATGAACAACGGAATAGTGAAATTTAATTTCAAACATATTCTGTCACAGGTCGTATTCAAAGCAAAGACCCAATACGATAACATGCAGGTGGACATCGACGTGATCAAGATTCATAATTTCAAATTTGCCGGCGCCTTCACATTGCCTGCGGCAGCCGATGGAACGGGAAGTTGGAGTTCGTCTGATTTAGCATTTCCACACGCATTTACCGTAGTGAAAAACGCAAACATCACGGTCAATAGCAATACCGAAGCTACCGATATTACCACAAATACTCCTATGCTGAATATACCACAGGAGCTGACTGCTTGGAAAGTTTCCGAAACAGCCACCAAAAGCAAGTTGGAGGCCGATAATGCGAAGCAATGTTATCTGGAGATCGCCTGCAAAATCCGGCAGTCCGGAGCTTATCTGTTGGGTTCAGCAAGCGAATACAAAACAATTTATGTTCCGTTCGGAGATACATGGGAACAGGGCAAGCGTCATATCTACACGTTGATTTTCGGTGGTGGTTATGATGATCAGGGAGAGGCTGTGTTGAATCCGATCCAGTTTGATGCAGAGACAACAGGCTGGGTTGATGCAGATAAAGACGTAAACGTCCAACCTTAATCCAAACGTTTATTAATATCGTACCCGTTGGCAGGTTAAACATACGCAAGATTAACCCTGCCAACGGGTTTTTTATAGGGAATCGCATTTTCAATATACTTTTTGATGTGTAGGGGTGCTTTTTGCGTACCTTTTTCCTGGAGAATTTCTTTTGTGGAGTGTTTGCCCTGTATATTCCCGATACGCTGTTATAGCAGGGAACTGTTTTTATCCAAGTAGTCAGATATAGCCTCTTGCAATACCGATTTTAGCGAATCGCCTTTGCGGATCGCGATCAGCTTTAAGTTCTGGTGATAGGTTTCGTCCATGACAAAATTACAATGCACGGTTTTCGCTTTCTTCGGCTTTTGAGCCTCTTTTTGCCCGGCCGTGGATTGGGTCAGGCTGTCTAATCCCCCGGTCAGCCCGGCCGACATACTGTTTTTTAAATCGTTCTTCTTTGCCATATGGTTACTTTATTTCTGTTAGCAGTTCGTTACATACCTTCTCGTAGTCCTCTGCCCCGGCAGATTTTGGGGCATAGTGAAAAATATCCTGCCCTTGTGTCGGGGCTTCGGCCAGCGTAATGGCGTTGCGTATATGGGTGCTGAACACTTTGCCCTGGAATGTTTCCTGTACCAGTTCCGAAACGCTCTTGTTCAGGTTCTTTCTTCCGTCGTACTGGGTTATCAGGACCCCGGCGATCGAAAGATCCGAGTTCAAACGTTGCTGCACCTTGTGGACGACCTGCATAAGTTTGGCCATTCCACGCATTGCCAGGAATTGAGCCTGAACCGGGATAATCAACCGATCCGAGGCCGTCAGTGCGTTAAGCGTGAGCAGCGACAGCGAGGGGGGGGGCAGTCGATCAGGATATAATCGAATTTTTCCTTTTGGCCCTTGATAAGGTGGGCTAAGATAAGTTCCCGCCCGGCCTCGTTGATTAACTCCGTTTCAACGGCCGAGAGATCCAGGCAGGAGGGAACGACGCTAAGACCGTCCTTATGCTCGTAGATCGGCAGGTCGTATTCGCCTTTCATCGCGCCGTAGATCGTTTGGGGAAGCTCCGCGGAGAAGCCCAGCGATTCGGTCAGGTTGGCCTGCCCGTCAAGGTCGATCAAAAGAACCTTGTACCCTTTTTGACGTAACGCGCCGCCCAGGTTGATCGTGGTTGTGGTCTTTCCTACTCCCCCCTTGTGATTCAATACGGAGATTACTTTTGCTTTGCTCATAAATTCAGTTTTTTAAATGGTTGTCATGTCCGCAAATATAGTTAAAATACTAATATACTAAAATACTAAAAGTAGTATTTCTCGTTTTTTGCGTGTTTTTTGTACCGATCGGGGAAGCGTACCGAAATAAATCCTGTTTCCGTCTTTCGGTACGTTTTGTTTCTGTACCGGAATTAATCAAAGATTAGAATAACCATAAATGTTTTTATACGTTAATCATACGTATGTATATATGTATATATTTGTTTTTGAGTATCTTTGTGTGCTATAAATAAAAAATAAAAGACATGAGCACTTATTCGTATAAAAATCCGAAGTTTATAAATTCCCCTAAAGGGGTGGTTGAAGTTGTAGAAGTGATTTATGACGGCAAAGATGATCCGGCCTATTCACTGGCTATTATTAAATGGGAAAATACCTATAAATTAGGTATTCGTTGGAACATCGCTTATAGTGAATGGGACGATTACCGCAAACAGAACGGGCAAGATGAATGTATAGGTAATCCACAGTCGAGAGGTATTCCCACCTGGTTTGTTTTGCCCGATGATATGATGTTTGGTGAGAAGTTCAGCGGTGCGATGCAGAGGCTTGATGAATTAAGAAAAGGTAAGTAAGCAATGGAACAGGGAGAAATCATATTATACCAGCCGGATGAAGCGGTCAAGTTGGAAGTGAGGTTGGAAGATGAAACCGTTTGGCTGACACAAGAACAAATAGCCGACTTGTTCGGGACTAAAAGGCCAGCTATTACCAAACATTTGAACAACATTTACAAAAGCGGCGAACTTGATATAGATAGCACATGTTCCATTTTGGAACATATGGGTAATGACGGCAAACAGAGATATACTACTAAATATTATAATCTTGATGCGATTCTGTCAATAGGATATCGGGTTAATAGCAAGAACGCAACCCTTTTTAGGAAATGGGCGAATAGTGTATTAAAGGATTATCTTTTAAAGGGGTATTCCATTAATAAACGTTTGTCAGAACTTGAAAGGACTGTCGCTCAACATACCGAGAAGATAGACCATGATCCGCTTCAGCTTTCCCAGCAGCCCGTCTATCAGCAGCCTTGTCCTGTAAAAGCCTGTCTGGTGCGAGAGCTTTGTCAGTTGGTTCAGATTGTTCGCCATTCCCGCCAGGCTGCGCAGCAGCGCATTCTCTTCAGGCGTATGCCTTGCCGTAACGGTGGCCGCCAGTGCCACCTCCCTGATATAGACCGCCAGACTCCGGCCGGACTTCCTTGCCCTGAATCTGAGAGCCTCGTAGCTGACGGGGGAGAACTTCACTGTCACTCCCTTGGTCAGCTTCCGCGTCCTGCCCAGTGCCGGACGGCCGCGTTTTTTCTTCATCTCATTCATATCCTTTGTCATATGTTTTTTCTTTTTCGTCCGTACTTCTTTCATTCCAAAATCTGCGACCGGCGGGAGTGGATTTACCCTCCCTGCAACCGCCGGGCGCTGGGGAGCAAGGGTTTTCGGGAATCCGGAAACATAACCTTGCTATTACTATTACAGAATCCACCCTTCAAAACAACAGGAAATATTAATATCAATGGTTTCAGATAACCGTTTCCATTCCTGGTCCGGAAGGTGGCAATGAAAGTATATCCGCCGGAGGTGTACATATATTTTCTACAGTCATCCGTTCCGGCTGATATACGACCGGCAGTCATTCACACGGTCTGACAGTCACCGGTACTCTAAAGTTTCCTCCAGCGTTCGATGTCTTGCCGGTAGGTTTCAAGATGCCGTCTTGCCAGATTCTCCAGCAGCCCGGATACGCTCATTCCCCGGCAGCCCAGTCTCAGGACGATCATGTCCAGGGCACTACGAGTTTCCTCACTGATGAACACGGCTTTAGGTCCCTTGATTTTAGGGGGAATGAGATAAGTTTCCCGATACTTTTCCAAAGCCGGGCGCTTCGGTGCCTTCTCCGGCTTTGCCGGCTGTGGGCAGGTTCCGTCAAGTATCTCCCTGAGGGTACTTCCCAACTTCTCACACAGGACGGCCATACGGTGCGTATGTCCTTCCGCCATCGTTTTTCCCACAAGGGGCATGTCTTCTTTTCCTTCTTTCATAGAAACTTGGATTTACGTTGATACGATGGTTTCCCATATACCGGGAAACCGATTGTCGCCGGCAAATAAAACGATAAAAAACAGACGGATCGACACTTAGGGTTCTGTTGGCGTATTCTTCTGTATCATTCTCTGCTTCAGGGTGTACGGACGGTGAGAACTTCATTATTATACGCATCGGAAGCAGGGCATGAACTTTACGGATGCAGTTGCAATCACTAAAGACCGATTGCAACCATTAATGATTATAACCGGTCATTAATGGTTGGTTATAATTATTAATGGCCGGTTACAAACACTGATGCCCGCATCAGTGTTTGTCCGGCAGGCATCTTTCAGTCCGGATATGGAAGAACATCCTGATAACCGGCCTCTTTACCGGGATGGGACAAAACTGATGGACATCCGTCATGTTCATAAGCGTCTCCACGATAACATTTGGCGCATCTTTCTATTGTATAAATCAATAAAAGTACATCTTATGAAAAAGAAAGATCGCTTCGATTCCAATTGAATATCTATTCCGGACATCTGATGACATATAATGACATCTGATGAAGGGCCGGAACCATATCCGGGAACAATCATTTACTTTGCGGATGAAACAGGCACGCATATGGTGTCAAAGGTAGTCATCCTGTCTTGAAATTCAGGATGTTCCGCTGGGATTCACTAAATTGCGGCACGGAATCCGGATCCGAAGAGAGAATGAAACAGATGTCAAACCTGAAATTACAGTGATTATGGAAATAGTGAACATTGAGGCAAGGACCTTCGAGGCGATGCTCTC
Source organism: Alistipes sp. DJF_B185 (assembly GCF_964250025.1). Lineage (NCBI taxonomy): Bacteria > Pseudomonadati > Bacteroidota > Bacteroidia > Bacteroidales > Rikenellaceae > Alistipes > Alistipes sp. DJF_B185. Next base: position 9,872 of record NZ_CAXUDY010000022.1, read on the forward strand.
GGCCTTCCGGACGTTCGCGGACCGGCTGGACACCCTCTGCCGGCTGTACGGCGACATAGAGGAGAAGAAATGGCTGGACAACCAGGAGGTGTGCCTGCTGCTGAAGGTCAGCCCGAGAACCCTGCAGACCCTCCGTGACAACGGCACGCTGGCATACACACAGATCTGTCACAAGACTTATTACAAGCCCGGGGACGTGGAAAGTATCATCCGGATAGTGGAGGAGCGCCGCAAGCGGGCTGAAAGTATGGGAAGGTCGATCTGAAAGGCCATGAAAAACGAATGTCGAACAAAAAAAGATCAAGTCATGATGAATACCGATAACCGTCTGCTCACCCGTGAGAGCAGCGAGCATATAAGAGAGTTCTTCTCTACCGTTGAGCGTCTCTCCGTTTCCATGGAGCGTCTCTTTGCCGGCAGGTCACCGGCGATGGCGGGCGAGAACTTCTATACGGACCGCGAACTGGCTGAAAAGCTGAAAGTGAGCCGCCGCAGCCTGCAACAGTACCGGGACAGCGGTCTGCTTGCCTTCACCCGGCTAGGCGGCAAGATACTGTACCGTTCTTCCGACATCGAGAAGCTGCTTGACGGCTGCTACAGGGAGGCGAGAACCAGACCGGAGGAACTTTAGAAAAGTTCCGTACGGGATCGTGAATGAAGGGGCGGGCGGTTGTCATACCGGCCGTCCCTTCGTTTTCTTTCCACCGGATGAACGACTTTAATTTGCTCATAAAGTATTTATACACAGAGTGTTTTCTTTATAAATTATGATCCGGTGACGACATTGGCATAACATGGCGGGACATGGAAACATTTTTCCGGTATGGCAATAAGATACGGGGATTCCATTATAAAAAAAGACCCTTATTTTATTATGTCATTATGTTATTCTGAAATTGGGGCGGGCTGCCCGTGTATCGGTGGAACGGTCCGTTCCTGTAATGGCGGCACATCCCGTACTGATATCATTATCCGCCGGCAATGTTGTTTCCCGGTCTTGCCGGAGTGACCTTATGCCGGCCGGTGACAACCGCATGTCCGTGTGTAAACATGGCGGCGCATAAAAACAGGCACACCCTCCGGGCTCCTGTCCCGTCGGATGCGCCTGTCTCCATCATGTCATATACAGCCGGACTACTCCGGCCCATGCCTCTATCTGAGTATCGGATTCGAGAGCAGTATCTTGTAATAGGCCACCCCGCCAATCTCTACCGGCATCCTCGCCATCATGAACTGCACGCTCTTCCTCTCCACCTTCGCCTGCCGCATGAGCCTCTGCACGATAAACCCGGCCGAGAACCTTGCGCATCTTTTATCCTTCCAGACGATGAACCCCTCGCTGTCGTCGGCCCGGCAGATATACCAGTCACCCGTCTCGTCATCGTGGGCGAAGTTCACCCGTCCACCGCCGAGGATTCCCAATTCGATTGACATCGTCTTTGACAGATAGACGGTTCCCCTGCTGTCAAGGTTGATGGTCCGCTTTCCCTTGTATGTGACTTCCTGCGGACGGGAGTTTTCCCTGTTGTATACTATCAGTGCCATAATTGTCTTTCTTTTATCGGTTGAACTGTTTTCGTTTTTCAATACATGAAGCTTTCCACCGCCAGCATCCGGCTTCTCCATGCGAAACCGCTGTGGGTACGTACCGCGTCCACTATCCTGCATACTTTCTGCGATATGGCCGATGCCGAGATACCCATGCATTCCGCCAGTGCCTTGAACGAGAACTGCGCCTCATAGAACCTGAGCATGAACATCCGGTATTCCTCGTAGGAGAACTTCTGCCTTACGAAACGCAGTATGTCCTTAACCAGCCTCTCGCACCCGTTCAGGTCGTCCTCGGAAAGGAATTTTGCCTCCTCGCCACATCGGAGGAAGAAATCATCTTCAGGGTGTGCATACCGGTTCTCCCTTTTAATCTTTACCAGGGCCGCCTTTTTGTAGCATCCGATGAAATACGCGTCATAGTCCGTTATGTCCTTTCCGGGAACCAGCACCTGCCTTCTTACGAAAAGGTAGGTGTCATGGAAATTGTCCTCGTCCAGCATTCCGTACCGGCGTAACGTCCCTCTCAACCTGTCATAGGATTTTGTGAACCACTCGTTGAACAGTCTTTCCTTTTCTGCGCTCTTGTCTGCCATAGCCTTATGTTTTTTTTGAGTCGTACATTTGTACGTTATACATGGCCTACACGGGTAGGCATTCTTATTTCTTGTGCTTCCTCCAGTTTGTTTTTCGGCGGTCTCCGGCAAGGCTTGCCGTGAAAAAATACGCTCACGCGAAGCGTGAGGAAGATTTTTTCACGAGCAACCAGCCCGCAGGGCCGCCTTGCGGGACCGGCCTGAAAAACAACTATTTTTGCCGCAAGAAATGAGGATGACAGATTACTTCCTTCTATCTATTGTCTGTCCGGTGAGAATTTAGATTCCATGCAGCTTTTCTGTCTTCGGTATGTTTGGAGAAATATTCAAGGATATGAAATGAGAACGGCAATACGTGATGTTGCGGAAGGAATGGATATGGGATTGGAAACAGGAAGCGTGCCCGGGTTTTCATGCAGTTTATACGGCGGTGTTGATTTTGAGGAGGATTACAGGGAAGTGACAGGATGGTCGGCTGTCGGAAAAGAAGCAATACCGGCGGACGTGGATATGGGCAAAACCACCCGTACATGCAATGCAGAGGGAGCAGGAGAGCCTTCACCACAGCCGGAGCCCCTTTTCATGCCGTATCCCGACATGAAAAGGGGCTCCTGGACAATTCTTTTCCTTTTTCCTTGTCGCACATGCACTACGTCGGTCGCAGTTTTCGCCTTCTGAATCAATTTTCCCGTCCGTCACCCGCGCATTCGGAGCGTTTTTCCGGCAGAAAATTTCACCGTACGGAAATTTTCTGCCGGAAACCGGAGGGAAAACGCGCAGATCCGCGGGGACGGCGGAACTTTGATGAAGAAGGGGAAAAATCACTCGTCCCGTAAATGCCTTCCCTCAGATGGCATCGCATATCTCCTTCTCCATCTTTTCCAGCTTATGGGACAGGACTTCCATGTCGCTGCTGATCTTCTGGTTGGTTATCCGGGCATATATCTGGGTGGTTTTCAAATCCGTATGACCCAAAAGACGGCTTACGGTCTCGATGGGCACACCGTGCGAGAGCAGCACGGTGGTGGCGTTCGTATGCCGGGCAACATGGTAGGTCAGCCGTATCTTGAAACCGCACTGCCTACCAAGTTCCTTCAATATGACGTTGCATCTGCTGCTGCTCGGTACCGGAAATACATGATCGTCCTTGGACAGCCCCTTGTACTTCTCTATGATGCGCCTGGGAACGTCCAGCAGGCGGATGTTGGACTCGGTGTTCGTCTTCCGCCGGCGGGTGATGATCCAGAGGTTGCCGTCGAAGAAGGTCTGGAGCCGGTCAGTCGTCAGCGCCTTCACGTCTGCGTATGCCAGTCCGGTAAACACCGAGAAGATGAAGAGGTCACGTACCAGTTCGCAGGTCCCGCTTTTCACCGGGACCTCCATCAGCGTCTGTATCTCACGCTCCGTCAGGTAGCCCCGGTCAACGCTCTCGAAGGAGTTGATGTACCCGGCGAAGGGATTGAAGGGAAGTGCACCGCTGTTGCGGGCGATGGAGATGATGTGCTTGAGCCCGATCATGTAACCCCATACGGTATTGGTGCGGCATTTCTTCTCCGTACGCAGAAAATACTCGAAGTTGTTGATGAAGGTCAGGTTGAGTTCCTTCAGGGGGATGTCGTCACGTCGGTACACTTTCGGGACGAACTCGCACAGGTGCTTGTATATGGTACGGTAGCGGTTGTATGTCCCCTGTACGCGGCTGTGTCCCACTTTCTTGATGAACTCCTCGTTGTGCTGTTCGAAGAGTTTCAGCAAAGTCTCCCGTTTCACGCCCAGTCCGAGGTAGACATCCCTCAGCCTGGCAGCAGTGACATAGCCGTCGGACTGCATCAGTTCCTGGTAACGACGGTTCACGTCCACACGTATCCGGTCAACCGCCGCATTGATTTTCTGTGCCTCGACGCTCTTGCCGGTGGCACGTGCCGTTTTCACGTCCCAAAGTTTCGGGGGTACGTCCAGCTTGCAGCTGAACTGCTTGATTTCGCCGTCCACCGTAAGACGGCACATCAGGGGGAGATAGCCGTTGGCTCTCTCGCTGCCCTTCTTCACGTAGAAGAGGATTTTGAAAGTCGATCTGCTCATACTCGTTTTCATACTTTTTTGATTGTTACAAAGTTAATATCAAGCGAGTTGTCTCCAAGTATGAAAAATTGTGCAAATTACTGAAATATAACCTGTTGTACCGTTTCTTGTTCCTATTATATCAGTAACGATATGGGAACTGAAGTCTTTCGCAACTTTTATCGAACCTCCTTTTTCAGCTTATGCAGTATTATGAGCTAAACACCTAACTGATTAGTGGACTGCATTTTTGCTGTATTATCATTAACCTTGCCTTTTTCTTTTACGTTTATTTACGATACGGTCGCGCATCAACTGCATGGAGTTGAAATTACGCGAAATATTCTGGATGATCTCGATATAAT
>NZ_CAXUDY010000023.1:0-11428 GCF_964250025.1 Alistipes sp. DJF_B185
AGAACTCGATTATCCCCTCTTGGAGGGACTATTTGATTAATATTAACTTCGTCCCAATTTTAACGGGACACTAATGATTTAAGATGAATAAAATATATCGATGATAAAATGGCAAGTCAATATATTATCAAATTTAAGAATTTTTCGATATAATTTTCTTTCAGAAATAGATGTCAAAAAATATATGTATTTTTATGATTAGATTTGACAATTATGAAATACTTATTATCTTTTTTAACGGGTTTTCTCCTATTCAGCTGTGGCAACAATAAGCAAGTCGAGCAAGAATTGTCTACTGCGACAAGATTGTTACGCATCGAACCGGACAGCTCGTTGCGCATCATCGAGAACATTGACCCCGACCGGATTCTGCGGCGCAGCACGCGGGCAAAATACGCTCTTTTGTATTCCGCGGCACTCGATAAAAATTATGTGGATGCCGATGATGATTCGCTGATACGCATTGCATACCGGTATTACGACAACCGGATTTGTTCGGATTCGGTGAAGTTTCTGATTAACTATCACTATGGGCGAATCTATCAAAACGGCGACGATTATCAGGAAGCCATGCGCTATTATCTGACTGCGGAAAAATACGCTCTCGCGGCGCATAAGAATTATTATCTGGGTTTGGTATACTCCCGCATCGGAGAGGTCTATTCCGAGCAGATGAATTTTAACGGAGCGCTGGAATATTATCGGAATGCTTATGGCGCTTGGGAAAAACTACGCAAGCCTGCGTTTATGAATAATGCGACACTTAATATCGCTAATGCCTATTCCAGTTTGGGCGATAACGACAATGCCGTGAAATACTATTCACAAGCTCTGCAAGCAGCCGTACAGCAGGAAGATAACGATATGGTTATTGCTTGTTTAAGCAATTTGGGGGATATTTATGTAAATGAGGGCGATTATCCCAAAGCCTTGAAAGCCGTAAAGGAAATTGAGCGGACCGCTCCAGATGGTCTTTCAATTTATCAATATAGAGTATTAGCCAAAGTATATTATCTGCAACACAAGATAGACAGCGCACGATATTATTTCAATATCGCTTCGGAGTTGGCGGAGGATATTCGGGACGATGCACAACTGGCATATCTATCTATTCAAATTGAATTGGCATCCGGAAATTCAGAGGAAGCAGCCAATTCGATCAACGAATATATCTGGTTGAGCGATTCCATATCCCGCATGGTGGTATCTCAATCAGCAACCGCCGCCGAGGGAAAATATTATAAAGAGCAAACTGCTTTTGCGAGTTACCGCCTGAAAGTACGAACTTACTTTGAATATATTGTCGCACTGCTGATCTGCACCGTCGCAATTTTCCTGATCTACTACTATCGGGAACGCATGAAACGAAAACAGCAGCAGGTTGAACGCTACATGCTGGCTGTTGACAGCATCCGGGCATCGAAAAACCGCATCCTCGAACATCTTGCCGTCAAGGAGGGACAGGAGGTGCAACTTAAAGAATTGGTGTTGTCCCGCTTCGAGTTCCTCGACCAACTCGGCCGGGCGTTCTATGAACGAAACAATACAAAAGCGCAGCAGGAGGTCATTTACAAACAGGTGAGGAACTTCTTTACGAACCTTGCATCCAATCCCGCGACCAAAAAAGAATTGGAGGAGATCGTAAACACGGTAAATGACAATATCATCGTGAAACTGCGGAAGCAGTTCCCGAAATTCAAACCTGCGGATATAGATTTGCTATGTTACATCTACGCCGGATTCTCGGCGCAAATCATCAGCGTTATAATCGGCGATTCGGTATCGAATGTCTACAACCGCAAATCGAGATTGAAAGCCCGAATTGCGGCATCGGATTCGGCCGAAAAGGACTTTTTTATTCAGAAAATGTAGTAACATACTGATTGTCAAATAAATTACCCCCCCCCCCGTTGAAAAACCCCAAAAAAATTAACATGTAATATTTTGTTTTTCAGGCAATTATCGCATACATTATAAAAACTGCGAGATTTTTGCAATTCTCGCGGTTTTTATTTTTCTGTATATCAATCATTTATTGACTTCGTGTGATAGATTTTATCGGCGCTGATTTTGCCGTCGGAAGAAGCCGAAAGCCTAACTTTGCTATTGTCTAACCCACATATCTTATCACATGAAAAAATTACTTTTATTACTTGTGCTGTGCTGCATCGGAGCCGGAATTTGCTTTGAAGCGTATGCAAATCGGAAACGGCCGAAAATCACGTCCGTTTATCTGGAAAAGAAAATGACGGTTAAAGGTCCGCGCAGCGTCATGCCGCCGATTAATGCGGTGCTTTCTCCGGATGGCAACACCATTACGCTCCACTCTCCGGAGAATTGCGACCGGGCATTCGTTACGATCTCCGGCAATGGAACCTATCTTACGGAAATGGTGAATTTCACCGACCAAACTGCGACGCTCGACGTGTCGGACCTCGACTGCGGGGTTTACCTGATTACCGTCGAATATGAAAACGGTACGATTTACACCGGACAGATCGAGTTTACCGAATAATTTCTTAGATTTACCTTTAAAATTATGATTATGAAACATATTTCTATCGTTTTACTGGCAGGTCTTGCGGCTGTCGCTTTTGCCTGCACGAAAGAAACGACCCCTGAACAGACAGCACCGGAACCGCAGGAAATGGGCGTCGGAGGTGGTGATATTGTCTGCATTGACGGCACACTGCATTTTTCATCAGGTGAAGTTTGCCTGAACACTTTGGAATCGCTTACTTCGGAAGAATCTCTGCACGCTTTCGAGAAAGCGCATAATTTCACCTCGTGGCGTTCGTTCACGGATAGTATGTTGGATGATATTATCGCCTGTGAAACTCCGGAGGAGTACCAAGCGGTTCTTGAAACCTGCGCAGGCTATCTTAAAATGGATAATGACCGCCTGATGCCTGTTATCACTTCTGTCGGTTATGCCAGCATTGCAGACATTAATGGTGTTTTTTATGTCGGTGATGTCAAACATACCGTGAACGCGGAATCCGTAACTATCGAGAGGACCGATGCAAAAACAAGGGCTGTTGAAGTTGAAGAAATAGGTTATGTTGCGCCTGTATTCGATGAAACCCAGACCAGAGGAGAGATTTCGCAGAAGTATACGGATCGCCGTCGTGAAACAAAAAAGTACAAAGTTTTCTCTCGCACCAACGTATTGCGTCACTCTGTTGTACAAGAGGTAAATGGACAGAAATACTATAACACCTCCTTTGCTATTCAGGTGCATGTTTCGGGACAAAAGAAGAAGACCCTGATAGGATGGAATACCTACAATGACCGCTTTTATATTGAGAATCTGCATTGGGATTTAACCATCGCCGGGAAACGAATTTCTTTCGAAACATACAGAAATAATTATTCGAAAACGGAATCCACAAAGAACCTGTATGCGACCATCGGTTTCGGAAACGGTCAATTCAACATGACCCCTACGGAAGTACCTATGCCGAGCGGATTCAACTGCATTGTACATAGGGCACGAAGCCGTGAGATGGGTAATTGCGGTGCTTTGACAGACATCAACTGCTGCATGCAATTAATTCAGTTGCCTGTGTCTGAGTGTATTTAACTATACTTCATCAAGGAAACAGAGATAGAAAGTCTCTGTTTCCTTTACTATTTTAACCCCTTTTGTTATGAAAAAACTTCTTTTCCTGCTTGCGTTTACCATCGGATTCATTTCTTGCAACGATGAAAAACATGTTTGGAGCTTCGAGGACATGTTTTATTTCCTGCATAACGATCCATCGCAGGAGGGCTGGGTTGAACCTGTTACGAAAATAACTGTCGGACCCGGTGCGCAGGTGGATTTATTGGTTACACGCAATGCTTTTGCAGCCAAAGCTCATCCCAAACAGACGGTAAAGGTCGTTGTCGAGGAGAATCTTTCCACGGCAAATCCCGGAGGTGATTTCATCCTCAGCGAGCAGGCTTTCAATTTCAAGAATAAGGATGCCCTGCAACTTCCTTTACGAGTAAATATCAGCGGCGGCACGTCCGGTAAAAAAATCGTGCTACGTCTTGATTACGGCTATTATGACGAATGCAGTCCGGAAAGCCGTAAGGGAGATAAGTTGATAATTAAGGTTAAATAAACCATGCTGCGCTGCATTTCGGTATTCTTTGTAGTTTTTATCTGCTGGGCCTGCGAGGTCGATTATTCGTTCGGCGAAAAGGATTTTAAGCCCCGCGTGGTTGTCAATGCGTTGATCTCGCCGCAGGAACCCTTTGCAGTACGCCTGCATTGGAGCCGCAGCTACTCGGCTCAAAGCGGGTTCACTCCCGTTGGGGAAGCCGAAATCCGCCTGTATGAAGATAATACCGAGGTTGTGCGCTGCCCGGCCGATCCGGAGGGTACGACCCAAACAACGTTCCGGGCTGCTGCCGGGCGCTCTTACCGTCTTGTTGTGTCGGTCCCCGGTTATGGCGAGTTGTCTGCCCGAACGACGATTCCCGAAGCGCCCGCAGCCCGCATATCGTTCGCGCACCAAAAGGGATGGTATCGGCATTTCGACATGACTGACCTTACTGCTGGCGTGGATGCCAAAGCTATCTGGCTCCGGGGTACGGAACGGGACAATAACGGAGAAAAAGATATATATGCGTTCTATACGACTTCCGTATTTGTCGATCAGGTGAACGGCGCGAACGACGCCTACGAATCCGACGAAAAAGGAAGTACCATAGATTTCGAATATTTTCTGCGTGTCGCCCGCGAAAATCTCGGCGCAGCATTCCCGCTCCGTTTCTCGGTTTTCGGAGCCGTTGAAAACAGGCACACATTTCAGATTATTGCGGCGTCCGATACCTACGACCGCTATATGCGCTCCCGGTATAAACATGAGCTGAATACGGGAGAAAGTGCGCAGGAAAATCCCTTTATCGAGCAGATCACGGTCTACTCGAACATCGACAACGGTATCGGCATCTTCGCCGGATATAACTATTACACGACGCCCGAATTATGAGGAAACTGCTCGCAGGCTGTCTGGCGCTTTGCATTCCCGCCTTACTTACGGCGCAAACTCCCGCCGACAGCATTTCACGCACCGAAACGATAGATTCGGTAGTCGTCACCGCCCGCAGGCCGTTGATGGTCTACAAGCAGACGGGCAATATCGCCGTGGACATCGAGCAGCTTAAATACGCCCCGCTGTTCGCGGGCGAAAAAGACATATTCAAATTCCTGCAACTGCTTCCGGGCGTCTCGGCCGGAAAGGACGGCATGTCGGGCTTGCTCGTGCGCGGCGGCAGCAACGACCAGACATTAATTCTTTACGACGACGTACCGATTTACAATCAGGCGCATGCCTACGGCATCCTCTCGATATTCAGCGGCGAGACGGTGCAATCGGCCGAGATGTCAAAAGGTTACATATCGCCCGCCTACGGCTCCCGACTTTCGGCCTTGACGCAGATTCGCACACGCGAGGGCGACCGACGGAATCACCGCCAGTCGCTCACGGTGGGAACCTTGTCGTTGGCCGGGACCCTCGACGGGCCTATCAAACGCGATAAGGGTTCCTACCTCATTTCAGCACGTTACTTCTTTCCCGAAGCGGTGCTTGCAATCGCCGATAACGCTGTCCGCTACGGCTTCTACGACGTGACGGGAAAACTGACTTACGACATTCACCGGAATCATACGCTTTCGCTCGGAATCTATTCCGGCGACGACCACATGAAGAACAAGGAAGATCACGCAGAAAACGGGTTCGGCTGGGGCAATACTACGGCATCCCTGCGGCTGGAATCGCGTTGGAATGATAATCTGCGCTCCTCGGTGGTGGCCTACTATACCTACCTGCAAAACCGTCAGGAAACAAAATTTAAAGACGACGGTTTCAGTAATTGGGGCAAAACGACTTTCAAAACCCACGAGTTCGGAGCACGCATGACGTTCGACCAACGGCTTTCGCATATCTGGATGCTGGAGTACGGAGCTGCGTTTTCGCACCAGCGGTTCGAACCGATGCACACGAAAAGCATCATCAACGGACAGCACAAGAACCGCGGCTATTCTTCCGAGCAGCTTGTTTCGGGGGCGCTGTTCCTGAACAACCGCTTTCAATGGGGAGGCTGGCGGGCCGACGTGGGTGTGCGGGGCGCGGTCTATGACAATTCGGAGCAGACAAAATATGCAGTAGAGCCGCGTGCGCAACTATCCTATGATTTTGGCCGCGACAATGCGGTCTGGCTTTCGGGGACGATAAATTCTCAGGCGCTTGTTCAATTCAACCGCTATTACTACTCGATGCCGATTGACTTCTGGACCCCGTTTCGGGACGGCAGGTTACAACACGCATGGCAGGTATCGCTCGGTGGCCGTGCGAAGCTGCACGAAAACCTGACCCTTTCGGTAGAGGGCTATTATAAACGAATGCGCAACCTGCCGCTGATCTACGACAGCGACGATTTCCTGCTGAGCAACGGCGGCTTCATTTACGGCACGGGACGAGCGTTCGGCATTGAAGCAATGCTCCAGTACCAGACCGAACGCCTGAGCCTGACGGCTTCCTATACCTATACCGATTCCCGCCGCCGCTCGGACGGCGTAACCTACCCGTTTGAATATGACGTGCCGCACGATTTCAATGCGTTCGTTAGCTACGACGTGGTGAAGCGGCCGGGCCGAAAACATACCTTTTCACTCAATGTTGCATGGCGCTCCGGGCTTCCGTATCGCCTGACGAACGAAAGCTATCCGGATACGGACGGTAATCCGATCATCGGCATCACGGCCTATCCCACGATGCGGATGCACAACTATTTCCGCGCCGATGTCAGCTACAACATGGAGCGCTGCAAGCGCAACGGCGTGCGCAACTGGCAGTTCTCGATCATCAACGCCACATGGCACAAGAACCCCGTGAGCATTTACCCTTACCGGGGCAGCTATAAAGCAACGGTGCTAATACCTATCATGCCGTCGGTTTCATATACCCGCACGTTCGGAAAATGATCGTGTCCACAATATTCAAAACGCCAATTTCCAAACCTCAAAATAACTTTTAACCCTTAAAATTTTGTCTTATGAAAAAAAACGATCTTCACCATTCTGTTTGTTCTTTCAGTTACGATTAACTGCTTGGCCCAAATGACCTACAAGGACGGCAAACTCACCGTAGGACGAGGTATGTATAAAACCTATACGACGAGCTGGGCGGGATGGGCGCACTATTGGGGGTCCACGGACCAAAACGGTATCAAAATGCACATTCATGCAGCCGATCCCCGTATGTCTACTACAACCAATAAACTTGTGTTTTTGGATAGCGACAGGTCCTTGTATATCGACCTTTATTGCCGCACGATGTATCAGACTTCGGATGAAAAACTGAAAACCAATATTCGCTCATTGAAAACGACACCCGTTTCCCGGTCTGCTTTTTCCATTAACATAGCTACTGCACAATCTAACCCGTCAACGAATATGGTGCTGAAATTGAATCCCGTGAAATATCATTGGAGGGATGAAAGCGAATACGAAAGATTCAATATTCGTCCAGTGCAAAGCGGTGTGGAGGAATACGGTTTTTTGGCGCAGGAATTAGAAGCTATCATTCCCGGAGCAGTCGCCATGACAGAAGAGGGTGACCGTCTTGTCAATTATTCCGCCCTTATCCCGATTCTGACGGGCGCCATTCAGGAGTTAACCGCGCGCGTCGCTGCATTGGAAAGTCAATTAAAAGCCGCCGGGAAATAGGAAATCATTGAATTTTGACGGAATTACATAAAACTGTTTTATGAAGAAAATATATTCGGTGATATTATTATTGGCAGTGATGCTGTCCTCTTGTACCAAAGACGAAACAGACATTATGACCGATGATAATTCCAACGCGCCGGCACTCGCAAAAACCCGTTCGGATGGAAGTGATATGGTAGAATATGAACTTTTACCGAATCCGTACACGGTTGATGTCATACAGGGAGTTTACGATTCGTATAATGTTTCTAAAACTATTGAACCGACGGATTTGTACGTCAGATTCTTACCGCAGGACAGTTTACAACTTATTGCCCTGAAAAACGATTATGACCTCGAACTGTTCGACTATCCGCTCAATATCGAACTTCCGGAAGATGCGGTTTATCAAGACCCGACTATTCCGGAGGGTAGTTTTACTTGGTTGTATACAACCGTAAAGCCAGACTTCGCATTTCCCAAAGAAATACCTTATGAGGTGATTGAAGAATGCTATATTCCGGCAGAAGATGAAACAATCTCACCCACTCGCGGGGGTATTATAAATGTGGAGGAAGCTGCTTTTTTAAGTCTTGGCTACCCCCTTGAAGAACAGGAACCGGAAACTCGCGGAAAACGCAGACCGGAGGGAACTATCAGAGTTTACGATGATTATGCAGGTACTTTTGTTCCGGTAAAAGGAGTTAAAATCAGATGCCATAGATTTATTAAATGGTCTACGACATTTACGGACGAAAGCGGCCATTATACAATGGACAGCAAATTCAGATTCGGACCGCATTACGCGATTGTTTTTGACAACAGGAAAGGTTTTGACATCTGGGGTAATTGGGGGCCGATTGCACGGGCCAATCTTAATATGGGTTGGCATAGTAACCGAGGACACTCACGCGATATAAATGCTGGAAGTTTTGCTTGGGATTGGGCGGCTGTTAATAATGCAACCTACGATTACTATAAAATGTGCGAAGAAACAGGAATTGCCAAACCGCCCCGTAATCTTAAAATTTGGGTTTTCAAACGCTGGACGACATCCTCGACACCTATGTTGCGCCGAATTGTACATCCTATTGGGTATAACGGTAATTCATCGTGGAAAAACTTTTTTATCAATATCGGTTACGGTACTCTTGCAACGGTGCTGAATCAAATGCTAAAAAAGGTTCTACCTGATATTACGATAGGAACAGGTGGACACTCTTACCGGAAGGTTTATGACGTTGTAAATCACGAGTTGTCCCACGCCAGTCATTTCAGTCAAGTAGGAAGTGCGCATTGGGCGAAGTATATCAGCTATATTATGACATACGGTTCTTATGGAAACGGGACGGGTAAGAATGCAGAACTTTGTGGAATTGGTGAAATGTGGGGTTACTCAATGGGACATATCCGGGCCTATGAAAAATACAATCCGTCAGGTCTTTTGGATGATTATCCGGATGTGCATACTTGGCTTAAACCTCATGTGTTTTGGGACCTGCAAAGGGATAAAGTATTAACTAAGAAGCAGATATATGATTGTTTGGTCGTTGGGGTCGATACCTATGACAGATTAGTCGCAAAAATGTACGAAAAATATCCCGAAAAGGCTGATGAGATCGAAAAGGCATTTACGGACAACGGGATTACCCCGAATGTCCCCAAACCTGATACCGGAGATTTGACGCATGATGCCTTTTATACCGACAAAACGGTTTCTTCGTCTTTCGTTTTTTCAGGGAATAATATTCTTACGCGGAATGTTACTGTAACGAATAGTGCGAAACTGACCTTTCGGGCCAACAAGTCTGTTACTATAAACTCTCCGTTTACAATTAATCAAGGCGCGCAGCTTGAAATAACTTGCGGTAATTAATATATTTAACAGGTTCAGGGACATTGTTCCCTGAACCTTTGTATCTTTACACGAAAACTATGGTCTATGAAAAAAATAATTTTTGCTGTTATCAGCCTTACTTTGTTCGTATCATGCAGAATATTTCATACTACCGAGCCGACCAATAGTGCACATTGGTACGTAAAAAATATGACTTGGAAACCAATTGTAATTAAGAAGCGTGATTTCAGGACGGAACGGCTATTGAATCCGGGAGATTCTATATCTGTTTTTCATAGATTACCTATGCAAAAATTGGGATTTCCCTCTTTTGATCTATTTTATGAATTATGGAACGTGAACGGGAATGGGGTGGAACAAAATCTGGATGTCCTGTCAGAAAATGGGCAATTACTTAAAACTTGGAAAATTTCGGATAAAAATGATCCGTCAGTAAGAATATTCCAAGAAACTTCATGGAGATTTTATCAAAAACCACAACTCCAACATGTATCTACTTGTGAGGTTGCATGGGTTTTTGACATTCTCCCCGCAGATATTGAGTAGTTCACAAATGCCATGAGTTTGTAATAAATTAAAATCAATCTATTTTGAAAAAAATATTCGTCCTATGTATAATCATTCTGGGTGGTGTCTCATGTGATCCACCTGAGCATTTAAAGACTCATTATACCTACTGGTATGTGAAAAACGCAACTAATGAGCCAATAAGTATAACAACTGTTCCCGGACATTTAATGTCGATATTAACAATTATTTCGGGTGATTCCGTCTGTTTTCATTCATTTTGTCCTCCGCAACATTGGGGTATTCCGTCTTTCAACGGCTTATATGACATTTGGAAAAAAACAGCGGTCCAAGATCAGCATACTGATATTCTTTCGAATGAAGGGAGCTTATTAAAGAGTTGGAATTATGCAGACCGAGACGCAGAGGAGCGGCAATTCTTCAATGAATCTTACTGGCGGTTATATATGAAAAAATATAGCCATAGCGACGAATTAAACTTTACATGGGTTTTCGATATTTACCCCACAGACATTAAGTAACTTACAAATGCCATGAAAAAGATTGCTTTCATATTTGCGATTACACTAATTAGCATATCATGCGACCCGAAGAAATGGGTGGCTACGCATGCAACTTCATGGTATGCAAAAAACAATACCGATCAGATTTTAATTATTACTACGTCACCGTTCATTGATACTGATGCTGTTGTCGATCCCGGAGATTCGGTATTAGTTCATAGCTTCAGTCCGTTTCAATATTTAGGAGAACCCACTTTTGACACATTTTACGATGCGTGGAACGGTAAGCCGGAACAAGAATGGTGTATAAGCATCTGTTCCAAAGATGGTCAATTACTGAAAATATGGAAATATATAGACCGGAACGCAGAGGGCAGACAATTCTTCAATGAATCTTATTGGCGGCTATATACGAAAAAATATAGTCATAGCGATCAATTAAACTTCTCGTGGGTTTTTAATATTCTCCCGGAGGACATTGCTCTTTTGTAGCTCCTCCGTTGATGACGCACACTTCACATTAGCAACAGGCCGGAATAAATGTTCCGGCCTGTTCATTTAGCGTGATATAGTCCGTTTTCGCCGTGGCTTTCGCTTGCGTGAAAGATTTCGGCGCATGGCTTCGAACTCCTCCTGTGACATGGGACCGTCCTCGGTGATCTGTCCCAGCAGGTCGTATTTGCAACCACTCCACAGTATGTTTCGCAAAGCTCAGAATCTCGATACTCAGAGCCTTTAATTCTCTTGTTCGCTGCTCCAACATAGCGATCTGATGCGGGATAGCGACGTTGGAAAAGTGCGAATTGACAGCCTTTACAATCTGATTATAGTTATTGC
>NZ_CAXUDY010000024.1:0-11255 GCF_964250025.1 Alistipes sp. DJF_B185
GAAACAGTGGAGATCTTACGGTCTTTTCTTGTCAAAATCATTTTGCAAAAGGATTCCAGACATAAGTTCCGCACGCTGCGGCTCTGAAAGGCTGTTCGTTTCCGAACAATCAGACACCCCGGTACGGTTTTCAGACCGTACCGGGGTGTCTTTCATGCAGCTTGAGGAAACTCAATATTCATCTTCGTTGAAGAAATTTATCTATATTGATTATCAACATATTATGCAGAAAACAATGAAATTTGCACAAACAAACCGCACTATCTGAGGTGGTCTGAGGCGATAGGAGGAAAGATTGGACAAACTAATACCTCATAGTTCTTTCTAATTTATCCATTACTTTTCCTGCATGAGCAATATCATTAGATTGTGCATCACCTTTGTATGAGGATTTTGTTCCCATATTACCAATAAATATTTTATTATCTACACATCTAAAATATACACGAATTCCACCATATGCATGATTGCGAAGTTCGTATACATTATCAGCATCACACTTTTTAACTATATTATCATCTCCTCTTGCCGGGAATAACAATCCACTTTGTAATGCTTTGGCAAACAAATTAATTATAAACTCCTGTAAATCTGGAGAAATCAGTTTAAATTCATCCATAAAAGAATCACATATGAAGCACTCATTGTCACCAAACGAATATTTCAATATAGATAGGTTAGCATTATCAATCGTTTCGTCCTCGATAATATGCTGTATTAGATTCTTCGTATTCATGCCATGCCAATTTACATTTTTCAATGCAGTTTCATTCACTAAAATTCCAAGACTGTCGACTTTAAGCGTTTCATCTAATGGCAATGACATAAAATAATACTTCAACTTATTGGCAATAAACAAATCTGTCGCATCTCTTCCATGGAATTTTATAGAACTAGTTAATTCCTCTTCAGAAAATACCTCCTCAACACGAACATCTAAGTCTATTGGATATCTTGTAAAAAATGAATATAATTTTTTACGATGCTCTTTATATTTATCCTTTTCTGCAATATTAAAATTATCTATAAGAGATTTTAAGGTTTTACCGCAAATTAAAATAGTGGAAGGCTGATTATTTGTCGCAATATATCCATTTATGGGCAGTTTTTTGTCATTTAGCAAGAGTATAAATTTAAGCATTAGATTGTCAAAAACCTCGCAAAGATCGCCTGTATAATATTCAGGTAAATTTGAATTAAAGTAGAATGTTATCATCTTTTTTATAATAGATCAGATGCATTTATTTCAAATTGGTCGAACATACCCTCTGGCCATTCTTTAATACGGCCGTAATTATCCATCTTAATACTTGTGACATTAGAAATACCTTCTTTATCTTGCCAAAACCAATGAGTCAAAGTTTTATCCGCAAATCCTTCATTATTTTTGGCATAAATTCGAATGCCATCGAAAAGATGGTCGCTGTGGGTTTCAACAATAACTTGGCATCCTGAATGTGCAACAGAAGCTATTAGTTTTCCCATTTCAGTTTGTCCACGCGGGTGCAAATGAGCTTCAGGGTTTTCTAATATTACCAATGTATTTCTCTTTATAGTTCCCAAAAATAGAGCAACAATTATAGGCAATGTGTAGCTTAGTCCAAATCCGACATTTTTTGCTCTATAACCATTAAATAAAGAAAAGGAAGTATCCGCCTTATCAATAATATCATAATTGAACTGCACTCCAGGAGTTATAGTTCCCAACCAAGCTCTTAAATTATAGAGGAAAGTATCTCCTTCTGAATTAGGGTGAGTTATTAATTTATCAAGAATGTCATTTTCATGTACTCGTATGCATTTTATAACATTTTCGCCTCTGGAACCCAATTCACAATCTGATAAAAGAGGAATTGAAACCAAAGGGCCATATCTATCTGCTGAAATAACAATCAAGTCAGGAAATTCTTCTGTATGAATGTTATTCTCTTTTTGTGGAGAATAACAAATTATACCATGCTCACCATATTTTGCATTAATACTAAATGGTAAAGAAGAAAATGGATTTTGGAGTTCTTTGTAATCACCATGTCCTTCTATTAGCGGATTTTCAAAATGTCTAGAATATTTATTCAGTATCTGTAAAGCTTGAATAACTGTACTTTTGCCACTGCTATTTAAGCCAGTTAAAACGTTTAACTGATTAAAATTAATACTTTTATCTACAAATGACTTAAAGCCTTTAATGATAAGTTGGTTTATCATGATATATATTTTTCTAAAAGATTATTCAACGAATCAAAACGTGATTTTACAGCAGCATGTTTCATACTGTCACGAGATATAGATATTATGAAATCTGTATTATCCAAGAATGGCTTATATTCATTTAAAAATTGTTCCTTATGAGAACGTAATCTACAAAACTCATTTTCTGAGATATTAGCAAAAAGATTACTCCATGTTTCAAATAATGATTTATTGATAGGTGAACGTCTTAAGCCATCATAGCTTTTCCTAAAAGCATGACCACCAAATATTTTATAACACCTATCCATTGCCATATTAAATATACTAACTATTTCATCTTCACTCATAACTCGTACTGTTTCCAAATCTATTCTACCAGAAGTAACTCGCTTACTCAATTCTCGAGAATTTAGATTTGGCATAGAATTTAATAGTATCATTGTATCTGACAACCAAGTATCAATCGTAACTGTCTTGTTATAAGACCTATAATTGCGGATTAAAAAAGAAACAAATCTAAGGATCAATTCTTTATCCTCCATTCTTTCTGTATGGATTGAGTTTCCTGTTGCACGTTTAAACTCTTCTGATCTGGACAAGTTATTTAACAGTATTGTAGATTTACCTGTATATAATGCATTTCTAATCTCTTGGCTACTTAACGGCATACCTCCTGTATTCAATCTTTTAAAAACATTCCTTTTTACTTCTTCTGGAGTGCCAGGATTTATAATAGTAAACGTAAAAGTAGTTTCCAATATTCTATTTTGTAAATTAATCGGTAAATCATTCAATGTCTTACCATCCAAATCTTTTCCCCAAAATTCAAGCCCTTGCAATTTAAACCCATAGCCTTTTTTATCTATATTTTTCCGAGTATCCTCTAAATATGATTTTCCTAAAACAAAATCTCTCAATGTACTTATGCGTTGTAAACCGTCAACAACAGTCCAATTAGATTTCTCATCGCTAGAAACATAAAACATCGGAATTGGTATTTTTAGCAATAACGACTCTATTAACTGTGACTTTCTTTCACTATTCCATACTTCATTTCTTTGAAAGTCTGGATTTAGCGTTATTGTCCCTTGCTGAAGCCTTCGCATTAATGTTTCCATAGTTATTAGCTTCGTATCAATTGAGATTTCATCTGGATTAAATGGATCTCTATCATGCTCGTCATCTAATGATTCTTCAATACCAGACTGTTTCGAAGAAATCACATGTCTGATAATTTGTGTTATGTTTTCATCGAAATTATCATCTTGCAGAATCTCTCCATTCTCTTTCTTGACTTCCCAAGAAAGATTTTCAGGATCGATGCAGAAGTTTAGATAACATTTGTTAGTAGAATCTATTAAGGCATAAGTGCCATTTTCTACTTCTAAAGCAGATAACTCAATACTCTCATTGTTCTTAAGTCTAAAAAAATATGACATAATTCTTAATATTAGTCTTGTTTATATATCGAGTCACTCCAAATATAGTTTTAGAATATTGATGCAATTCCTTTTATTTGGTGCAAATGTAGTAAAAATCAATCGATTTATCGAATATAATTCCCTATATTTGCACTATTCAATCAAGACATAATATGAAACTGAATAGGATAAAAGCAGTATTGGCAGAAAAAGGCATTTCACAGACATGGTTGGCAAAGCAACTTGGCAAGAGTTTCAGTATGGTGAATGCTTATGCATGCAATAGGATTCAACCAAACCTGGAGACCCTTCAGCAGATAGCTGTTATCCTACAGGTGGATTTAAAAGACCTGATAACCGATAAAGAAGAAAGGTGAAGCTCATGGAATATAAATTCAATGAAAATACACGTGTGCAGGTTCCTGCCGCCTTGCATTTGTGTAGGCTTGGATATACTTATTTGGACAATATAACAGAATATGACAGTAAAACAAATATTCTGACGGATGTATTTTTGCGCAGTGTTCAACGTTTGAATCCGGCACTGTCCGAATTACAGGCAAGACAATTGCTGAATGAAATCACATTGATACTTGACAATAATGACCTTGGAAGGGAGTTTTATAACAAACTGTCTTCCAATAGCAATATCAAGCTGATAGACTTTCAGGATGCTGATCGTAACGAATGGCATGTAACTACCGAATTCACTTGTGAAAATCAGGATAGCGGAGACAGTTTCAGACCGGACATAACATGTTTTGTAAACGGACTGCCATTAGCTTTTATTGAGGTCAAGAAGCCAAATAACCATGACGGCATTCTGGCAGAAAGGGAGCGTATCAACGTGCGGATGAGCAACGAAAAATTCAGAAGATTCTTGAATGTCACCCAGCTGATGATATTTTCCAATAATCAGGAATATGACAATGAAAACAGGGTTCCTATTCAAGGTGCGTTCTATTGTTGTACCTCAAGGGACAAAGCCTTCTTCAATGTCTTTCGCGAGGCAGATAAGGATTTTGCGACTAAATATCCATATAAGGCCGTATCTGACAGTGTGGAGAAACAGATATTGCAACACCGGAATTGTGTTGTGATCAAGAATCTGCCTGATTATAATACGAACAAAGATACGAATACTCCAACCAACAGGATTCTGACATCAATGCTCAGTAAAGAGCGTTTTCTGTTTTTGTTGAGATATGGTTTTGCCTATGTGGACAGAAAGATTGAACTGGAAGACGGCAGCAAGACCACGCAGTTGGAAAAGCATGTAATGCGTTATCAGCAGCTTTTTGCCTCACTGACCATTCGAAAGAAATTGGATAATGGTATCAAGAGCGGTATTATCTGGCATACACAAGGCAGTGGAAAAACAGCCTTGGCATATTATTCCGTACGTAGTCTGACCGATTTTTATGCGGCAAAGAATACAGCTGTAAAATTTTATTTCATTGTTGACCGCCTTGACTTGATGGAGCAGGCCAAGGATGAATTTGTGGCAAGAGGACTGTCTGTCAGAACTGCAAACAGCAGGGATGAATTGATGTCAGATATACGGAGTACGAATTTGACAGAAAATGCGGAGGGTAAAGCTGAGATAATGGTGGTAAATATCCAGAAATTCAAACAGGATTCTGCCAAAATACAGATTGATTCCAATTACAGCATCCGTTTGCAACGTATTTTCTTTATTGATGAAGCGCATAGAGGATACAATCCACATGGAAGTTTCTTGGCAAACCTATTGGCAGCCGATAAGGATGCTATAAAAATTGCTTTGACAGGTACGCCTTTGTTAAAAGAGGAAAGGGAGTCTTGGCGTGTATTCGGTGATTACATTGATACCTATTATTACGACAAGTCAATAGCAGATGGTTATACACTGAAACTCATGCGGGAACCTGTCGAAACAATCTATAAAGAGAAAATAGAGAATATTCTTGACAAGCTGGCAGGCGGCATAGAAGTCAGAAGAAGTGATATTGACCGCAACAAGATCATTGAACATGAATCTTACCTCAATGCATTGATAGACTATATTATTGCCGATTTCCGTCGGTTCCGTATCGAACAGGCTGATGATACTGTAGGTGCAATGATTGTGTGCAAGACAAATCCTCAAGCCCGTGAAATGTATCGTTTGTGGCAAGAGCGTTTCAACAAAGCTTTGTATATCGAAGGGAAACATGATGAAAGTCTGATGTTGGCGGCTGAACCTATGATTGCCTATGGATATCATGCAAAACCCTTGAGAGCTTCTTTGATTTTGCATGATGAAGGAGACAAGGAAGAGCGTAAGGCGTACATTGATGAGTACAAGAAAAAACTATCAGTCGATGTCCTGATTGTCAATCAGATGCTTCTGACTGGGTTCGATGCTCCCCGTTTGAAGAAACTCTATCTGGGTCGAAGTCTGGACGGACACGATTTGCTGCAGGCACTGACTAGAGTAAACAGACCATACCATAAATTCAAATATGGTTATGTAGTGGATTTTGTAAACATCAAGGAAAATTTTGATGCGACTAATGACCGCTATCTGCGTGAACTGAATCGTACTGCCGATATTCAGGAAACAGGCGAAAAAGAAACAGTAGGAGAAGCTCTCATTGTAGATAAAGAGCAGATTGTAGAGCAGATAAAAGAAATTCGCAGCGTTTTATTCAATTATACATGCGATAATCCTGAAGAGTTCAGAAAGGAAATAGATGAGATTGAAAACAAAGACAATCTATATACGCTCCGATCTACTCTCGAAAATGCCAAGGCAATCATTAACCAAGTAAGGGCTTTTGGGGATGAAGAGTTGAAAGAACGAATCAACAGTTTGCCTAAAGGTACTATTCCTACTCTGATCACTGAGGTTTCTCACCGTATAGAACGAATGAATTTTCTGGAAAGTACCGAACATAAGGCAGATGTATCTGGAATTATCAATGTCGCTCTTTCTGAACTGGAATTTGAGTTCAAAAAAGGCATTTCAGAAGAATTGCGTATTATTGTCAATGATATTCGGGAGCGTTGTGAAAAAGTACAGGCTGAATTTGAAGCCAACTTTGACAAGGCGGAAGACAAGTATGTGATTTTGGCTGAAGAGTTCCGGGAATACTTCAGAAAGAAAGGCTTCGTTCCTCAAAATACGCAAGAAGCTAAAGAAAGCATTGATTATATGGATTCGGTAATGAAGAAAATCCGTGAGATAAACCGTCGCAATAATATACTCAAAAAGAAATATCAGGGAGACGAGCGCTTTGTCCGTATCCACAAACGTATAGAAGAAGAAAATGAAAAGCGAGAAAAGCCTCTTATTTCCAAAACTGAATACGAAATAGCAGAAAGTCTGTCAAAAATGAAGCGTGAGATTGATAACCGTATTTACCTTGATATAAACATCATAGCGAATGAAAACAGTTTCAAACGGGATACGTTGGCTATGATAGGCCATCAACTCGTCGACTTGGGGATAAAAGCGAGTCTTCCCGACAGGAAGTTCATCAACAATCTCATTGCAAATGAATATATAAACCAATACAATCAATTTTACTTGAGATAATATGGATGCAAATACCCAGAATATATCAGAAGCTACTATAGCCCTTATTGATTCATTGAAATCGACCACTTCCCATTTTGGTCTTGCCAATAGTGGTGGTGAGTACAAGATCATTACGGAAATGTTTCTGTATAAGTATTTCAATGATAAATTCGGATATGAGGCAAAGCAGGATAAAATATACGGAGAAAGATTGAGCAAGGCAGACAAGTGGGATGCGGAATATGATAAATTCACTGAAGAGGAAGTCGAAGATCTGTTCAGCTATCTTCCCGCATCTGTTCCGTTGCTTAAACCAGAGCATACATTGGCACATTTGTATAATACTTCAGGAGCAGGAGATTTTTCTACACGTCTGGATGCGACACTGATTGACATTGCCAATCTGAATGCGGATACTTTTTCTGTTGTAACTTCAGGGAAAAGCAGAGTCAATATATTCAGCGCACTCACACAGTTTGTAACAGATCCGCAGAAAAGGGATGATTTTGCACGGTCATTGATGAGTTCCGTTGCATCATTCAATTTTGAAAGCGTTTTTGTCGAAAAATATGATTTCTTCTCACGGATATTTGAATATCTTATAAAGGATTACAACAATGCTGGGGGCGGAAAATATGCGGAATATTACACCCCGAGAGCCATCGCACAGGTAATGGCCCGCCTGTTGGTCGGAGATGAAGCAAACCTACGTGGAGTGACCTGTTATGACCCATCGGCAGGAACAGGTACTTTGCTTATGGCTTTGGCTCATCAGATAGGTGAAGACCGTTGTACGATCTTCAGTCAAGACATATCGGAAAAATCCAGTGAGATGCTCCGGCTGAATCTCATTCTGAACAATCTGTCAGGAAGTCTTCCTAATGTTGTACAAGGGAATACTCTTACGGAACCATACCACAAGGAAGAAAACGGATCTCTCCGAAAATTCGATTTCGTTGTGTCCAATCCGCCATTCAATCTGGATTTCTCAGATTTTAGAGATACATTGGCTTCTGATACGGTGCGTTTTTGGGCGGGAGTCCCATCTGTGCCGGCAAAGAAGAAAGATTCAATGTCTATCTACTTGTGTTTTATCCAGCATCTCATCAATTCGCTGAAAACAAATGGCAAGGGGGCTATTGTCATTCCTACGGGATTCATTACAGCCAAAAGTGGTGTTGAAAGAAAAGTCCTGACGAAAATTGTAGATAACCGCTGGGTATATGGCTGTATCTCTATGCCAAGCAATGTGTTCGCAAATACAGGTACGAATGTTTCCGTCCTGTTCTTTGACAAAGCTGCTTCTGCCGAGAAAGTCATATTGATTGATGCGAGCAAGTTAGGAGAGGAATATAAGGAAGGGAAAAATAAAAAACGTAGATTGCTGAAGGATGACATTGACTTAATTGTCAATACATTCAAAAATAAAGAAGCCGTAGAGGATTTTTCGGTTGCGGTAAGCTATGATGAAATAAAGGAAAAAGGTTATTCGTTGTCTGCCGGACAGTATTTCGACATCAAGATTGATTATGTAGACATTACTGAAGAAGAGTTCAATAACCGCATGGCAAATTATAAGGCTGAACTGTCACGGCAATTTGCTGAGAGCCATCGTCTGGAGGAGGAGATAATGAAGCAGTTGGATGCTTTGCACTTTAACGTAAATGTTGGAAATAATGAGTAAAGAATTGACCATCATAGATAAAGACTATATCCGGTGGGTGGAAGACCTTAGTGTACGCTATCGTCAAAGTCAAATTAGAGCAGCGGTGAGGGTTAACCGTGAGTTGCTTAAATATTACTGGGAACTTGGTCGTGACATAGAAGAGATGCGTGTGGAAGAACGGTGGGGTGAGAAAGTCATCAAGAATCTTTCTGTGGATTTACAGCGCAGAAATCCCAATGCCACAGGCCTTTCTCGAACCAACATATATTACGCAAAGAAATTCTATCTGCTTTATTCTCAGTATTTAAAAGTTGTTCCACAAGCTGTGGAACAATTACAAAATGGAAAAGTGCTACAACCTGTGGCAGAATCCTCGAAGCCTGTCCCACAAGCTGTGGGACAATTGGAAGAGATGCTTTTCTCCATACCTTGGGGACATCACCGTTACTTGATGGACAGATACAGTAAAGAACCAGCAAAGGCTCTCTTCTATGTGAGAAAGACGATGGAAGAGGGTTGGAGTCGCGACACATTGCTCAACTTTATGGACAACGGCCTGTATGAACGGGAAGGAAAGGCTTTGACAAACTTCACCCGCACATTGCCGGACACGACAAGTGATCTTGCACAAGAACTGACAAAAGACCCTTATAACTTTGCCTTTACAGGGATAACTCAACCTTATAATGAGCATATTCTCAAAGATGCACTGCTTGCCAATATCTCGCAATTCCTGCTGGAACTCGGTACCGGATTCGCATACATAGGCAAAGAGTATAGACTTCAGATCGGACAAAAGGAGAAATTTATCGATCTGCTTTTCTACAACTTGAATCTATCATGCTATGTAGTGATTGAAGTGAAAATCGGTGAATTTGATTTTCAAGACCTCGGACAGTTAAGCGGCTATGTGGTCGCTTGTAATCATATTCTTAGAAAAGAGGGAAGAGACAATCCTACAATCGGTCTGCTTATTTGCCGCCAAAAGGATTCAATGCTTGCCCAATACGCATTGGAAGGCAGCAATCTCCCATTGGGAATATCTGAATATGAGCTATCAAAACTTTATCCGGAAAAAGTGGAGGGAACTATGCCTACTATAGAAGAGATTGAGGCAAGATTAGGTGAAAATCTAAATGGAAAACAAACTGAATTATGATCGACAACCTGGTTCAATGGGCCACCTTATTAAGCCCAATAATTAGTGTAATTGCTATAATTGTCGCACTACATGTAGCTCGCAGTTCATCAAAGGATGCACAAAAGCAGATTGCTGCAATTCGTCACTTGCTTGATGTATTCGTAGCTGCTAATAATCTGGATATAGTAGAAGCACAACGAAAATATCAACAGCAACTTGTAGAATTATAGTCAATCAGAAATGAATTGCGAAAAATCATTTGTCATGCTGAACGAAGTGAAGCATCTCGGATGCGCCCACGTGGATGTACACGAGATCCTTCACGTGCGTTCCCTTAGATTTGCGCAGTGAAAGGAAATACAGCTGGAATGTTTACTTTTGTTGTGTGAAAGAAACAGGCCAGCCAACTGCAAGGTAAACCATACACGCTCCCTTAGATGACAATACATCAAGATTTTTTTCGCAAACCAATTTTGTTTTACTATAGATAAAGAGATTGAAGATGCTCAAATGGAGGTTGATATAGTATACCCTTTTGTAGGAGGAGCAAGAATTGACCATATCATAGCAGCACAAGAAAAAGCAAAACAGAAAGCGCATCTCGATCAGTTATTGGCCAAGCGCAGGGAGATTGAGGTAAATCTATCTTTAATTCAAGATTATGTTAAAAAAGCAACACGGTAAATGGAATTGAAAAAATATAAGCTTGGAGAAATCCTCGATGTCATAAGAGGAGCAAGTCTCAGTGGCGAGTTTTATGCCACCGAGGGTGAATACATCCGTCTGACTTGTGGTAACTTTGACTATCAGAATAATTGCTTCAAAGAGAATAAGTCCAAAGATAATCTCTATTATACAGGTGACTTTCGGTCTGAGTTCTTAATGGAAAAAGGAGATATTATCACTCCTTTGACAGAACAGGCTATAGGTCTGCTTGGCTCAACTGCTATTATTCCCGAAAGTGGTAAATATATCCAAAGCCAAGATGTGGCAAAAATTATTTGCAAAGAGGACTTGTTAGACAAAGATTTTGCATTTTATCTTATATCCTCTACTTTGGTCAAACAACAACTAAGTGCAGCTGCCCAACAAACAAAAATTCGCCACACTTCACCAGATAAAATTAAGGATTGCACCGTGTGGATTCCTGAATTGGCGGAACAGAAACGCATTAGCAAGTTGCTTCGTAGTCTTGACTGTAAGATAGGGCTTAACCGAGCGATAAATCAGAATTTACCGATACTTGACCGTTCATCAGAAGAGGCAGTAACTCATCACGTTGTCTGATCAACTTTT
>NZ_CAXUDY010000025.1:0-10534 GCF_964250025.1 Alistipes sp. DJF_B185
GCCTCCCTCTCCGGCTCCGGGGCGGAAAAATCATCCTCGCCGGGGCTGCGGTATTTTTCCGTCCCTGCGCCTGCGCCGCGGGCTTATGACTCTTCCCGAGGCAACCGACCCGTTCGGGATATAAAGCCTCATAACATATTATTCATTGCTTGCGCGATAAAAACAATAAAATTCGTGCGAGCATATAAACACGTGAGACACACGGTAAAAACTGTTACATGTTATGCAGACTGCGAAAGCAAATTCGAAATCGAAGAAAGGCGGCAAGTCCGCAGTTCGGACTCCGGCTGTTCCCGAGGCCGTTGCGGTGCAAGCGCAAGACCCGGTTGCAGCCGAGACTCCCGACACGAAACCCGCCGAACCGCAGACAACGGATATCGGAGCTGTAAATCCTGTCGCAGCAACCAGTCCTGCCGAACAACCGGCAGTCCATCCCGAGACGGATGTCCGGCTGCTGGATCTGAACAAGATCGTCAATTCGACCTACAATCCCCGCAAGAACTTCCGTGAGGATACGCTGCTGGAACTTGCCGAGAGCATCAAACAGTCGGGCGTACTGCAGCCTATCTGCGTGCGTCCGAAGGACGAGGGCTTCGAGATCGTCTACGGCGAGCGCCGCTACTGGGCCGCGGCCATGGCGAATCTGAAATTCATCCCGGCCTTGGTACGGGATTTGTCGGACGCCGAGGCCGAGGATGCCGCCATCACGGAGAACCTGCAGCGCGAGGACGTGCGGCCGCGCGAGGAGGCCGCCGCCTACAAGCGGGCCCTGCAGTCGGGACGGCATACGATCGAGAGCCTCGTGGGCAAGTTCGGCAAGTCGGAAGCCTACATCCGCTCGCGACTGAAACTCTGCGAACTGATCGACGCTTTGGCCGGGATGCTCGACCGGGAGGATATCTCGGTGGGTGTCGCCACGGAGATCGCCAAATATCCGGCCGACATCCAGCAGGAGGTCTACGACGATCATTTCGCCGAGGGGTGCTACAACTCGTGGAAGACGGCGCGGATCAAGGAGATCGCCCGGCGTCTCTACGAGCGTTACATGACCAAGCTGGAAAGCTATAACTTCGATAAGACGGAGTGCCTTTCCTGCCAGCACAACACGGCCAATCAGGTGCTGTTCAAGGACGAATGTGCAGACGGCTGCGCAGGCTGCCAGAACCGCGAGTGCATGCTCCGCAAGAATGACGAGTACCTCGTACTGAAGGCCGTGAAACTCCTCAAGGACGATCCGCGTACGACGCTGGCGACGAACGGCGCGACGCCCGTCGCGGTGCTCGAAGCGCTCGAACAGGAGGGCTATCACGTCGAAGAGCTGGAATACAGCGTTTATCACTACGACAAAGGCCCTCAGATGCCCGACGCTCCGCAGGCCGAAGAGTTCGAATCGGAAGAGGAGTTCTCCGAGGCTCAGGAAGAGTACGAAGCCGAAATGGCGGCATTCGCCGAAGAGACGCAGCAGTTGGAGTTCGACATCTCGGAAGGGCGTGTGCGCAAGTACGCCGTCATCGGCAACCTCGACATCGAGTTCCGCTACGAAGAGATCGAGGACGAAGAGCGGGAAGTGACAATAAACGAGGGACAGTCCAATGAACGCAAAGTTTTTGTCTCCGTCGTCCCGCCATCGCCGCTGGAGGGACTGCTCCAACAGGAGCGTCGCTACCGGGAAATCTGCTACGAACATATCACGACCGATATGAAGCGTGTCTTCCTCGATGTGAAGGTTGCTAACAAGCCCTTGCAGAAAGAGGAGCAGCAGATGTTCTACTACGCCGTGATGCAGCGCGTAATGAGCGATTCGAAACTCCGTCAGTGCGGTTTCCGGCCCAAGGAGGGCTCTTACCTGACCGACGAGGAGCAGTTCGCCGCTGCGGGACGCATTACGGCCAAGCAGCAGGCGGCGCTGATCCGTGCGTTTCTGGTGGACTACTTCCGTTCGGCGGCTCCGGAGTACCGCTGTACGGACGAAACGCTCCTGACGGGAATGATGTGCCGCTTTGCAGATCTGAACTTTGCGGAACAGAGCCAAGCCGTTCAACAACAGTATCTGGAAACATACGAAAAGCGCAAAGCCCGGCTTCAGGAGCAGATTGACGCCTTGCAGGCGAAGGCCGAGGCCGAGGAGATGGCGGTCTCGATGCGGGAGGCTCCGGACTTCGAGCCCGAGGAACTCCCGGATCTGCTGCCGGACGAGATGCCCGACGCAGAGCCGTCGCCGGAGCCGTTGATTATTCCGATGGACCCGGATATCGAACCCGATACCCGGATGCCGGAGGAGATGAAAACGGCGGCATAACGGTAGCGCGAACGAAATGTCCAACCGACGGAGCAGGTCATGCCTGCTCCGTCTTTATATTACTATAACAATGAACAAGAATCTGATTGAAAAGATCGCTCCGCAGTTGACGGAGCTGATGATAAAGAAGATGGAAACGCTTACCGAAACGTGGCGCAAGCCGTGGATCGCCGATCTTGCGCACGGACTCCCGCGCAACCTGCGCGGCACGCCCTACCGGGGCGGGAATATCCTGATGCTGCTGTTCCTCTCGGAGATCGCAGGCTACCGAACGCCGCTCTTCATGACCTTCAAACAGGCCAAGGAGGAGGGCCTGAACATCCTCAAAGGCTCCGGGTCGTTTCCGGTCTTCTTCTGGAAACTCTACGTCCGCCATAAGGAGACCCGCAAAAAGATCGAATCGGCGGAATATTACCGCCTACCCCAGGAGCAGCGACGGCAATACGACGTGCTGCCCGTGATGCGCTACTACCCGGTCTTCAACATCGACCAGACGGATATGTCGGAACAGCAGCCGGAGCGCTATGCTTCGCTTACGATACCGACCGGGCCGAAAGACTATTCGGACGGCCTGACATGCGAGGCGCTCGATCGGATGCTGGCGGAGCAGTCGTGGCTCTGTCCTATCCTTCTTAAATCCGGAGACAAGGCGTCCTATTCACCGACGCTCGACCGGATCATCTGCCCCGAGAAACGGCAGTTTCCGGAGGGTGCGGCCTTCTATACGACGCTTCTTCACGAAGTCACGCACAGCACGGGGTATGCGGAGCGTCTGAACCGTCCTTTGGGTAATTGTTACGGAGATGCTGGTTATATCCGTGAGGAGCTGGTCGCCGAGCTTACGGCGGCCTTGTGTGGTGCGATGCTGGGCTTCGCCACAGCGCCCCGCGAGGAGAGCGCCGCCTATATCAAAGACTGGCTGGCGGAGTTCCGTAAAGAGCCGACCTATCTGTTTGACATCCTCACGGACGTGAACCGTGCCGCGCGGATGATCTCCGAACGGCTGGCCTGCGAACAGGAGCCGGAAACCTCGGATGCGATTCCGGCCGAAGCCGCCTGAACCCTTATAGAAAATTTTTGTTTAACCTGCGCTGCGACCGAAAGGTCGCGGCGCTTTTATTATCAGCAATATGCAACATTCCAAAACCGAAGAACGGTACAGTCGCGAAACGCTGCTGCCGATGAATACGCTTTACGACCATGAACACCACCTGACGCAAGAGGACGTGGACATGGCCAATAAGCTGGTGCGTCATATCGAACATACCCGTAACCCGCGTGTCCCGCAGGTCGGCGACCGGGTGCGCTATACCACGCGCCACGGCGACTTCCACGGCAACGCCCTGATCGAGGCTGTCCGTGAAGACGGAACGCGCTCGATCTGCCTGTGCCCTTACGTGCCTTTCGTGTGGGCGACAGCCGGCGGTATTGGCTGCTCGGTCAGCGGCGGGCCTTTTACAGCCGTGATGCCGCAAGAGCTGAAGCCTTCCGGTGCTGTGCCGGGGGATTTCTGCGATTGGGGCCATTGCGGCGCCTGCGGCAACGGAATCGTCCGGTTCTGCGCCGAGGTGCCGCTGTGGGAGTTTCGGGAAGGCGATCCGCTCTATGGTGATTTCTCCACCGAAAAATGGCGCAAGATCAGCCTTCATAAGGATCCGGAACGCCGGGACGGTGACCTTTACCGTGGCGACTGCATTTCGTTTCGGGCGGAGGAGGAGTTCCGACGGTTTCTCTCCGATTACGAAGGAACGGTATTCGCGGCTCCCGACCCGAAATCCGTCATCATTTGGTGTTATCGGGACGAGCAGACCGCCGTATCGCAAGAGAAATGGGATGCGCTCGATGCTCCCGTTACAGAGCGGCGCATCTACAACGCGCCCCAGCCCGTGAAACTCGTCAAGGATCACGGGCGGCATACCACGGTCTGTTATTTCGTCAGGCCGGAATTTTCTTATAAATAACTTGATTCTCTATGACTATGAAAAACAAAGAAACACTCGAAAAACTGCGCACTTATCAGATCGGCGTCATCCGCTCGGTCATCGCCAGCCGGCAAGGGCGCCTGGGAACCTATTCGGCCGATGCGACAGACCGCGAGAGGCTGGCAGATACGGACGGCCTCGCCTATGAAGAGTATTACGAGTCGCCCCTTACAATCAGATACGACGGTCTTTATCGCAATGTAATCTCCCTCGAATTTTGTGAGGACGGGCTGACTCCCGTCTGCCTGATGAACGGCGGGGATGATTTCCCGCTTCCGCTTGAAAATCTCTCCTGCGATACCCTGCAAGGCATCGTCGAATGGCTGGAAGAATACGATTTCATCCCGTCCGCCGAAGCTGCGCCGCAGACGACAAGCGATCTTACGGAAGATTTTGTGGAACGCTGCCTGCCGGAATATCCTACGCGCTACGACGTTTTCCGGCTGGGTGAATTGCAGAACTTCCTCGATGGCCATGAATCCCCGGAATTCGGACTGGACTGCGACGAAGCCGCCGCGGAGCGCGACCGTCTGCAACTCCGGATCTATGCCGAGGCCATTACTGCCTTTATGAAAAGGCAACCCGCAGCGCTTCCGGGCAATGTGT
Organism: Alistipes sp. DJF_B185; assembly: GCF_964250025.1. Lineage (NCBI taxonomy): Bacteria > Pseudomonadati > Bacteroidota > Bacteroidia > Bacteroidales > Rikenellaceae > Alistipes > Alistipes sp. DJF_B185. Next base: position 4,888 of record NZ_CAXUDY010000025.1, read on the forward strand.
CCCTGCGCGACTATGCCGAGGTGCTGGTCGATATCGCCTATGAAGCCGGGCGCAGGAAGTTCCGGCCCTCGGACAACTTCCGCGATACGGCTGCGACGCTCATTGCCTGGGGCGACGAGTTCTCCCGGCAGCACGGAGATGCAAACCGGACGGAGAAGGAATACCTCGACGAGATTTACCGATTCACCGACGAGAAACTGCGAAGCGTTCCGAGTAAGAACGATCCGAATGCGGAGTTCGACATCGCCTTTCTGAACCGTACGGCTCTCGAAAGACACGGATACGATACTGCGACGATTACGGACGGCGATCTGCAGAAGTTGGCCGAACGGATGGGTGATTATTATTGCGAGAGCAGCAAGTTCAGCGAAGATCTGCGTACGGCCTGCGGCGATTTCGGATTGAAGTTCCGGGACACGACCAATCCGAAATAACACGACACGTACTGTCAAACCAGGCCGCAGCCCTAAAGCTGCGGTCTCTTAATTGCATATCATTATGAGCTATCAGATTATAACACGTATCACCATTACTTCGGACCTGCGGGTGATGGTGCGCATGGCGGCGAACAACATCCGTCCGCTCGACTTTCGTTACGACGAGGTCGTATCCCTGACCGAAACGCTGCGCACGAAAGGCCGTCCGACGCTCGAACTGGAATTGCTGTCGCTCTTTTTCAAGGGCCTTTGGCAGGGCCGAACCCGCTATGACCGGGCTGTCGGTTACACGCTGCTGACCGACAGCATCGACAAATACGAGGCGTGGGAACGCTGCCGCGAAGACAAGGAGTACGAACGTGGCCTGCTGCTGCGCATGCGGGGCTTCCTGCACTATCGGCCCGTTCCGTGCCGCTGCCACCTCGAATATCAAAGAAGCACTGTGCGACGTATTTATGTCGGATACATCTCTTTTTCGCGGCAGAGGCGCCGCATCTTTCCGAGCCTCATCGACGCGCAGGCCGCGCTGATCGCAAAGGGCTGGAATCCCGAAAACTTCCGAATCGTAGAAGAAGATACCCAAAATCTTAAATCTCAGAAACAATGAAAACCTATCGCATCAACAAGAACGCCGCGCGGCTCGCTCAAGGGACGGGTTTCGCTCCCGAATTAATCTATAATATCTCGCTTGTCCGGTTTCAGGGCCGTAACGGCCGCTGTATCGCGGCATGGACGCCGGGGATGAAGCGCCCCCGGTATGTTTACAAGGCCCACACCCCGGAAGAATACGACAAAGCTATGGAGCGTATCCGGCAGGAAGCCGAGCGCTTCCGTCGCCATGACGAAGCCGTAGCGCGGTCGAGTGAGGAGTTCCGACGTTCGCTGCGCGTCGGCGACATCCTCTACTCGTCGTGGGGCTGGGAGCAGACCAATATCGACTTCTATCAGGTCATAGCGATCCGCGGCAGCGCGGTAGACCTGCGGCAGCTCGACCAGCGAACTACCGAAGACGGCTATATGTGCGGAACGACCGTCCCGCTGCCCGATGTTTTCAAGGGCAAGACCCATACGCACCGTCGGTCGAAAAATTATATCCGCATCGACTCATGCCGCACTGCGTGGAAATGGGACGGGCAGCCCCTGCGGTGCAGTTGGTACGGATAAAAGTTCAGGACACTATGGAAAATATCGAAAAAATCGTTTCGCACTACCGCCGACATCAGGCTGAGTGCGCTAAACGCCGTGCGGAAATCGACGGCAAAATCGCAAAGTTGCAGGAGGAGCGCAAGCTCCTGAACGAGCTTCGCTGGACGGAGGGGCTATCCGTCCGGTCATGGCGGAGATCGCCCGCCTGACGCCTGAAATCGAGTGGGAGCAGAAAGAGGAATATCACCCGATAGGACTGCGATGTGCCGTTCCGGTTCTCGGACGGCTGAAAAGCAGCGGACAGTTCCTCGGCATTACCTTTACCGAGCTGGGCGGTGAGCTGTTTTTCGACACGGAGCGTACCCGCGCCCGCTTCGCACCGGGAACACTCGGTGAGATAAATGGCATGAATACCTTGTCGGTGTCGGTCGGCGACGGAGAGCCGCTGCTGCGGTATATCCGACAGCGGATCATCTTTCTGGAACAACAACACCCCGAAATGGGGAAATAAACAAAATTCTAAAATTTGATTATTATGAAAATCATGTGTCAGGAGCACTACGATAAGGTAGTGCAATACGCCGAGAGCATCGGCGACAGCACGCTTCGGGAATGTTTGGAGCGACTCGAACTTCGGGAGCGGAATCCCCATCATCCATGCCAAATCGAACTTTACAGGGACTTCGCGCCCTATTCGTTCCTCTTCAAGGAACGCTATCCCGACGGGAGTCTGGGCGTTGTCGGCGGATTGGTTTACCACGGCCGCCCGGATCGGTCGTGCTGTTTTATCGACCGCCCCTTTCACGGCTGGGCGACCCACACCTGAAAACCGGTTATTTATGCGTATGAAAATTTTGCACTATGCTGCAGACAGGGACAATCGGTTCGGAGATGTCCGTACCACCGTATCCGACCTTCGTCGGGGAGTGTATATCCGATTTGTCCCGTGTCTGCTGCGGCGAATGACGAGCGACAAGACACAACTCTTGAAGACGTGTGCCGGACAAAGCACGGAAATTGCATATCATCAGGATAATTCGTATATTTGTAAAGCGAAACGAACTCCGGCCCATGACCATATTCGATGACTATATCCGAAATAAAGGCTGCTGCAAGGTCTCAAAAACATTGCTTTGGGACTATGACCTGACGCAGTTCGACTGGCAGCGTTCGCGTAAGGTCGTCGTGCAGCGCGTCATAGAACGGGGATGGCTCCGGGACTACTTCGCGGCGTTCGACCTCTACGGAGGCATCGAAGGCTTCCGGGAAATCATCAAAGAGGTTCCGACACTCTCGGCACAGGATATGAATTTCGTATGTACGGCTTTCGGCCTTAAAAAAGAGGAATTGAGATGTTACACACGCAGACAGTTGCGCCGCAGACACTTGGGTTGTTGAAACAGTTGGAGGCCGAGCCCCGGCTTGCGGCGTTCAATCTGGCCGACGGTACGGCTTTGGCCTTATATCTGGGGCATCGTGTGAGTGTCGATCTGGATCTGTTCACTCCGCAGTCGTTCGACGCCGGGGAACTCGAAGCGTTTCTTTCGCAGCGATACGGATTCCAAACGGCCTTCAGGCGTCCCGACACGCTGAAAGGCATGATCGACGGCGTTAAGATCGACTGCATAGCTCACAAATATGCATATCTTCGGCAACCCTATGTGGAATCCGGAATCCGTTTATACAGCGTCGAGGATATTGTCGCCATGAAGCTGTCTGCGATCGCCGACGACGGTTCGCGGCTCAAAGATTTCGTAGATATCGCCTGTCTGTCCACCCGCATCCCGTTTTATGAGATGCTCAAATGCTACGAACGAAAATTTCCGCAGGCAAATGTCATCCGCCCGTTCAAGGCACTCACATATTTCGATGACATCGACTTCGACGAGAATGTCGTCATGCTGAATTTCGAATACGACTGGAAGCAGATCGCCCGACGACTGAAAGAGATGACAGTCCGCCAAGAGCATGTTTTTTCGCAGTGGCCGTTAAAAGAACAGAAACGTCCCGTAGCGGAGGACAAGGATACGACCTCTATGAAACGGGGCCGGAAGAGATGAATCCGTATCCATGTTAAAAATGGGCGACCCCGGATTTTACTTTCTAATTATCATTATGCGCCGTCCTGCGGCAATACAATAAACCTGTTGGTATAATCGTTGGACTGCCGATGAGTTTTTTAAGCTCAAAGTTTGTTTACTTTTATCGGATAAAAACTTACAAAACATGACTAAAGCAGATATCGTAAAGCAGATCGCCCGGGAAACGGGCGTCGAGGCCGTAACCGTTTCGGCCGTTGTCGAGGAATTTATGGAACAGGTGCGTGCAGCCCAGATTCGTAAGGAAAACGTTTACCTCCGCGGCTTCGGAACCTTCCTGATTAAAAGCCGCAAGGAGAAAAAGGGTCGTGATATCATGAAGAACACGACGATTGTAATTCCTGCACACGACATTCCTGCATTCAAGCCTTCTCCCGCCTTCCAGCGGCTTTTGGGAAAGAAATGATCGCCCGATGACCATAACAGCCCGATTCGAATGTTCGAATCGGGCTGTTTGCATATTGTCGCTGCCGGTATTTCGTCAGACATTCAGACGTGCGTGGTCTGCGAGGAACTTTTCCAGCCCGCTGTCCGTCAGTGGATGTCTGAGCAGCCCTTCGATCGCCGCAAGGGGGCATGTCGCCACATCGGCACCCGCATCGAGGCACTGGACGATGTGCTGCGTATGACGGATCGAAGCGGCCAGCACCTGCGTTTTGTAACCATAGGTGCGGTAGACTTTCACGATGTGGGCTACTAATGCTACGCCGTCTTCGGAGATGTCGTCGAGACGTCCCACGAACGGAGACACGTAGGTCGCTCCGGCCTTTGCCGCCAACAACGCCTGCCCTATGGAGAATACCAGCGTGCAGTTCGTCCGGATATCCTTGGCGGCAAAATATTTCACGGCCCGTATTCCTGCTGCCGTGCAGGGCAGTTTCACGACGATGCGGGGATGCAGCGCCGCCAGCGCCTCGCCTTCGCGCACCATTCCTTCGAAGTCGGTGGCTATGACCTCGGCGCTCACGTCCCCTTCGACGATGTTACAGATTTCAACGTAATGACGGTTGCAGTTCTCCGTACCCCGGATGTTCTCTTTGGCCATCAGCGATGGGTTGGTCGTCACGCCGTCCAGAACGCCCAGTTCGTGCGCCTTGCGGATCTGCTCCAAATTGGCCGTGTCGATGAAGAATTTCATGATTCGATAGGTTTTAGATTTCCATAAAGAAACGAAAATTCCATATAGGTTATACCGGATAATATCCGATTTTATATTGCGGAAATTCTTTACGACGCTGTCAGTGTCCGGAAACAGTCCGTCGGCGGCTTTACGGCAGCATGCTGTCTTCCCGAATACCTTGAGCGGGATGTATCTCCGGTTCGGATTCACGAGCCTTTACAGGGATCGGAATTCTCGTTGCGGTTTTCGGTTCTTCTCCTCGGGATACCGCATAGTCCTGTACGCCGGACGCATCCGTAAAAATCGGATGTTAGGACATTCGAACATCCGGAATGTACTCTGTAGGGATCGCTTCGTTTGCGGGCATCGTTTTTTTGCTTTACCTTTGCATCCCCGTAAGGAAAAGCCCTGTTTTTTCCGGAAATTTCAGAGAGATAAAACTTTACCGAATCATGTATTGGACACTCGAACTGGCCTCGTGGCTCGAAGATGCCCCTTGGCCCGCAACCAAAGACGAACTGATCGACTACGCCAATCGCTCGGGACTTCCCGAAGCGGTTCTGGAGAACTTGCAGGAGATCGAAGAGGACGACGAGGTCTTCGAATCGATCGAGGAGCTTTGGCCGGACTATCCTTCGAAAGAAGATTTTCTGTTCAATGAAGATGAATATTGAGTTTCCTCAAGCTGCATGAAAGACACCCCGGTACGGTCTGAAAACCGTATCGGGGTGTCTGATTGTTCGGAAACGAACTGCCTTTCAGGGCCGTAGCGTGCGGAACTTATGTCTGGAATCCTTTTGCAAAATGATTTTGACAAGAAAAGACCGTAAGATCTCCACTGTTTC
>NZ_CAXUDY010000026.1:0-8763 GCF_964250025.1 Alistipes sp. DJF_B185
GAACTCGATTATCCCCTCTTGGAGGGACTATTTGATTAATATTAACTTCGTCCCAATTTTAACGGGACACTAATGATAATTTATCATAAAATATGTGATAAATTATCTCAAGAAAGAATACAAGATTTTTATGGTAAAGTTGTATAATTGAAAAATTGCCCCCAATTACATAACCGTTTCTAATAATGAATCTTATTCGCTTAAATATAAACACAATCGAAATAAAATTGTTTTTACAATTACTTTTTATTAATCATTGATAATTCGAATAGTTAAACAGTTTCAATTTGCTATATCATGAAAGAATTATATTATATAGAGAGTATCAAGCAATTTGAAGAAAATACAATAGCTTTATTGCAATATATTCCTGAGAATATCAAGAAATGGGAATTGGCAAATAAAGATTTCAAATGGTATATTAGAAAGTCTGTTGATCCGAAGTGGAAAGAAATTATTCGAGAAGGGGCATATGTGTATGCTCTTGATAACGGAGAATATGAGATTGCCAATGAAGACTCTCGCGTGTTGCAGATTAGAATGCGCTATAGGGAATTAATTGATAGTCTGGCACAAAAGCAAAGAGAGTCGTTACAAGATATGTATGATAATGTTTCAAGATTATACACATATCACATAAATGTAGGACATGGGAACCATTCATTGATAGTTTTTAAAGTTAATAACAGGGTGCATATATGGATGGTTGATTGTTCTGATTATGATTTTGTTTCACATCACTATTATCGTGTAAATATTAATGATTGTTTAAATCGTATCAAACAAATATTCCAACTTACTGATCCCATTCATATTGATGTTGTAATGTTAACTCATCCACATTATGACCATTATTCCGGAATTAATTATTATATCAGCAATAAATTAATTGACAGCCATACTATTGCTTATGTTAATCTTAAATATCGCATGGCAAGTCATAATTATAATAACTTATTGTCAAACTTAAACATACTCGGTATACGGATAGTAGAACCGTTTAGTTGCAATAGCAATAAAAATATACAAATACTATACCCGGATATTGAAAACTTCGACATAAGGTTATCCCCAAACAACATTTCAAGTGTTTATAATATACGGTTTAATGATAAATCATATTTTGTGTTCCCAGGAGATCTGGAACAAGATGGATGGAATTCAATGGATATAGCAAAGTGTTGTCCATATATGGCTTGCACACATTATTATGCAATATCACATCATGGAAGTATAACTGGGCACTTAAGGTATGCAAATTGTTACTATGGGCATACAAATAATATAAAAGGCTGTTTGTGTTCACAGGCCATTACTATATTGATGGGGCGTGATAAAGCTTTTTCAGGGATCTATTCGCCTCAGGTTTTGTCTGATTTTAATGGTAGAATTTTGTGTTCTGAAAAAGATGATTCCAATAATCCAAGTAGTTTCTTAGAGATAGATTTGATTTCAAACACTTGGCATTGGTATTAAATATAAGAAAATTTGAAAAGACTTGCTACCATATCTTCCCATCATCCCAGACGGCGTGGTTTGTTTGTGTAAACTTCGTCTATATGGAGGTAATTAACTGACAATCAATGTTTATTAATTTATCTAATGAGGAGGAATATTGAGTTTCGCAAACGACAATCAGACACCCCGGTACGGTTTTCAGACCGTACCGGGGTGTCTGATTGTTCGAGAACGAACAGCCTTTCAGGGCCGCAGTGTGCGGACTATGTCTGAATATCCTCTTGCAAAGTGATCCCGTAAGATCGCCGCGCGGGTTCGAAACATTCCCACTGCTGCATAAAAACTTCCGCACCGGGCTCGGCCGCTCGTCTCTTTACAGCAGTTTGGCATCCAACAGTTCCTTGGCCGCTATCTCTACCGTTTGATGCCGGGCACCGTTTTTCTCGATGATTTCCAGCAAAAGCACCTTGTCATCGGAGATCGTCAGTTTGGGCAGCGCGAATACCGTCCGCTGGCGCTGGTGTCCCCTCACGACTGCCGGGTCATTGCATGCGCGCAGGATTTCGAGCGGCGTCTGCTGCTGTGCCGTGCGCTTGGCGAGTTTGCGATCCGCTACGATGAATCGCCGCGCATCCACCTCGAAAGAGATATTCGTGTCGTTCGAGATGCAGGTGTGCATGTATATCACGTCATTGAACACGTAAATCCCCAACACTTCGACTTCAATGCCGTACTTCTTCGCACGAATGCCCTTCACGTCCGTGCGGTTCTGCCGATATATGTCGCTCAACATGCGTTTTATGGTCGCAGGTTTCTCGCGCCCTACCTCGCGCAGCAGCACCCGTCCCTCTGAAGCCGGAGCCGGCTGCTGTGGAGTGTCTGTCGTAGACAGTTTCTTCACCCCGCCCGGTTGCGGTTCCTGCACTGTAAGATTGAGGGTCGAGACAGCCGGGTTCTCGGCATAATGCACGTCGAAGGTGAAAAATCCGCCGTCCTCGGTAATGACCGTCAGGTTTGTTTCTGCTGCAAAATTCCGCACGGCGGCTTTCACCCGCACGACGTTCTCGGCCCCGTCGGCCTTGCCGGCGATGATGTCCATCGAGCCGATGTCGATATACGTGACGGGCGACGGAAACAAGATGTGTACGGTCTTGGTGAATCCCGCTTCAATCTTGCGGGGCTCGATCTGCTGCGGCCCGTCCGGCATGGCCTTCGCCGTAGCATGTGCTGCCCAAATTGAGGAGACAATCAGAGTCAGATAAATAAGGTCTCTTTTCATTTTACTGCTGTTTTGAAATCAATAATAGCTGATGGTTGGCTTTGAGGGTTATCTTCACCTCGCGGAGCTTCCCGGCGACATACTGCGACGAAGCCTGCAATCCTCCGCGCGCCAGTTCGGACAACATCTGCTGTCCGGCCGAACGGGTGACGTTTACGCTCGTGCCGGCAGTCTGCCCGACGGATGCCAGCGCCTCTTTGAGGGCCGTCCGCTCGCGGGAGTTCGGGACGTTCAGCCCCGGCTGGCCGTCCATGTCGTAAGCTACGGCTTCGACGGCGAAGATCCGTCCGCCGTATTCGACGGACGACACCACGACCTGCAGCCGCATTCCGGAGATCGTCGCAAGACTGTATAGCGGCGTATTCCGGGGGATGGTCACTCCGTCGATACGCACGGCTTCCAGCAACCGCAGTTGCACGGTGCTTCCGGCACGTATGACCTGCGTCGAGGCGACGCAGGCTCTGACGGTCGGAGTATCGGCATGCGCGACGCCACCTGCCGCCGTGAGAAATCCCAAGTTGCGTTCGACGGTGAAATCCGCCCGTGTGTCGAGCGTCGATGCTTCGACCTCACCCTCCCGCACGGGCCGCATGACCGACAGGCGCGAATCCTTCCGCTGCTTTGCCTGCTCAACAGCTTCTTCATCTACGGCCACTCCGCCGCCGAGATACTTCCGGGCGAGCTTGTACTGCTCCTCGGCCAGCTCCAACGGATCGGGCTGCTGCCGCTCGGCGTCGAGCTGGGATTGCAGGGCTGCGACCTGCTCTTTCAGGGCTTCGACCTCGGCATTGCGCTGCGGAGCGGCGTAGAAGCCCTGCACCTGCCGCTGCATGGCCCGGTTGGCCTCGGAGGCCCGCAGTGCGGGGTTGTCCGCCGGTGCAGGCTCCTCGGCAGGTTTGAGCCCGTCGTCCAGCAGCGAGAACGAGTTGTCGCCGAGTGTCATCATGCGTCTCTGCTGCTGCTCCTCGCTGCGGAGCTGTTCCGCGGCTTTGCGTTTGTCTCCGACGGTGGCCTGCGCTTTGCCGTCCGGAACCGACGTATTGATCCCCGCGGCCCCCTCTTGAGGCTTGACGGGCGCAGGCCGGAATATGAACCACAGCACAACGAGGAAGATGCATCCGAGGATCGCCGCAAAGAGCAGCACCTTGCGCTTGCGCTGCCGCTCGAACTCCGCCGAAGGGTCGCTGCATGGATTCTTGTTTTCTGTCATAATGGTTTACGGTTTAAGATGTAATAATTCGGGATGTCCGATCTCTAACTCCGATCCCATGTCCGCTGCGAACAGGAGCCAAAGGTAAAGGAAGAGAAGCAGGACGAGCGCCGCGAGTACGATCCGTTCCCGGATGCAGGGCGCGAGCGTGTCGTGCCGGCGCCGCAGCGACCGCCGCACCCAACGGATGCGGCAGCGCAGGGAGTGCGGTTTAACGGTCATAGGTTGCAATGTCTTTGTTCTCGACGATGTTCAGCGCCTCGACCATAAAGCCCTGCGGGTTGTTGTCCGAGCGGGAGACGTTCACCAGACGGCATGTCGTGACGAGCGACCGCTCCGTGACGGTGCTCTCGCGCAGAATACGCTGCCGGGCAAAGGTTGTAACCTCGTAAGGATAATGGTCGAAATTGCAGCGGATGCTGTCCACTTTGACCATCTGCGAAACATTGCCCGCGATCAGGCGGTTGAAGAAGCCCTTCTCCTGCAGAACCTTGTAGTAGGATAAGGCGCTTTTGTCGGCCATCTGCAAGGCGCGTCCGACATTGGACTCGATGGCTGCCTTGTCGGGCGAGAGGGTGAAGAAGAGCTCGTGGAAGCGCCGCACATGTTCACGGGCCTCTACGGGACGGTTCTGTGCGAGGTCCTGCGAGAGCGCCACCATCAGCGAGCGTCCGTTGTCCAGCACGTAGATCTTCTGCCGCTGCCGTTCGGCGAAAGAGTAGGACATCCAGACCGCCGCCACGGTAACGACGGCGCAGATTCCGGCGAAGACGAGCGCGTACATGCGCAGCTGCCGAAACGATGTTTCGATGTTCGTTAAACACTTGAATTCCATAATAACGGGTTATTTTATTTTCTGAAAATAAGCCGGGCGCCATTCATGATGCCGCGTCCCACGGCCTTACCGCCCGATAATGCCGCCGAGCCGGCGCCTTTGGCCCCGGCCCATGCTTTGCCGGCCGTCCATCCGGCTCCGGCGCTTACGAGCGAGGTCATCTTCGAGACGGTCTTGTTGTAGGCGGCGAATCCGTTCGCCTGCACGACCCACGAGGCGATCGAGGGGATGCAGAGGTATCCGCACACGGCCACGAGCATGAAGATCAGGTTCAGGCTGTTCGACCAGTCCACATACCAGTTGTAGCCTTCGGCCATCAGGTCGGCGTCGTGGCGCATCGAAAGGGTTTGCAGACGTGCGATGATCGCCGAGAAAAGATCCGAGATGGGCAGCCACAGGTAAATCGAGACATATTTCGTGAGCCATTGCGTCAGCGTGGACTGAAATCCGTCGAACACGGAGATGGCGAAAGCGATCGGGCCGAGCAGCGAGAGGACGATCAGGTAAAAGGTCCTCAGCACGTCGAGTATGACGCTCGCCGCGGCGAAGAGCAGTTCGAGTATCCATGCCAAGCCTTTGAATATAAGTCCCTTTACAGACCATGAGGATCGCTCCTCGTTCATGCGGTCGAGTGTCTGCTGTGTCTGGTCGTCCACGCCCAGTTCGCTGAGCTCGCGCTCCATCTCCTCGTTCTCGGCGTAGTAGCTGTCCGGGGGCATCTGCTCGCGGCTTTCGAGTTCGAGCCGCTCACGCCGCTCCTGCCATTGTTCCATGTCGAGTGTTTGCCCGACCATCAGCGAATGCGTCGCCTTTACCAGGGGTGAAAGTATGCCGTTCAGGCTTCCCAACACGAGCGTCGGGAAGAACAGGATGCAGATGCCGATGGCGAAGGGCCGCATGAGGGGAAAGAGGTCGATAGGTTCGGCCTGGGCCAGCGACTGCCAGACGCGGTAGGCGATGTAGAGTAGCGCCCCGATTCCTGCGATGGCCATTGCGACCTGCGACATCGGATAACACAGCACCATCATATCGTCGTATAACACCCGGAGAATTGTGTGCAGATTCTCCGTAAGGGAAAGCATGTGTACCATCGTCGGCTACCAGTAACGTTGTTCGTCGGTTCCGTACAATGAGAGCACGCCCTCCATGTCCCGTTTCCGGGCGGCCCGCAGCAGGGATATGGAGATGTTCTTGCGCGTGTAGTAGCGTGCCAGATCGCGGTGGCGCCGCAGGACGCCGTAGACGCGCTGCACCACGTCGATACGATCCTTGTCCGTCAGGGACATGTCCGTAGGGTTCACGATGTTCTGCAGCTCCTTCAATTCCCCGGCCGACTCCTCGATGATGCGGGCGTAGCCTGCGGCGATGGCCGCCAGCTCCGCGGGCGTGAAGTTCTCGTCGGAAACCATACGTTTATAACCATCGACATAGATGTCCGAGATTTCGCCGACCAAGAGGATGCATTGCTGCACCTTGCGGGCCGAGCGGACGAGGTTGCTGACGGATTTCAGGGCGTCGTAGTATCGCTTCCCCTGCTCATAAATCTTCACGGTTTCCTGAAAACTTTGCAACATGGTCTGGCCGTTCTTGGCGGCTTCGACGACCTGCTTGGTGGAGTTGACGATGCCCTGCGCGAGGTTCGTAGGGTCCGAGACGACCCACTGGGCGTATGTGCTGCGGCCTGTGCAGACGAGGCACAGACACAGCAGAATGATTTTCTGTTTCATGCTCGAATTGATTGTGTTATTGAGGATATTCACCCGAAGACGGGCATCACCGCTTTATCCGCCGACCCGAAGCCGGCTGTTCGGTTTGCTCTTCCCTTGCAGAATCGATCTCTTTCTGCCGCACCCCGGAAATATGTTTCTCCGACTTCGGGCCTTTCTGCCGCAGGGATTCGAACAGATCGTCGGCGTAGGACTGCCGCCCGGTCATGCGGACAAGGCGTGCATCCAGCTCCCGGAAGGCTTTTTCAATCTGCCGGAATTGCTTTTCGCGGGGATTATCCGGCTCGATACCGTATTTGTCAAGCAGCTGCCGGTTGGTGTAGGGGCTGTCGATCTTTTCCGGGAAGCGTGCGAACCATCCTAACGTCTGCAACTCGGCATCGAGTTTCTCGATGTAGGTTTGCCGCAGGGGAATTTCCGGATCGCTCTCCAATATCCTCTCGGCTTCCCGTACCATGCGGTTCTCCGCCTTCCAGATTCGCTTCCGGAGCTGCTGTACCTGCTGCGGAGCTTCCGGACATGCCGGGCCGTTCAGCCGCCCGCGCATCTCTTGTAACCGCTCCATGTCGGCGTCCCAGTCGTAAAGGCGTGCAACGTAACAGGAGGGTATATAGCCTCCGGATATTTCCGCCAGATGGCGCAGTTCGCGGAATGTCTCGGCGCGAAACTGCCGGTCGATGATATGCGCTGCTGCCTGCACCTCGTCCATCGGAGGCTGCCGGAGCTTGCTGTCGGGATGTTGCTCCAGATAGGCATCCAAGAGAAAAGTATGCATAGCGAACACTCCGTGCAGGGAGTGGGCGGTGTCTGCCGGAACGTCCGCGAGGCGTCGCCCGATCTTTTTTGCAAACGGTGTTCTGCGCAGGGCATCCATCAGCTCCAGCATATCTTTTCCCGCCGCATCTTCGGGCGTCCTGAGAAAGCGGGATGTCGCTGTATTCATTGTCAGTCTGATTCCGGCAATGGTCAGATCCGATTTCCGGTGCCGTCGCACAAGGTCTGTAACACTGTTTATATCCCGTTCCCGGAGCAGGTTTTCAGCATGGCGGACAATGAGCGTGCGTCGATGTTCCCTTTCCCAATCCGGCGTGCGGCGGAATAGCCGTGCAATCCTATCTTTCCATTCCATAGCCGTCGGATTTGAGGACGTATAATTGTAGGCGGAGTCCGCCGAAGGGCTGCCCCAGCAAGCAGGGGCAGCCCGGAAATACCGAATGACGCTCCATTATTCGGCCGGCTCGTTGAAGTCGCACGCTTCGGCACCGATGGCATCATCCTCTTGCCGCCGAATGCTGTCCTCCGGAACGAAACATCCGTAACAGCCGATGGTGAGTGTCTCGGTGGAAGCATCGTAGATCACGCGGTTGCCGTCGTCGGCGCCGAGCCAAAGACGGTGGCGGCGCAGCGCGATGATGCCGTCCTGTACGAGGCGTTTGTAGCAGAGCGCGTGGTCGAAAACGAGGATGCGCCACATGCCCTCGCCGATGCGGCGTATCGAGGCCGAGAGGTTGTTTTCCGCCGAGAGCCACGCTCCGCAGATACGGTCGGCGTCGAGTTGTTCCCGAAGGTCTGCCAAAGTGCGGATGACTTCGGTGCGGGTTCTGATCTCCTGCTGAAGGGCCGCTACGGCCGACGCAGGCGTCGATTGGTTACTGTTCATTGTTTTTGAGTTTTGAGGTTCGTTTGAAAGCGCCGCCCGGCACGAGGAGCAGCGCATCGGCCGAAGGCGTGTAAAAGAGGTCGACCCGGCGTCCGCCGTAGGCCGTGTAATAGACGCAATCCTTGTAGTGCAGAACATGCGTTTCGGACGTGCTTCGCCCCGTGCCGGCGCCGCAGTGCGTAAGAATGATTCGAAATTCATCGCCGCACAGCTCGATTATCAGCCGCGTATCGTCGAGTGTCGAATGCCATGCTCCGCACAACGGACCGATTTTGTGGTATTCGTAATCGTAGAAGAGGTGAAACGCTCCGAGCATGGCGGTAAACGTCAGCAGGATGCCGGCGCATATCCAAAGCAACTGTTTCATGGCAGCGGGCATTAAGATTCGGTTTTTGTTTCGCGTTCGCGTGCCAACTGCCGGATGGCGGCTTCGATGTCGCCGCCGAGCTTCCCGGAGAGTTCCATGACCTGCATCTTTTCCGACTCTTCGGTGGTGTAACACAGGTACTCTGCCGCGCTCGTTTCAGTGGCATAGACCGCCGACTGCACGCCTCCGAGTCCGATCCAGACCTCTTTATAGCGGCGTTTAGGATC
>NZ_CAXUDY010000027.1:0-8121 GCF_964250025.1 Alistipes sp. DJF_B185
GTACCCCGGATGTTCTCTTTGGCCATCAGCGATGGGTTGGTCGTCGCACCGTCCAGGACGCCCAGTTCGTGCGCCTTGCGAATCTGCTCCAAATTGGCTGTGTCGATGAAGAATTTCATGGTTCGATAGGTTTTAGGTTTCCATAAAGATACGAAAATTCCATATAGGTTATACCGGATAATATCCGATTTTACATTGCGGAAATTCTTTACGACGCTGTCAGTGTCTGGAAAAAGTCCGTCGGCGGCTGTACGGCGGCATGCTGTCTTCCCGGATACCTCGGGCGGCGACATATCTCCGGTTCGGATTCACGAACCTTTGCGGGGATCGGAATTCTCGTTGCGATTTTCGGTTCTTCTCCCCGGGATACCGCATAGTCCTATACGCCGGACACATCCGTAGAAATCGGATGTTAGGACATTCGAACGTCCGGAATGTAGGCCGTGGGGATCGTTCCGTTTGCGGGCATCGTTTTTTTGCTTTACCTTTGCATCCCTGTAAGGAAAAGCCTTGTTTTTCCGGAAAATTCAGAGAGATAAAACTTTACCGAATCATGTATTGGACACTTGAACTGGCATCGAAACTCGAAGATGCCCCCTGGCCCGCAACGAAAGATGAACTCATCGACTATGCAGTACGTTCGGGTGCGCCGCTCGAAGTGCTCGAAAACCTGCAGGAGATAGAAGACGAGGGTGAAATCTACGAATCTATCGAAGACATCTGGCCCGACTACCCCTCCAAGGACGATTTCTTCTTCAATGAGGAGGAATATTAGTGCGATTTTAAGCACGTAAACAGCTATTAAATCCCTGTCAATCAATAAGATTGGTGGGGATTTAATTTGTTTGGACAACAGCGTCTGACCGCCTCAAATGGCGCGGTTTATTTGGGCGAAATATGTTTTTCGGAGGAAATATCGGGATTTGTTTGGACAAAATTCATTACCTTTACAGAGGTTTGTGAGTATTACCGCAACCTCTGTTTTTTTAATTTCAAACATCTCCAGTATGGGACGACCGAAACGACTATATCCATTGGGACGCTACCGCCTGCATGTCAGGGGTGAGATCGATCCTGCCAAACAGTATCTTGTCCAGCTTGAATACACCTGGAACCGGCAGGTGATACGCAAGGGCATGAACATCTTTGTCCGGCTGGGCGACTGGAATGAGAAAGCCAACAAGGGACGCGGAGGTGTGAGGGCGAGTTATGGTCCGGAGGCCAACCGGATCAACAGTCTGCTGCTTGCCCGTGCGGACAAGATCGACGGACTGCTGGCCGAATATCAGGAGAAGCATCCCAATCAGATTACGGCACAGGTGATCGCCGACTTTTTGGCCGACAAACCGCTCACACGGGAGGACAAAGGGAAGGATTTTATCGAGTTTGTTTTGGAAAGGCTTGAATCCGATTATTCGAGAAACCGAATCGGACGCAGCCGCTATGAGAACGGCAAGAGCGGCATGAATATTTTCCGTATCTTTCTCCGTGCAACAAAGAACGGTACCTACAAGCCGGACAGTATCTATTTAGGTGAAATATCGGTTGAACTGATTGACGAATACATCAGGTGGCGGCGTGAGATAAAACAGAACAGCGATGCAACGATCAACCATGCTTTGACTCCGATTCTGAAGGCATGTGCCTATGCTTCAGAAATGAAGATGATAGACCATGCCGTCAATGCGAGAATTCAGGATATGCGTATCGCCTCAAAGATATCTCTCGCGGATGAAGACAACGAGTTTGACGGCAAGTATCTTTCAAAAGAACAGATGTCCGCGTTATTGGAATATTACCATGCCTGCACCGAACCGCGCCGTAAGGAGTTTTTGGAAATGTTCTTCTTTGCCTTCCATGCCTGTGGACTCCGTGTTGTCGATGTTATGACATTGCAGTGGGGGCATGTAAATTTCGAGAAGAAGGAACTGAGAAAAATCATGATTAAGACGAACAAACGTCACGTGATTCCACTAACGGAACCTGCCTTGCATATACTGCAGCGGTGGCAGGAGAAGCGTGCCGGATGCCGGTATGTCTTCAACTTAGTAAAGGATGATCTGGATCTTGATGATGCAGAGGCTCTGTACAAAGCCCGTAACAATGCAACGAAATGTATCAATCAGTCGCTGGCGGTTGTCGGAGAACAGATAGGGCTTCCGTTTACCCTTTCAATGCATGTGGCCCGACATTCGTTTGCGGTCTTTGCACTGAACAAGGGACTTTCCATGTCGGTTGTCAGTCGTTTGCTCGGCCATGGAAGTACGGATGTCACCGAAAAGGTATATGCCAAATTCCTGCCCGAAACGCTATCGGCGGAAGTGGCACGTCTGAAAGAGGATTTTGCATCTCTGGAAATTGTCTGATAATTGTAGACGGCTATTATAAACAATCATTAATTTTATATCTAAAATTGATTTGATATGACTATTACGAAGATATTCCTATTGCTGGTGTGCGCATTTGTTCTGGTATTGCTGCTTTCTACTATCTTTAATAAGCACCATAGGATAATCATGTGGTCTGCTGCAATAGTATTTTTTATAGGAACTCTGCTCCTTATAGGTCTTGGGATAATTGATCCGGTAAAAGACAACAACCATCCTGATCCTGTCGTAATAACAGGCATTTTCACCGCCCTTGTCTTATCGGGTGTATTTGCATACGGAGCGGAAAAGTTACGCATCAAACTTAGGGAAAATAACCAGCAAACCGTTCAACCCATAGATAATCATTCTGAATGTCCGGATTCCCCCAAAGGGGTTGTATTGTCGGGAAGGCTTGATACTTCACTTGCCCGTACAATCTTTGCGAAAGCAATAGAAGCCGGATATATTGAAGAGGTCGGGTCCCATTATAGCTGGAAAGGGACAAAGGCTCTTCTTGCCTATATGTGTGGTCGAATATATTGCGGCGATTATCCTGAATATTCCAAATACGAACAGAAGACTTTTTGGGAGTTCGGCAACGGACTCTTCCCCGATGTCGAACTTAACGCACTATTTGAACAAACCGGTATCGGACAGTCCCGGCAGAACAGGAGGGATATGCCCGTCCCTAACAATGCCGGAGAAATCGACAAGTTTTTTCATAAGTGACAAAAAACTAAGAGTATTATCTTCGTTCTTGGCAAGTCTTAGTTTCTGGCTTGTTATGCATTTTGTTTTGCATCATCTGGCAATCTTCGATTTTTTCAATTTTATTTTTCTCTTTTTTATTGCTGGTAATCAATAGGTTACTTGTAAAGTTGTGGCAGAATCATAACTTTCCATAACACCTGTCCTAACATTGGATAATTTATTGTAACTTATTAGTCCTCAGCTATTTCATACATTCGTGCCGTGATTCTGGTGCGATGTGCACAATCGTACCATATCGTATAACCAGGCTGAAGGTCTGAGTGTGCATCAGGGCAATCGGCCATAATTGTTTTTAAGTATGGCTAAAGAAACGAATGTAGAGAAGCTATGCGACCGGGAATTGCTTGAAAAGATTCTCAGCGTAGTGGAGAGACAAGAGAAACTGCCGCCTCCGGCTCATGAAGGCGGACTCCGTCTATATGACAACAAGTCTTTGATGGAGAAATTGAACATCAAAGAAAAGTATCTGAAAAAGTTGCGAGACAACGGCTATCTCGGCTACTCGCGTGAAGGTGATAAATACTGGTACACGCAGGAAGACGTAGACCGCTTTCTGCGTCGTTTCCACTATGAAGCTTTCGCTATTGGTGATGAACTTCCCAAACAGGAAGGAGGTGGCTATGTTTAACACCATTCATTTGACCAACATGCTTCGGTCGGAAGTGGAAGGCATTCCGGAAACAGGTCTTCCGTTGGATGCCTTCCCGGATAGGATACAGGAGATTATACTCAATCTTGCCAGATACGAAAATTTCAATGTGGAATATACTGCGTCTATTATTCTTTCTGCTGTTGCTACTGCAATAGGCAACTCTTGTCATATCCGTATAAAGGGCGAGTGGAAAACTTGCCCATCCCTTTATATGATGCTGGTCGGACGTCCCGGGCTCGGAAAGACTCCTCCCCTCGGTTTTATCTATAAGCCGATTAATGAGTATGATGACCGGCTGCATGAGAAATATAACGAGGAATATGATGAATATGAAAGAGCCATGTCAGCAGGCAAGCACGGAAGTGATGGGGAAGCACAACTGCTCAAGAAACCGAATTTTGTAACGACGGTCATTTATGATTCCACCCCGGAGGCGATGATGAATATTCATCAGCATAATCAGCGTGGGATAACATTGGTCGTCGATGAAATCCTGGCTTTGTTCAATTCCGTCAAAAGGTACAACAGCAAGAACAACCTCATTGAAGATCTGCTGACAGCTTATAGCGGACAGCCGTTAAAGATTATCCGCAAATCAGAATCACGTCCTGTTCTAATCAAGAATCCATGTATAAATGTCATCGGTTCAGTACAGACAAATATGCTGCAGGAAGTCTTCCGTGCAGAGTTCCTTGCCAACGGATTGCTTGACCGTTTTTTGTTTGTCTATCCCAAAAACAGGAAGATATCCGGATGGAGACGGGAAGAACGGAATACGGCCCGTCCTGACATCATGAATCAATGGAGGACAATAATCAACAGAATCCTAAGTATCCCCTGTATCCTTGATGACAAGGGTACAACGGTCAATCCCCGTATCCTTACAATGTCTGACGATGCGGAAGAATACTTTTATGAATGGTACAATGGAATTATCGATGCTGTAAATGCCATTGAGGATGATGCAGATGTTGAAAGCCGCAAGATGAAACTCAACGGCCATGTAGCACGTCTTGCCCTGTTGTTTCAGGTAATGAAATGGGCTACTGATAGTGGAGATATGCAATATATTGAGCGGGATTCCGTAGAATCGGCAATCCGTATGGTTGATTATTATGAGGAAACATACAGGAGGATTCAGGAAACCATTGTCATAAACAGTATCGGCGAAACGAAAGAAGTCTGGCTCTCCCTGCTAGGAGAGAGATTTACTTCCGGTGATGCTGTTATTGCCGGCAGAAAAGTTGATATGTCCCGACGTACCGTCTATTATGCGCTTGACCAATTATGCCGGCTTAAGCACCCTCTTATAGAAAAGCTTCAGCATGGAGTCTATCGCAAACTTATGACAGAAAATACTGATGCACCTTGCACTATTGCACTTTCATCTTGCCAGGATACCGTGCAATCTTCTCAAAGTGCAAAAGTGCAGAGTGCAACCACACTAAAATCAGAAGACCATGAGTGAATACAGATTCCATTTGCAGAAATACCGCCCTGGAAGCAAGACTACTTGTCCGAGCTGTGGTAAAAGCCGGTGTTTTGTCAGGTATATTGATGAACAAGGCAGCATTAGCTTTCCCGGTAATGTCGGCAAGTGTGATCATGAAAACAGTTGTGGCTACCACTATACACCTAAGGAATACTTCAATGATAATCCTGATGTATTGGAAATGGATGAGGGACGCGGCAAGTCATTTCTTTCTGCCCCTTATAAGACGGCAGATAAAACTCCGTCTTGTATCGTCCCTTCATATATTCCTTCATCTTATGTGTTAAGGAGTCTGTCACATTATTCAATCAACCCCTTATATCAGTATTTCTGTCATGTATTTGGTGAAAATGAGGCAAGCAGATTGTTTGAAATGTATCGCATAGGGACATCTTCAAAATGGGGAGGCACAACGGTTTTCTGGCAGACAGATATAAATGGACAGGTAAGAACCGGCAAGGTAATGTGCTATAATGCCGAGACAGGCCATCGGGTTAAAGAGCCTAAGGCTTTTGTCAGCTGGGCGCATTCCGAGTTGAAATTGCAGGATTTCCATTTGAAGCAATGTCTGTTTGGAGAACATCTTCTGAAAAATTCATCGTCTCCGGTAATGCTGGTGGAAAGTGAAAAGACCGCTGTTGTAATGAGCCATTTTATCCCCGATTATATATGGCTGGCAACAGGTGGAAAGAACGGTTGTTTCAATAGTGAAGCCATGCAGGTCCTTAAAGGCAGGGAGGTTACTCTCATCCCTGATTTAGGAGCAACCGAACAATGGAGAGAAAAGTCTGCTTTGTTGTCTGGAATATGTAAACGGGTTGTTGTGTCCAATGTTTTGGAATGTACATCCGATGAAGAGCAACGCAGCCAAGGATTGGACATTGCAGACTTCTTTCTGTATTCACCATCAAAGAGACAGATACTCCATCAGATGATACAACGTAATCCAGCATTGCAGTTGCTCATTGATGAACTGGATCTGGAACTTATTGAATAGTAAAGGAACTTGTTCCGAGGATTTATAGAAAGTCCTTAACACAATAAGGACTTTTTGCCTGTCGGCAATAAAATCCGGTCATTGTCCCGCGGAGCGGACTGGCATAAGAGCAAGCTCAAATATTAATCATTTATCAAAAGAATACCATATATGAATACAGATATTAAACAGGCCATGCATGTCGAAGCCGGGAAGTCATTCGGCACAGCAGAGGCGAATGAAAACGAAAGGCATTGGAATGACGACAAGATTGACAGAAAGAATCAGGATTCGACCAATCACTATGACAAGACCCGAATGAAACTGAATTTCGAGATTGGGCCCGATGGGAAAGTTCATCCGTTAGGCTATCAAGAGAAATCGCTTGAAGTACGTTTGCAGGAACGGTTGACTGAACTGGGCTGGAAACCCTTCAAGCCGGACAGCAAAATTCAACCAAACTGTTGTGCGAAATTTATCTTCGGAGGCAATCATGACCGTACGCTTGAGATGGCATTTGAGACCCAAACCGTAAATCTGGAAAAGGGTGCAGACAACAGCCATCTCCAGCGATGTCCGGAAATCGAACAATGGGCAAAAGATGTCTATGACTGGTGCGCCAAACGGTACGGACAGGAAAACATCATCGGCTTCCAGGTTCATCTTGATGAGAGCAGCCCGCATATCCATGCCTTGATCGTTCCTGTCGGACAACGAGCCAAAAGCGGACGCGAATGCGTCATGTGGTCGGCTAAGTTTGGCAAGACCCGCTACGAATACGGACAGATTCTTCGTGAAATGCACACCTCACTCTATGATGAGGTCGGTAGCAAGTATGGGTTGGAACGTGGTGATAGTATTGAAGGCCGGAACGTTAGCCATCTTAGTAAACGCGATTATATCCGAAAACTGTCCAAAGATGCGAAACAAGCAGAGAAAGCAGTTAAGGGACTTCAGACAATGATACGGAAACTTGAACGGGAAATGCTTGCCGACAGGAATCGGCTTAAAGAAATAGATGAAGCACTCGCATCCGGCAAGATAACTCTTGACAGGTATGAAGAGCAGAAGGCGGACATACAGAAACTCATTGCCGAGTATCAGGAAAAGCTCGAAGACAAATCCAATAAACTCCATGCGAAGGAGCAGGAAGTGGAACAATTGACAAAGGATGCGGCGAAGGCCCGTTCTGTTATACAGCCATTTCGTAACCACAAGGTTGATTTCACGCCACCGCAAATTACAGAGAAAGTACCATTGTTCGGTACGGACAAATGGATTGAGCGTCAGAATCGGTCTATCTCCAAGCAGTTTACCGAAATTGTCCGGAAGATAGAATCCCTATACAGAAATGATGCAGCTCGACAGGTTGAAGCCGCCCAGAATAATGTTCTAGCGGATTACGGTGAACTTTATCAGTTGAGACGGGAGAATAAAACTCTTTCAGACACAAACGAAAATATGGAGTCAGAACTGAATACATTGCTCGGCCTGTTGGCTATACCTTCAGTTCGCAATATGATTTTTGCAATAGCCGATGCGCTCATCAGTGGGCAGCCGATACCTGTTTCTTCCGGAGGTGGTGGTGATTCCGACTCAGACCTTCGTTGGGATGGTCGCAGACCGGATGAAGAGGAAGATGAGTATAAACGGAGATGCCTGATGCACGCAGTGCAAGTTATCCGTAATTCTCAAAGAAAAACTATACGCAGGTAACTCCAAAATAAATCATTAGAATAGCTGCAAATTCTTGTGGTTGTCCTAATGATTAAGTTAATACAAACCGATAAATCAGAATTTACCGATACTTGACCGTTCATCAGAAGAGGCAGTAACTCATCACGTTGTCTGATCAACTTTT
>NZ_CAXUDY010000028.1:0-1338 GCF_964250025.1 Alistipes sp. DJF_B185
CGGGAGCCGCCGTTTCCACCGTGTCGAAAAGCGACCCGGCGAAGCCCTCCCGCGGTTTCGGTTCCGTTATTCCGCCCACGTGCTGCACGGGAGTATCTGCCATGCCGAAATCTTCGGGTTTCGGCGGGTGCTGCTCCCACAAGCGATTCTCCCGCTCTTTCGACCAGGCCCCGAAGTCGGCCAGATCCTCCCCGGTCGGTTCTCCGGCGGGTGTGGCAGCAGAATCCGGTAACACTTGTCCGGGTTTGTTTTCGATTCGGGTAATCTCCCCGGTTTCGGTATCGACATGGTAGCCCTGTGCCGCCATTTCGGCGACGACGCGGCGTTTTTCCTCCTCTTCCCGCTGCTGCTGAAGGTTACGGGCATCGGCGATAATCTCCTTGACGATTTCTCCGGCAAGGCGGGGCTCGTGTCTTTCGGCACGCTGGCGTTCCGCCTGACGGGGACGGGACAATTCCCGCTCCGGTGTACCGGGTGTCTGTTCCGGAGCATGTTCCAGGCAATAACTCTCGTTGAAATGCCGGTTGAAATCCTCCGAGAGCATACGCCGCATCTCCCGGTCGATGCCGTCCACGCCCTCCGCGTGGGTGAACTCCATCGCCGGTTTGCCGTAGGGGTCTTTGCCTACTTTGGCCTCGGTATGGATCACCCTGTCGAACGACTGGAAAAGGTTGTTTATCCGGATGCCGTTCGACAGCTTGCGGGATTCGATGAAATCCCGCTGCCGTTCGGACAGTTCCCCCGTGGCGGCTTTCTTTTGCAGGATAACCAGGTCGCTGCCGACCTCCGTCCCCGCGTGTTCTGTAAAGAGGTTGTTCGGCAGCCGGATGGCCGATACGGGCTCGCAGCGGTTCATCAGCCACTCGCGCACGGGGCGTCCCTGCTCGGCGTTCAATACTCCCTGCGAGGTGATGAATGCCACCAGGCCGCCCTCGCGTACCATATCGACGGACTTCATGAAAAAATAGTTGTGCAGCGCCCGTGTGCCTTGCCGCCGCACGGGGTCGGTATGGGTGGAGAAGAACGGGTCGAAGAGCGCCACGTCCCCGAAAGGGATGTTGCTCACGGCCACGTCGTAGTAACCGGCGTATTTGGGTTCGATGCGCTCGAATCCCTGTACCCGCACCCGTTTTTCGGGGTGCAGGTGCTTCAGGATCAACCCCGTGGCGGGGTCTTTCTCGAAGCAGGTGATCTCCGCATAGGGGGCGTGGAAATCCACGGCACTGACGAAAACCCCCGTTCCCGCACTGGGGTCAAGAATACGTTTGGGGACGATCCGCGTGTCCCATATCGCCTCCACGATGGCGTCTGCCACTTTCGGGGGCGTGTAAAAAGTCG
>NZ_CAXUDY010000028.1:1430-2649 GCF_964250025.1 Alistipes sp. DJF_B185
AAGTCGTCAGGACGGAGTTCTTGATCCCGTCCATGTAGCGCTTGTATTCCCGTTCGTCGGGGGTGTTCGCCCTGATGACCTCGTGCAACTCGGCCACGAGCGTTGCCATGCCGTCCTTGTCCGGTTTCCCGGTGGGGTTTTCCAGCACTTCCTTGATGGCGCCGAAGCCGCTGTATGCGCCGAGTGTCCTTTCTTCTTCGGGAGTCGGCGCCCGCCGTTCCCTGTCGAGCGTGAAGGCCGTCTTCAGCGCGTCGATATTCTGGCGGAGGTGGGTTTTCTTATTGAATGCCATCTTCGAGAAGTATTTGGACGGTTCCCGTCAGTTCGGTATAGAACAGTTCGTAGTCGGGCGTGTCGGCGAAGTCGTCCGTGAGGTCGTACTTCTCCAGCACCCCGCGGCAGAGGGGCAGCAGGCGTAGAGCCGCCTGCCGGGCGGTATCCTCGGGAATCTCCGCCTCGAATTCCCTCCAGAGGATGTTTACCAGCGTGTTGTAGGGTGAAAAGTGCAGTCCGCGGCAGAGTTCCTCGCGGGCAATTTCTTCGGCCTCGATGTGGTTGCAGCCCGAACGGATCGCCTCGCTGTACGCTTGGGCGGCGCTGTCGGCCCGCTCGGCGATGAACTCACTTTCGGCGATGAGTTCCGGGTGGCTGTCCTTGAGGTAGGATAGTAACGAAAGTCCGTAATAGGACAATTCCCCCGTGGGGGTATGGTGTTGCTTGTCTGGCATGATAAGAATTTTTAGTGGTCGTTGATAATCGGGGAAGAGAAAGGCGCCCCGGGTTCCCACCCGAAGCGCCGACCACTGAAAAAATCCTTATCAAACAAGCGTATCTCGTTATGACAGGTCTTTTCCAGTGGCAAAGGTAACGATTATTTCCGTTTGTTCCTCTTTCCCTGCCTGGGAGTATCGCGCGGTTCGAAAACGAACGAGGTCTTGAACTGGTCATCGAGCGTGAGGGCCGCGTCGAACGTTCCGCCGCCGTTTTTGACGAATCCCCGGATCGTGCCGGTTTTGCCTTTGGTCAGCAGTTCCGCGAGCTGCTTGTCGGTCAGCTCCTTGCGGCCCACGGTTCTCCATACGGTCAGGCCGCAATCGGGATTCTGACACTTGGCGAGTTTGGGATAGAACACCACGGGCCTGCCGCAACGCGGGCAGGCTGTGTCACTCTCCGCGCCGTCGATTCTTGCTTCCAGCAGTTCTTTGGCGATTTGCGAGGC
>NZ_CAXUDY010000028.1:2746-7354 GCF_964250025.1 Alistipes sp. DJF_B185
GACTCGATTCCGTGTGAAGGGGGCGCGGCCGGGTCTGTTTCTGTTCCGTGCCGCATCCTTTGACGGGCAGCTCGTCGCCTTGCACGATGTCGGGAAGGAGGGTCATGTCCTCCTCTTTCTCTTCGACAGGTTCATTCAGGACGGCCCGCCAGCCCGTCTCGACCATGATACTGCCGCGGGCCGTGAAATCATGTCCCGCGCTTTGCAGGGTAAGGAAAGTGTTTTCTTTCACGCAGGCCCCGGAAAAGGTTTCGAGCATCCGCCCCGCGACCATCTCATAGACGATGCGGTGGTCGGCATCCAGTTCGGAGGGGAGGTTCTCGGTGGGAAGCAGCGCGTGGTGGTCGGCGATCTTTTCGTTGTCCACGCTTCGGCGGGAGAGAGATGCGGTATCCATCCTGCCCGCGTATTCCGCGAAACGGGGATAGCGTGTCATGTTCCCGATGAGTGCCGGAATCTCCTCGGCCACATCTTCCGATATATAGCGTGAGCCGGTACGGGGATAAGTGATGAACTTCTTCTCGTAAAGCGACTGGGCGATGTCGAGCGTTTTTTCTGCCGAAAAACCATACCGGCTGTTGGCCTCTTTTTGGAGTGTCGTCAGGTCGTACAAGAGAGGCGGCTGTTCCCTGGCCTCCTTGCGCTCCACGTTCACGACGCGTACCGTTCGGACGCCGATAACCTCGGCGCGGGCTGCTTCCGCCTTCTCCCTGCCGTCGAATTTCTCCGTGGAGAGGACGGTGAACTCCGTGCCCTCCTTTGCCGTGGAGAGCTTCAGCCGGAAATAGGTGGCGGGCTTGAACGCCTTGTTCTCCAGGTAACGGGAGCAGATGATCGCCAGCGTGGGGGTCTGCACCCGTCCGAGCGACCAGACGCCCCGCCCGGCAGCCACGGCAAGCGCTTGCGAGGCGTTGATACCGACGATCCAGTCGGCTTCGCTGCGGGCTTTGGCCGAGAGGTAAAGGTTGTCGTATTCGTTGCCGGGGCGGAGGTGTTGTAACCCCTCGCGGATGGCCCGGTCGGTCAGGCTGCTGATCCATAACCGCACGAAAGGGGTGCGGCATTCCAGGTAAGAGTAGATGTAGCGGAAGATCAGCTCCCCTTCACGCCCCGCGTCGGTCGCGACGATGATGCGCTCGGCCATGCCGAACAATTCCCGGAGAATACCGAGCTGCTTCACGACACCCGGGTCGGCCTTATACTCTTTACCCTCCCGAACCTGCCGGGGCAGGAGGATGAACGATGATGGCAGGATAGGCAGGTTTTCCCGGCGGAAACCCGCGATGCCGTACTGTTGGGGCATTGCCAGCCCGACCAGGTGGCCGAAGGCCCAGGTTACGGCGTAGCCGTTTCCCTCGATAAAACCGTCTTTACGGTTCGTGGCTCCCACGATGGCGGCGATCTCACGCGCCACCGAGGGCTTTTCTGCGATAATTACTTGCATGATGATTCGGATTTTTCAGTGGTTGTTTTCTTGTAGTTCTTCTTCTTTCTCTTTTTCCGGACGGGCGATCAGCCGGCGGTCGTAATAGACATGGTTGCCGTTCCCGTCGTAATACTGCCGTCCGTCGTCCGCCTCCTCCGGGGGGCTGCGTTTACCCGGCCGGAGGTACAAGGCGGCCAGCGCCGCGATCAGGAGCGGCATGGCTCCGGCCTGCATGTAGAACCATTTCATACGTTATACCTTGACACCTTTGGAGTTGCTCTTTTTGCTGCTGCGGTAATTTTTCTTCTGCGTCGGGGTGGCTTCCTGCTGTCCCTGCTTGAGCGGCTCTTTCACACCTTTGACCGCTTCGACGGTCTTGCCCTCGGAATTGACGGCGACCTGGGTACGGCTTTCAACGGCGGGTTTGACCTCCGCTCCCTGCCGTTTCGCACGGTCGGGATTCCAGCGGAAGAAGTCCATCTTGTTACGCTCGAAGTTGGGCTTGACCCAGGCGTTGAACGGCTCACCCTGCCCGTCCTTGACCATGCCCTTGATGTAGAAAGCCTTGACATCCGCCCGCTTGGAGGGATCATTCACCGCTTCCGTCCACTGGTCATAAGCCTCTTTGGGCACGGAGGCTTTGAGGATTGTCCGGTGAATCGTGAGCGTGGGCTGTCGTTCGGAGGCCGTAGTTTCCTGCCGTCCGTTTTTCTCGGCGGCCTTCTGACGGTAAATCTCCTTGTTCTCCTGGGCGTAGCGGTTGCGATCCAAACCGTCGTAGGTAAAGGAATAGTTACGTTCGGCCGCGTCGATTTGGATATAGGCATCCCGCTTATAACCCGCGCGGGTGGTATATCCTTCGAGCAACACCTTGCCGCCGCCGTAGAAATCCATCTGCTTGCCTTCCGAGAGGTCGGCCTCCTTGATGCGGGCACGTTTTTCGAGTAACGAAACGGGCATGGGTTCCAGCGTGTTCGTCCATTTGTCTATCGACACGTAGCAGGGCGTGAGCTTGCCCGGCTCCAGCTCCAGGTCGATCACTTTCCCGGCGTGGCGGGTGTTCATCAGGTTCGTTTTCGCCTCCTCGTCGAGCAGCACCCCGTGGAAGGGGGCGTCGAGGTCGGGCCGTTCCTGCCAGTAATGCGGCACGACGCGCAGCGAGCCGTCCGCCTGCTCTTCGAGCGACACGCGCCCTTTGGTGGAAACACGCATCCCGTTCTCCAGTTCGGGGTTCATCTCCACCAGCCCGTTGGATTTATGTCCGTAAGACATGGCTTTCAGGTGCGGCTCGATGTCCTCCATGCGGATACCTTTCTTCTCCATATCCGCCAGGTCTATCTTCGTGACGTCCAGCGGCTCGAACTGCCGCTGCTCCTGCGTCTGAAGCCGTTCGGAGGGGTCGATACGGTAATTTTCCAGAATCTCCGGGTCGAAGTCGATGCGGATAAGTTTGTTCAGGGCATTCTCCGTCATGACGAAGATACCCGTGTGGACGGGGTTCTGGGCCTGTTCCATGAACTTTTTGAAGAAGGCTTCGAGGGCTGAATCCTGCGTGTTCACGTTCAGCAGGCTCGCCACATTCTGATCCGTGGGGTCGGCGGTCTGGATATTGCCGTCCCGATCCACGCCGGTAACGGCTTGCAGTCGTCCGTCGTCGGCATTCTGAACGAGCATGACTTGTTTAGCGTCGTTCTTTACGTTTTCGTCCATAATTACGAGTGTTTTTAGTTAGCACCAATAGCGATGCGGGAACGAAAGTAAGGGGAACCGGCTGAACGTAAAAGAGTTGGAAAGGCTATGGAAGCATCGGGCACAGAAGTGGCCGCTTGTGGCGCAGGGCAGAGGAAATCGGAGAAACGGAGTGCCGGGAAGGACGGATTTGGCAGAGGGTATTTTCGTGGCTCCTCACCTTATTGTCAGGTAGTCGGGATCTATTGTTAAATGTCAATAAAGCGCATGGATAACCCGTGTTTTTTTATAAATTTGCGAAAACGGGTTTCAATATCCGACAAAACGTGAGGCATGGAAATATATACCCCAAAAAACAAGATCAAACTTTCTCCGGTGATAAGAAACGGGAGAGAATTTGTCGAAGTGACTTTCGGTAATGACAATGACATCCGCTTGTCGCTGTCGAAGGAAGAAAACGTACTGCTTGTCGGCGGCAGGGCTTATCTGCCGGCAGAAGATTTCGTGCTTGCCGAGTTCTTCGACCGCTATGTGAAAATGGCGTTTATAGACTATTCTGCCATCAAGGAAACCGCCCCCCGTAAAGAGGAAGACAAACGGCCGCCACTGCCGGAAGGCTATCTGGAAAAACTTCAGCAAGTGCGTTACAGTGACCATACCGTAAGGGTATATACCTCCTATTTCCGCGATTTCCAACAGCATTTCGAGGGGCGTAAGATTGAAACGGTTACCCCCGGCGAGATAAACGACTACCTGCTGTATCTCATCCACGAGAAAAACATATCCTCCTGCCAGCAAAACCAGCGTATCAACGCCATCAAGTTCTATTACGAGAAAGTTCTCGGTCAGGAACGGCGGTGTTACAAGGTGAACCGTGCCAAACGGGAGAAGACGCTGCCCGACGTGTTGAGCAAGGAGGAAATAAAGAAGATACTCGACGCGACGGTGACAGACCTGCGCTTCTTCTGCATGTTCTCCATACTCTATTCCGCAGGATTGCGCATCAGCGAACTGCTGGAACTGAAACCCGGCGACATCAACGAATCCCGCTCCCTGATACGGGTGCGGCAGGGTAAAGGAAAAAAAGACCGCTACACCCTGCTATCAAAACCGTTGATGAAAAAGCTGACGGAATATAACAGACTATACAAACCGAAAGTGTGGCTTTTTGAACACAGACCGGGCGAACCTTTCACCGAGAGTATCGTGTCGAAACGGCTGAAGGCAGCGGCCCGGGAAGCGGGAATCACGAAACGGATTTATCCGCACCTGCTGCGCCATTCGTTCGCCACCCACTTGCTGGAGCAAGGAACCGACATCAAGATTGTGAAAGAGCTTATGGGACATAACAACATCAAGACAACGGAAAGGTATGTCCACATAGCCGACACTTTCAAAAGCAATATCAAAAGCCCGTTGGACGATCTGTTGATGGAGGAAGACGAGGTCTGATACTTAAAGAAAATAACAGCCAAATCGGCTGATAGTATAAC
>NZ_CAXUDY010000029.1:0-5055 GCF_964250025.1 Alistipes sp. DJF_B185
CGGCCTCCTGCCGGATACGCTCCATAGCCTTGTCGTATTCTTCCGGGGTGTGGGCCTTGTAGACATACCGGGGGGGGCGCTTCATCCCCGGTGTCCATGCCGCGATACAGCGGCCGTTACGGCCCTGAAACCGGACAAGCGAGATGTTATAGATCAATTCGGGAGCGAAGCCCGTCCCCTGCGCGAGACGCGCGGCGTTCTTGTTGATGCGATAGGTTTTCATTGTATTTCGGATTTAGGGTTCGTTTCTTCTTCGACGATTTGGAACTTGTCGGGATTCCAGCCCTTTGCGAACAGCGCGGCCTGCGCGTCGAGGACGCTCGGAAAGATGCGGCGCCTCTGCCGCGAAAAAGAGATGTATCCGACATAAATACGCCGCACAGGGCTTCTTTGATATTCGAGGTGGCAGCGGCACGGAACGGGCTGATAGTGCAGGAAGCCCCGCATCCGCAGCAGCAGGCCACGTTCGTACTCCTTGTCCTCGCGGCAGCGTTCCCACGCCTCGTATTTGTCGATGCCGTCGGTCAGCAGCGCATAACTGACAGCCCGGTCATAGCGGGTTCGGCCCTGCCAAAGGCCCTTGAAAAAGAGCGACAGCAGTTCCAGTTCGAGCGTCGGACGGCCTTTCGTGCGCAGCGTTTCTGTCAGGGATACGACCTCGTCGTAACGGAAGTCGAGCGGGCGGATGTTGTTCGCCGCCATGCGCACCATCACCCGCAGGTCGGGGGTAATGGTGATACGTGTTATAATCTGATAGCTCATAATGATATGCAATTAAAAGACCGCAGCTTTAGGGCTGCGGCCTGATTTGACAATACGTGAAGTGTCGTGTTATTTCGGATTGGTCGTGTCCCGGAGCTTCAATCCGAAATCGCCGCAGGCCGTACGCAGATCTTCGCTGAACTTGTTGCTCTCGCAATAATAATCACCCATCCGTTCGGCCAACTTCTGCAGATCGCCGTCCGTAATCGTCGCAGTATCGTATCCGTGTCTTTCGAGAGCCGTACGGTTCAGAAAGGCGATGTCGAACTCCGCATTCGGATCGTCCTTACTCGGAACGCTTCGCAGTTTCTCGTCGGTGAATCGGTAAATCTCGTCGAGATACTCCTTTTCCGTCCAGTCCGTATTCCTGTGCCGCCGGGAGAACTCGTCGCCCCAGGCAATGAGCGTCGCGGCCGTATCGCGGGAGTTGTCCGAAGGCCGGAACTTCCTGCGCCCGGCTTCATAGGCGATATCGACCAGCGCCTCGGCATAGTCGCGCAGGGACACATTGCCCGGAAGCGCTGCGGACTGCCTTTTCATAAAGGCAGTAATGGCCTCGGCATAGATCCGAAGCTGCAAACGGTCGCGCTCCGCGGCGGCTTCGTCGCGATCCAGCCCGAAATCCGGGGATTCATGGCCATCGAGGAAGTTCTGCAACTCGCCCAGCCGGAAAACGTCGTAGCGCGTACGGTATTCCGGTAGGCAGCGTTCCACGAAATCTTCCGTAAGGTCGTTTGTCGTCTGCGGCGCAGCCCCCGCGGACGGAATGAAATCGTATTCTTCCAGCCATTCGACGATGCCTTGCAGGGTATCGCA
Source organism: Alistipes sp. DJF_B185 (assembly GCF_964250025.1). Lineage (NCBI taxonomy): Bacteria > Pseudomonadati > Bacteroidota > Bacteroidia > Bacteroidales > Rikenellaceae > Alistipes > Alistipes sp. DJF_B185. Next base: position 1,579 of record NZ_CAXUDY010000029.1, read on the forward strand.
GGACAGATTTTCAAGCGGAAGCGGGAAACCATCCCCGCCGTCCATCAGGCAGACGGGCGTCAGCCCGTCCTCACAAAATTCGAGGGAGATTACATTGCGACAAAGACCGTCGTATCCGATTGTAAGGGGCGACTCGTAATACTCCTCGTAGGCGAGGCCGTCCGTATCTGCCAGCCGCTCGCGGTCTGTCGCATCGGCCGAATAAGTTCCCAGGCGCCCTTGCCGGCTGGCGATGACCGAGCGGATGACGCCGATCTGATAAGTGCGCAGTTTTTCGAGTGTTTCTTTGTTGTTCATAGTCATAGAGAATCAAGTTATTTATAAGAAAATTCCGGTCTGACGAAATAGCAGACCGTGGTGTGCCGCCCGTGATCCTTGACGAGTTTCACGGGTTGGGGCGCATTGTAGATGCGCTGCTCTGTAACGGGAGCATCGAGCACATCCCACCCCTCTTGCGATACGGCGGTCTGCTCATCCCGATAGCACCAGACGATGACGGATTTCGGGTCGGGAGCCGCGAATACGGTTCCTTCGTAATCGGAGAGGAACTGTCGGAACTCCTCCTCCGAGCCGAACGAGATGCACTCGCCCCGGTAAAGATCGCCGCTTCGGCACTCCGTATCCTTGTAAAGGCTGATCTTGCGCCATTTCTCGGTGGAGAAATCACCATAGAGCGGATCGCCTTCCCGGAACTCCCACAGCGGAACCTCGGCGCAGAACCGGACGACTCCGTTGCCGCAGGCGCCGCAATGGCCCCAAGCACAGAAATCCCCCGGCACGCTTCCGGTCGGGTGCAACGCGTGCGGCGCCACGACCGTAAAAGGCCCTCCGCTGACCGCGCAGCCGATGCCGTCGGCTGTCATCCACACGAAGGGAACGTATGGGCACAGGCAGATCGAGCGCGTTCCATCTTCACGGACAGCCTCGATCAGGGCGTTGCCGTAGAAGTCACCGTGGCGCGTGGTATAGCGCACCCGGTCGCCGACCTGCGGGACACGCGGGTTACGGGTATGTTCGATATGACGCACCAACTTATTGGCCATGTCCACATCCTCTTGCGCCAGGCAATGTTCATGGTCGTAAAGCGTATTCATCGGCAGCAGTGTTTCGCGGCTGTACCGATCTTTGGTTTTATCTTGTTGCATATTGCTGATAATAAAAGCGCCGCGGCCCAAAGGTCGCGGCGCGGGTTAAACAAAAAGGTTCTATAAGGGTTCAGGCCGCTTCGGCCGGAATCGCCTCCGAGGTTTCCGGCTCCTGTTCGCAGGCCAGCCGTTCGGAGATCATCCGCGCGGCACGGTTCACGTCCGTGAGGATGTCGAACAGGTAGGTCGGCTCTTTATGGAACTCCGCCAGCCAGTCCTTGATATAGGCGGCGCTCTCCTCACGAGGCGTCGTAGCGAAGCCCAGCATCGCACCGCACAAGGCCGCCGTAAGTTCGGCGACCAACTCTTCGCGGATGTAGTCGGCATCTCTGTAGCAAGCGCCAAAAGGACGGTTCAGACGCTCCGCATGCCCCGTACTGTGCGTGACTTCGTGGAGAAGTGTCGTGTAGAATGCCGCGCCCTCCGGGAACTGCCGTTTTTCGGGGCAGACGATCCGGTCGAGCGTCGGTGAATAGGACGCCCTGTTGCCGGATCTGAGCAGGATGGGACAGAGCCACGACTGCTCCGCCAGCATCCGATCGAGCACCTCGCATGTCAGACCGTCCGAGTAGTCTTTCGGCCCGGTCGGTGTCGTAAGCGAAGCGTAGCGCTCCGGCTGCTGTTCCGACATATCCGTCTGGTCGATGTTGAAGACCGGGTAGTAGCGCATCACGGGCAGCACGTCGTATTGCCGTCGCTGCTCCTGCGGCAGGCGGTAATAGTCCGCCAACTCAATCTTCTTGCGGGTCTCCTTATGGCGGATATACAGTTTCCAGAAGAAGACCGGGAACGAACCGGAGCCTTTGAGGATGTTCAGACCCTCCTCCTTGGCCTGCTTGAACGTCATAAAAAGCGGCGTACTGTAGCCTGCGATCTCCGAGAGGAACAGCAGCATCAGGATATTCCCGCCCCGGTAGGGCGTGCCGCGCAGGTTGCGCGGAAGACCGTGCGCAAGGTCGGCGATCCACGGCTTGCGCCACGCTTCGGTAAGCGTTTCCATTTTCTTTATCATCAGCTCCGTCAACTGCGGAGCGATCTTTTCAATCAGATTCTTATTCATGGCTCTTATCTTTACGTTATTCTTCCTCCGGAGCGGTAGCTTGCCGCCAGAGACGGATCTTCTCGTCGTTCGTCCTGCCGTTCCACCACATGTCGCAGGCATCGCGGAAAGCCTTGCGATCATCCTTCGGGCTGAAATTTTCCGGATTCAGTCCGGTGATAATTTCCCGGTCTTCTTCTGTCGTTCCGTCATTCCACCACGGCTCGACCGTATCGGACATCAATTCGCTTTCGCGTACCTGACGGGTGTGTTCTGCACAGTCGTCGCACCATAAGTCATCTTTGTCTTCCGCCATAGACTGTACTTCGTACGTGTTGCTGTCCACCCAGACTTGGCAGGATACCCGCAGCGAACCGCACGCCCCGCAGCGCCACGGATCGGCGGGCATCTCTACTGTCGGTTTTTCTGCAATAGGTGTCTGTTCCGGAATCTCTGAAATCTTATTCATAACAGTAGTAATGCAAAGACGGAGCAGGCATAACCTGCTCCGTCGGTTTGGACATTTAGTTCATGTTGTTACTATGCCGCCGTTTTCATCTCCTCAGGCATCCGGATATCGGGTTCGATATCCGGGTCCATAGGAATAATCAGCGGCTCCGGGGTGGGTTCTATAGCGGGCGTCTCGTCCGGCAGCAGCTCGGGCATCTCCGGTTCGGCATCCGGTGCCTCCTGCATCGAAACCGCCATCTCCTCGGCCTCGGCTTTTGCCTGCAAAGCGTCGATCTGTTCCTGAAGACGGGCTTTGCGACGCTCGTAGACTTTCAGATACTCCTGCTGCACCTTCTGGCTCTGCTCCGAGAAGTTCAGATCCGCAAAGCGGCACATCATTCCCGTCAGGAGCGTTTCGTCCGTACATCCATACTCCGGAGCTGCCGATCGGAAGTAGTCCACCAGAAACGCGCGGACCAACGCAGCCTGCTGCTTGACCGTAATGCGTCCCGCCGCGGCAAACTGCTCCCGGTCGGTCAGGTAAGAGCCTTCCTTGGGTCGGAAACCGCACTGACGGAGTTTCGAATCGCTCATCACGCGCTGCATCACGGCGTAGTAGAACATCTGCTGCTCCTCCTTCTGCAAGGGCTTGTTCGCAACCTTCACATCGAGGAAGACACGCTTCATATCGGTCGTGATATGCTCGTAGCAGATTTCCCGGTTGCGGCGATCCTGCTGCATCAGCCCTTCCAGCGGAGAAGGCGGGACGACGGTGACGAAGACCTTATGCTCATCGTCCTGCCCCTCGTTTACCGTCACTTCCCGCTCCTCGTCCTCGATCTC
>NZ_CAXUDY010000030.1:0-4704 GCF_964250025.1 Alistipes sp. DJF_B185
CCGCCCAGTACATGACCTATCTTCCCACGCAGGAGGAGCTGCAAACACTCTTGCAGGAAGTGTGACAACAACGCTCACGGGCATATGAAAAAAGCCGACGGAAATCTGTACTTCCGTCGGCTTTTCGTTTACATCTTGATCCCTTTCTTCGCAGGGCCGTTCTCCGGCGGGCTGCCCACGCCCGCGATCACGATGCGCCCCCCGGAGGCGTCGGCAATCTGCCGCAGCCGGGAAGGAATACGGGCCGCCGTGTTGTCTTTCCCCGGGAGCTCTTCCGCCGTGTCATGCCGCTCCCGGCACACGTCGTTATCCTCCTCCGCCTCCTTACCCTCGCTCTCCTCTATCGGTTTGAGGCTTTGCTGTATCCTGCGGTCTATTTCCGTCAGGTCAGCTTTCAGGGCCGTCAGTTCGGGTTCCTTGCGCCAGGAACTTTCCACCACTTCCCGCAGGACGGGAATATCTTTCTCCAGTTCCTCGTTCTTTTTCCGGAATTTCTCCAGTGTCGGCTCGATGGTCGCGAGCGCGTGGATGAAGTTCATCGCCGCCAGTCGCGGGTCGGAGGCGATATTCCCGTAGTTGTACTGGTAGAGATAATCCCCTTCACCCCGGGCATAAAAACGGTTCTGCACCAGGTCGAGCCCGTCTTTCTCGGTCGTTTCGCTCTGGACGAGCAGCTCGAACCCGTAAAGGCTCCCGATGGGTTCGAGCCTGTCGAGCGTGCGTGCCGTTTCGGCGATACGGTTGAGCTGTTTCCCGATGAGCTTGGGGTCGGAGGTTTCCAGCCCGTTCAGTTTCACGGGATTGCGGTACGAGCCGTCCTCGTTGAACTCGACGCGGGCCTTGAAGTGTTCCAGATCCTTGCCGATACGCCGTATCAGGTCGTTGTTCTTCTCTATCTTCTCCGTGATCTGCTCCAGCTTGTAGCGGCTCGATGATTTGCCGCGCACGAATGCCTGGCGTTCGCTTTCGAGCGTGGCAATCTTCTTCTCCAGGCGGGCCTTGTCCAGCAGGTCTGTATTTCCCGAGAGGACGGCGACATACTCGGAAAAATTCATGCCGCTCTTCTCGTCGATGGCTCCCTCATCGATGGTACGGCTTCCCATGTTGTTGGTCTTGAGCTGGCGGATGAACAGTTGCTTGTTGTGCAACAGCCCGAACTTGTAGGCGTCGAGCGACTTCTCGACGGCGTATAATATCACGTCCACCTTGTTGCCGGCATGGAGTTTGGCGATCTCGTTCCCGGTGCGTATTCCCCGCCCGTCGCGCTGCTCCAGGTCGCTGGGACGCCAGGGGCAGTCCAGGTGGTGTATCGCCACGCAGCGTTTCTGCGCGTTCACTCCCGTCCCGAGCATCTCGGTCGATCCGAAGAGTACGCGGATTTTCCCGGCGTTCATACCGGCGATCATCTCCTTGCGCGCTTTTTCCGAGGTCGCCTCCTGGATGAACCGCACCTCGCTTTGGGGTATGCCGTAATCCTCCGTGAGTTTACGCCGTATCTCGGAATAGACGTTCCACCCCGCTCCGGGTTTGTAGGTTCCCAGGTCGGAGAATACGAACTGCGTACCTTTGTACGCCTCGAAACGGCGGTAGTAACCGGCAATCATACGGGCGCAGTGGCTCGCCTTGTTGTCCACGTGGTCGCTGTATAGTTCGGGGTCTATCATACGCATATCGAGCGACATCTTGCGGGCGTAGTCTGTGGCAATAAGCATTTTCGCCTTTTCCTCCCGCTCCGAGAGCGGCAGGCGGCCCAGGAGCGTGGCATCGCCCGATTTGGCGAACTGCACCAGCCGTTCTATGAACTCCGTCTGCTGGGGTGTCGGCGGGATATTGTGCAATATCTCGTTCTTTTGCGGTCGGTCGATCCCTATATCCTCCGCCGAGCGGTAATCTGTAATCTCGGAGTAGAACATGGCCAGTTCGGGAACCTTGATGAAATATCGGAACCGTTCTTTCTGCACGACCTCGTTGGTCACGGAAAACTCGTAGTCGATGGTTTTCTTGGCAAATATGGCCGCCCAGGCATCGAAGGTGCGGATATTCTGACGCTCCAGTTCCTTCGGGCGCAGGTACTTGAAAAGCAGGTACAGTTCCGTGAGCGAGTTAGAGATGGTCGTTCCCGAGAGGAACGTCGCCCCCAGGTCGCGGCCCGTGCGCTGCTGTATGGTACGCAGCGCGAAAAGCATGTTGAGCGCCCGCTGCGACCCCTCGGGATTTCCGAGGCCCGCCACCCGGTCATGCCGGGTCGTGAAAGTCAGGTTCTTGAATTTGTGGCTCTCGTCCACGTAGAGGTGGTCGATACCCATGAGGCGGAAGTCCACGGCGTCGTCCTTGCGTGTTTCCAGCGCGTGCGCCACCTTCTGCAACTTGGCTTCCAGGTTGGCCTTGCGTTTCTGACACCCTTTCATCATGGCGCGGGAAACGTCCCTGCCTTGTGCTTTGAGCACTTCGAGGTTCTCCTCCACACAGTCCAGCTCGGCCTGCAATATCTCCTGCTGTATCTCCGGGGACTGGGGTATCATGCCGAACTGTTCGTGCGAGAGGATCACGACGTCCCAGTCGTTGTTGCGTATCTCCCGGAAGATGCGCTCACGCTTCCGGGGCGTGAAATCCTCCTTGCCCGGGTAGAGGACTTTGGCCATCGGGTAAGCGGTGCAGAACGTCCGGGCTATTTCATGGATGTTGGCTTTCAGCCCGATAATCATGGGTTTATTGGCCAGCCCGAGGCGTTTCTTCTCGTAGGCTCCGCAGCACATGATAAGGGTCTTTCCGCCGCCCACCTCGTGGTCGATTATCCCGCCGCCGAGCAGTTTGTCCATCCATATCGCGTCCTTCTGGCTGTCATACAGATTGTCTATCCCCAGCCCCTTGAGGTCGAGGTCGGGGAATTCCTGGTGCGTCCCGTCGTACTTCGGGCGCACGTAACAGTTGAAAGTACGGTTATAGAGGTCTGTCAGGCGGTCTTTGAAGTCGGACGACTGCTCGCGCAGCCATTCGGGGAAAGCACCCCGGATCTCGTCTATCTTGCTGTTGGCGAGCTGTATGGCCTCCCCGTCACGCACTTTGACCTCCCGCCGTTCGCCGTCCACCCATTTGAGGACGGTCTTGGTGATGTCGGGCGAAGTGTTTTGCAGGGCGTGTTTCAAAAGGTGCAGGCCGTTGTACTTACGGGTCTGCGCGCTGACGGCATACTGCTCCGTGATCTTCACGTTCGTCGCTTCCGCCTTCACGCCGTACTCGTCCAGGTTGGAGGCGAAGGTGATCTTCACCTCCGTATCGAAGAGCGAAGAGGCGAAACGCTCGTAAACACCTTTTGGAATCCACCGTTCGCCCAGGTTGAAATCCAGGTCGTCGAAAGCGATGGGTTTGGGCGTCGCCTCGCGCAGAGCCTCCAGCGATTCCCGGGCCGGGGCGTGGTCGGGATTCTCCCGCAGGAACGCCTCGATCCGTTCGGCTTTCCCGATGACATTGCCGGCGATGAACTTGTCGGCAACCTCGTAGCCGTCCGTTTCCGGGTTGTAATAGATACGTCCTTTCAGTTCCCCGAGTATTCCCTCCACGGTAGTTCCCGTGAGCGAGGCCATGTAGTGCGGTTCCACCCGGCCGTACTTGTTCAGGCTGGCCACAAGGGCCTCCGAAGCGTCGTCGGCGTGCGTGATCTCATCGGGATTGAAGGCCACGGGACGCTCGAAGATGTCGGCTTTGCGTGCCTTGCCGTCGATGTAACGCTCCAGCGATAGAATCTCCGTTCCCCGCGCGTCCATCTTGATCAGGTCGAGGTTGCGTTTGTCATTGAGCCGTCCGAAGCGTTCGGTGAAATTGTCGTAAAGCCGGTTGAGCATCTCCCGCAGGGCGGGGTTCGCCGTCAGCGTTTCCGCCTCGTTGTTATAAAGGTGGTAATAGGCATCGCGTATCTCGATATACATGGAGGCTTTCGTCCGTTGTGCAGGCGTGAGTTCCAGCGGGTGGAACATGGGTTGCAGGGATTCAATCCCCCGCAGGTAGCCGACCCGGTTTTGTCCGTCCGTGACGAGTGTCCCCTCGCGGAAATAGGGGGCGACCTCCCCCTTGAACGGTCGGGGTTTCATATCCGCCTCCCGTATCTGCGGCATTTCTTTACCGGGTTCTTCCTCCTCCGGATTGTCCGGCGTGTCGAACAAGCTGCCCGTTCTCGGCGTACCGGCGGCTTGTTTCCGTCTGTCTTTCGGGGCTTCCGTCGGGGGGCGTACCGCCTGCCGTTCCCGCTGTTCCGGGGTTTCCTGCAGCCGGGCGCTTTGCCGGCGCAGTTCCGCCCTCCGTTCCGGGGTAAGCGACATCATCATCTCGTAAAAGCCGTTGATCGGCGGGTTGTCCTCCCAGTTCAGGGAGGCATACAAGTCTTCGGGATCACGCTCCGGTGGCGTCGCTTTCGGCATTTCGCTCTTCTGTTCCTCCGGAGAGGAGGCCGGGGCGAATAACGAGGGTTGCCGGGGCGTCTTCCGCTTTGCTCCCCGGCGGCTGTTCCTTTTCTTGGATATACCGAGTTCTGCCTGCCGCCGCTCCTCGGCGCTGAAGCCGAACAGGTCGTAGAGCGTCAGCAACGGTTCCTGCTGCACGTTTACCGGTTCGGCAGCTTGGGTGGCAGGTGCGGGAGCCGCCGTTTCCACCGTGTCGAAAAGCGACCCGGCGAAGCCCTCCCGCGGTTTCGGTTCCGTTATTCCGCCC
>NZ_CAXUDY010000031.1:0-1537 GCF_964250025.1 Alistipes sp. DJF_B185
TTTATACAATGGAGAGTTTGATCCTGGCTCAGGATGAACGCTAGCGGCAGGCTTAACACATGCAAGTCGAGGGGCAGCACGAGGTAGCAATACTTTGGTGGCGACCGGCGCACGGGTGCGTAACGCGTATGCAACCTACCTTTAACAGGGGCATAACACTGAGAAATTGGTACTAATTCCCCATAACATTCGAGAAGGCATCTTCTTGGGTTAAAAACTCCGGTGGTTAAAGATGGGCATGCGTTGTATTAGCTAGTTGGTGAGGTAACGGCTCACCAAGGCAACGATACATAGGGGGACTGAGAGGTTAACCCCCCACATTGGTACTGAGACACGGACCAAACTCCTACGGGAGGCAGCAGTGAGGAATATTGGTCAATGGACGCAAGTCTGAACCAGCCATGCCGCGTGCAGGAAGACGGCTCTATGAGTTGTAAACTGCTTTTGTACTAGGGTAAACGCTTCTACGTGTAGGAGCCTGAAAGTATAGTACGAATAAGGATCGGCTAACTCCGTGCCAGCAGCCGCGGTAATACGGAGGATCCAAGCGTTATCCGGATTTATTGGGTTTAAAGGGTGCGTAGGCGGTTTGATAAGTTAGAGGTGAAATACCGGGGCTCAACTCCGGAACTGCCTCTAATACTGTTGAACTAGAGAGTAGTTGCGGTAGGCGGAATGTATGGTGTAGCGGTGAAATGCTTAGAGATCATACAGAACACCGATTGCGAAGGCAGCTTACCAAACTATATCTGACGTTGAGGCACGAAAGCGTGGGGAGCAAACAGGATTAGATACCCTGGTAGTCCACGCAGTAAACGATGATAACTCGTTGTCGGCGATACACAGTCGGTGACTAAGCGAAAGCGATAAGTTATCCACCTGGGGAGTACGTTCGCAAGAATGAAACTCAAAGGAATTGACGGGGGCCCGCACAAGCGGAGGAACATGTGGTTTAATTCGATGATACGCGAGGAACCTTACCCGGGCTTGAAAGTTAGTGACGATTCTGGAAACAGGATTTCCCTTCGGGGCACGAAACTAGGTGCTGCATGGTTGTCGTCAGCTCGTGCCGTGAGGTGTCGGGTTAAGTCCCATAACGAGCGCAACCCCTACCGTTAGTTGCCATCAGGTCAAGCTGGGCACTCTGGCGGGACTGCCGGTGTAAGCCGAGAGGAAGGTGGGGATGACGTCAAATCAGCACGGCCCTTACGTCCGGGGCTACACACGTGTTACAATGGTAGGTACAGAGGGCCGCTACCCCGTGAGGGGATGCCAATCTCGAAAGCCTATCTCAGTTCGGATCGGAGGCTGAAACCCGCCTCCGTGAAGTTGGATTCGCTAGTAATCGCGCATCAGCCATGGCGCGGTGAATACGTTCCCGGGCCTTGTACACACCGCCCGTCAAGCCATGGAAGCTGGGGGTGCCTGAAGTTCGTGACCGCAAGGAGCGACCTAGGGCAAAACCGGTGACTGGGGCTAAGTCGTAACAAGGTAGCCGTACCGGAAGGTGCGGCTGGAACACCTCCTTTCTGGAGAG
>NZ_CAXUDY010000031.1:1633-4698 GCF_964250025.1 Alistipes sp. DJF_B185
ATTACAATAGGGGTTATGATGAATGTAAGAAAGTAATAAAGGGCGTATGGGGGATGCCTAGGCTCTTGGAGGCGACGAAAGACGTGGTAAGCTGCGATAAGCCTCGGGGATTTGCAAACGAGAATTGATCCGAGGATTTCTGAATGGGACAACCCGCTAGGTAGAAGGCCTAGCACACGAAAGTGGGCCAACCCTCTGAACTGAAACATCTTAGTAGGAGGAGGAAAAGAAAGAAACATCGATTTCCTAAGTAGCGGCGAGCGAACGGGAAGAAGCCTAAACCGTAATTGTTACGGCAATTGCGGGGTTGTAGGACTGCAATATTCAAGTGACTGTCAACTGGAATGTTCTGGAAAGTTCATCCATAGAGAGTGAAAGACTCGTACAGGTAAGCACGTTATGCGATAGCAGTATCCTGAGTAGGGCGGGACACGAGGAATCCTGTCTGAATCTGCCGGGACCACCCGGTAAGGCTAAATACTCCCAAGAGACCGATAGTGAACCAGTACCGTGAGGGAAAGGTGAAAAGAACCCCGAACAGGGGAGTGAAATAGAACCTGAAACCATACGCTTACAACCTGTCGGAGCAGTTTCGTGCTGTGACGGCGTGCCTATTGAATAATGAGCCTACGAGTTACTAATCACTGGCGAGGTTAAGTGCACGGATGCACGGAGCCGAAGCGAAAGCGAGTCTTAATAGGGCGTTTAGTCAGTGGTTGTAGACGCGAAACCTTGCGATCTACCCTTGAGCAGGTTGAAGGTTGGGTAAAACCAACTGGAGGACCGAACGAATAAGCGTTGAAAAGCTTCTCGATGACTTGAGGGTAGGGGTGAAAGGCTAATCAAGCTGGGAAATAGCTCGTACTCCCCGAAATGCCTTTAGGGGCAGCGTTGTAATTGAGAGTCTACTGGAGGTAGAGCTACTGATTGGATGCGGGGGCTTCACCGCCTACCAAATCCTGACAAACTCCGAATGCCAGTAGTATGATTTACAGCAGTGAGCGACCGGGTGCTAATGTCCGGTCACAAAAGAGGAACAACTCAGACCAGCAACTAAGGTCCCCAAGAGTATGCTAAGTTGATCTAACGATGTTTTGTTGCAGAGACAGCTAGGATGTTAGCTTGGAAGCAGCTATTCATTCAAAGAGTGCGTAACAGCTCACTAGTCGAGCGACAAAGCGTGGATAATAAACGGGCATCAAGTATACCACCGAAGTTCTGGGCACGAAAGTGCGGTAGGGGAGCATTCCATTCTGCGTCGAAGCCGAATCGTGAGATTTGGTGGAGCGTATGGAAAAGCAAATGTAGGCATGAGTAACGATAATGCGGGAGAGTAACCCGCACACCGCAAGACCAAGGTTTCCTGATCAACGCTAATCGGATCAGGGTTAGTCGGGTCCTAAGGGTAAGCCGAACGGTGATCTCGATGGATAATCGGTTAATATTCCGATACTGACATATACCTCGATGGAGAGACGAAGGAACGTAAGTGCCGCCGCCTGACGGAATAGGTGGTTAAAGGGCGTAGGTATAGGGACAGATTAAGAGTTAGTCCTTGCTGAAACCCGACAGTACAGAGAGCCTACGGGCAATTTGATAGTGCACCCAAGTCGACTTCCGAGAAAATCTTCTAAGTTATAGTATATGTCACCCGTACCGTAAACCGACACAGGTGGTCGAGGAGAGTATCCTAAGGTGCTCGAGTGAATCACGGTTAAGGAACTAGGCAAATTAACCCCGTAACTTCGGGAAAAGGGGTCCCACCGCGAGGTGGGCGCAGCGAAGAGGTCCAGGCGACTGTTTATCAAAAACACAGGGCTCTGCAAATTCGAAAGAAGACGTATAGGGCCTGACACCTGCCCGGTGCTGGAAGGTTAAGAGGGGATGTCATCGCAAGAGAAGCATTGAATCGAAGCCCCAGTAAACGGCGGCCGTAACTATAACGGTCCTAAGGTAGCGAAATTCCTTGTCGGGTAAGTTCCGACCTGCACGAATGGTGTAACGATCTGGACACTGTCTCAACCGTGAGCTCGGTGAAATTGTAGTCCCGGTGATGATGCCGGGTACCCGCAACGGGACGAAAAGACCCCGTGAACCTTTACTATAGCTTAACGCTGAATTTGGGTACACAATGTGTAGGATAGGCAGGAGACTATGAAGCGGGTACGCCAGTATTCGTGGAGTCAACGTTGAAATACTGCCCTTTGTGTATTTGAGTTCTAACCCTCAAGAGGGGACACCGTTTGGTGGGTAGTTTGACTGGGGTGGTCGCCTCCAAAAGAGTAACGGAGGCTTCCCAAGGTACCCTCAGCACGAATGGTAACCGTGCGTAGAGTGCAATAGCATAAGGGTGCTTGACTGTGAGACCAACAAGTCGATCAGGTGCGAAAGCAGGGTATAGTGATCCGGTGGTTCTGCGTGGACTGGCCATCGCTCAAAGGATAAAAGGTACTCCGGGGATAACAGGCTGATCGCCGCCAAGAGCTCATATCGACGCGGCGGTTTGGCACCTCGATGTCGGCTCGTCACATCCTGGGGCTGGAGAAGGTCCCAAGGGTTCGGCTGTTCGCCGATTAAAGTGGCACGCGAGCTGGGTTCAGAACGTCGTGAGACAGTTCGGTCTCTATCTGTTGCGGGCGTTGGAAGATTGAGGGGTCCTGACTTTAGTACGAGAGGACCGAGTTGGACGAACCTCCGGTGTATCGGTTATGCTGCCAAGTGTACCGCCGAGTAGCCGCGTTCGGTTTGGATAAGCGCTGAAAGCATCTAAGCGCGAAGCCATCCCCAAGATAAGTCTTCCCTTGAGGGGCGTAGGAGACGACTACGTTGATAGGCTGCAGGTGTAAAGACAGTAATGTCAAAGCCGAGCAGTACTAATTACCCGAACGGCTTTCTTACAGATTTCTTTATCTCATTTCCCTAATATGTCAACTCATACCGAGTGCGACGGATTGTGATAGCTAAAAGTATCACTCGCATGGCTTCGATGAGTTTGAAGCAACGTTGGACTTCGTCCTTCGTTTTCTTCGCTCGACAAAGTGAATAAATTCTCTTTGTACTCGCTT
>NZ_CAXUDY010000032.1:0-4043 GCF_964250025.1 Alistipes sp. DJF_B185
GAAACTTATCAGAAATACTATGTTCCAATTCACCTCCAATAAAAACTTTCATACAAATTTGTTATCGTTAGTAATGTTTGGTGGCTAACCGACCTTTAAGGGGAGGTTGAGCCGCTTGTTAATCGTCTTTATTGGATTGAATGTATTATTAAAGATACTTCGTCTTTTTGATAAAGATAAGTTTTTATTATACAAGATGTTTTTTGTAATGATAAAAAAACTTTAACCGACGCTTCACAATAGGGAGACAAAGAATCAAATAGGACTAATTCAGTAGAATCCCATTTTACTTCAACTTCTTCTATCGGTTCTGCCCCAGTTACTATATCATTCTCCAGAAGTTTTTCCACCGTTAGATAATCGGGAGCATACTTCCAACGAATTATTAAAATTGCTCCATCTTTATTTACTATGCGTGTAGCCATCGGTTCATCTCCCATTACCAATAAGACATGATTGTCTATATAGATTTTCCCCAAGTAATCTGTTACGCTACATATAGCATTGTAGTTTTCTTGACCCTTCCATTGATGGGCATATTGTTGCTCAACAATGACAAATGGGCTTCCTGATGTTTCAATCCAATTATTCATATTTTTCTCAGCGATTAATGTTTGGCAGCGTGCCGCTTGTTCAGTCGGTTTGCTGTTTGTTATCGTTGTTAAAGAATCTTCTTACATCATAATTTGCGATAGTTCTTGCCAATGATTTAGGAGATACTCCATAGTTATTTTTTATATCGGGATTAGCCCCATTTTTCAAAAGTTGTTCGATAAAGAAGCCATCTCCACGGTATCGCATAACGGCTTCCCATAAAGGAGTATTCCCATTTACATTTTGTATATCCAAATCTGCATTGCTATTCAGGAGTATTTCAAAAATATCTTGTAGCTGACACTGAACAGAAAGATATAATGCAGTCCGTCCGTCTTTTCTTTTATCATTTATATCCAATCCTTTTTTTATAAATTCGGATATAATCACACCTGCTGGATGTACAATACTATCATAGTTCATTATATAATAATGAAGTAGATTACTGCCATATTTGTCTTTACTTTTTATGTCATAATCTATTAGAGTCTGCATGAACTTATTTGAGTTATCACTCAATAATTCAAGTTTCATATCTTCTATTGTTTTCATTTTTTTTATTCTAATGTTGACAACGATAATGTTCGGCAGCGTTCCGCTTATTCAGTCGATCTGCTGTTTGTTATCAACTTATATTTTGTCTGACAACACCATGTTCATAAGCCAAACTATCACATTCTTTTTGCATATTGGTCAGAACATCTTCGACCACTTTTAAGGAAACTTCTTGTGGTACATTTATGGATACGAATGAAGAGAGATTAGAAATCTCTACCTTGCATCCCATATCAAGTAGTTTGTCTCTGACCATCTGCATACGTTTATCGTTAAAATGTACCCTCAATGTGCTATTTCCAGAGGGATTCACTATGGATTGAAAATGATATTCGCCATCTTCTTCTGTAACACATATCTCATCCCCCAAACTGATTCCATAGGTATAGAATGGCACATTATCGACAATATAGGTATCATTACTTGCCTTTTTGCACCACAAACCTTCAATAGAAAATGGTGGATAGCCATCTTCATCTTGTTCCAAGTGGAATAGCACTTTTATATGTTTGTCTTTTTTCATTTTATTCATTAATAAGTTGATAATGTTCGGCGGATAATCTCTCTTACGGAGATTTATCCATTTGTTACCGATGTGCCATTTATTTCTATTTCTTTAAATTTTAAAAACTCATTTGCCTTATACAAATGAAGTAATTGCATTTTCATATTTTCATTGACAATGTTTTTATAAAAACCGTATTTATTCCACCCTTTTAAAAAGAACCCATCTACAGATGAAGGTATTTTAGACATATCTAACACAAGTGTACTCATGCATTCAAATTCTTCTCGTTTGGAATGAATATTGTCAACACAATCAATTACTTCATTAAAAATAATTGCCATATAATCAAGTGGGAAATCTCCATGTACTGAAACCCTTTTTAAAGAAATTCCTTTTATGGAGGACAATTCGTTTATATTCAATATATCTTCTCTGACAAGAAACAAATGGCTGACTTCAGCAAATTCTGGCATTCTTATTTGCCCAAATTCAGATATACTTTTAGCGATTAGCCCCTTACCTTTGATAAGAGCTTTTATCTGATACCTTTCCGATGAAGATGAATCTATAATTCTTTGAAAATTAATTTCTTTATCTTCATATATAAACTCCCACGAATATGTAATACATTTCTTCCATATTCGATTTTCTCCATTCAAGTATATTTTATACCATTTCATATTGTCATTGTTAATCGGTAATGTTTGGTGGCTAACTAACCTTTATAGGAATGTTCAGCCGCTTGTTATAATAAGTTTCCAATATCAAAGCCTAATTCTTTTAATACATTTGTTTGTTCTTTTTGGTATTCCAAAGTTCCACTATGGATAAAATCTTTATTTACAATATAGCTATTGGGGAAATCCTTGTAATACCTCATTAGAAAGTCTGGTATAATTTCATAAGTATTAAAACAAAATAAAATCTTACCGGATTTTACTAATCTAATAAACTCCTCTTTACTTTCACATTGATAAAGGTTCCCATCTTCATGAAAAACTCTACATTGATCAAGAAATAATTTCATGTTGAAATTAGCAAAATTAGCTAAATATTGAGGGCGTTGCCACCGTGCAATATCTGTACAGTTTGGAGATGATACGACTTTTTCCCATATACCTCGTTTTATAGGAAAAGAGTTACAGCTAAAATAGAGACGATAATGGGTTTGAGCAAATGTCTCTTCATTCAGTTCGCCTTCTAATGATGAAAAAACGCCATAACAGTCGTTTGTCAAAAGTCTTACATAATACAATTCACCACTTCGACCATTAATTTTATAAATTGCCCCCAACTCATATTTTGCCATAATGCTTTGATTTTTATTTATTATAATGTCCAGTGGATAATCGACCTTTAAGGGAAATTATCCGTTTGTTAGTCGCTTTATTCTGCAATATAAGTTTCCAAATATTGAATACCGTTGTAACTGTCTAATTCATCCACAAATTTTTTAGGTGTTTCATATGAATCATAATTTTTCTTCTTAATAAAGATTTTCTGATTCCTTTTGTTGTCCTTGAAACCATTGGGTATATAGCACACAATACAATTTGATGGCTTTATGTGGTATTCATCAATATCGGACTCAATATACCAGTCAAGGACAAGTTTGTTATCAATCATCATTCTAACAAGATTAAAAGGATTTTCGGGTTCATCCTTAATTTCCACAGTTAGAAATTCTGGATAGTAATACTTTATATTAATGTCTTTACAGAACTGACAGCGATGTTCCGGATTTGGGCGTTTCTTTGTACGACTTTCTTTGTAATCTCGTATTTCTTTCATGTATTCATCTTGATTGAAATACTCCATAAATTCTTCCCGACTTTTATCGGTTGTGCCAATCCAAATCATATATTCTAATCCAGCATTAGACCCTTGTACACCTTCAGGCGACAGTTCAAACTCAAACGTACCAAGATAAGTCATGGTTGTGGCATTCTCTGCCTTCTTAGGAGATATACCCTCACGACAATTATAGCAGATAACAGCATTTGCCATTGTAATATTTTTATCAGCCATCGACAGACTTATCTTTTGGGTATCAGCAGGAATAAGGTTAAGTAATCCTGCCAAGCCGTCAGATGTGAATTTCATAATAAGAAAATCCTCATCATAGTTCATTACACCAAGCTCCTTACAGAACTGGCAACGAAGTTCCTTATTGTCTTCATCATAATCTTTCCACCATTGACGGAAAGCCGATTGATCCATATATTTCTCAACGTCAGCTTCGGAATCGAATTGACCGACCCATATCATTATCTTACTCATTTTCTTTTTTTATTTTTCAAGCGACTAACGTTATACTATCAGCCGATTTGGCTGTTATTTTCTTTAAGTATCAGACCTCGTCTTCCTCCATCAACAGATCGTCCAA
>NZ_CAXUDY010000033.1:0-3858 GCF_964250025.1 Alistipes sp. DJF_B185
CTCGACGAACTGTCAAACGATCCGACCTATCAGGAAGATGTTGCTTATCAAATTCCCGGAACGGAATATCCACTGGATATAGAAAACAATAATGGAGATCCTACGGTTATGATTTACTCGGCCGCAGACGGAAACTGCATCATGGACAACCTTCCGAAGAGAAGTATCAAATGCTTGTCGATGCCTGCGAGGCGTGGTGGAACAGACAATTCGCAGAGGAGCAAATCCGAATCCGGAAAGAGTCTGCCCAATGAATACCCGGAACAAACCCGATCTGCATTGCGGACACCGACCTGATGTCCGCAGAAATACAATAACTCAAACCAAGAACATTTTAATGAACGAAACCATGAATTTACACGAATATTACCGTAACCATAAGGACGCGATCAACGCGTCGATTATGGATATTGCCTGCGATCTGGCCGTCGGACGGCTGCTGAACGCACACGGTGCACCTTTCGAAACATTCGTCGAAGCCGATGACCCCGACGATCCCGACGGCGGAACCCATTACAAGGAGGAATATCAAAAGGAATACGATACGTATTACGATAAGGAGTACGCCCGTGTCGCAAAGCTGATGAAATTCGACTATTGCCAAGAGGACGGAGTCGCGGCTTCGCCTGAAGATACGAACACCTAAACCATATACTTATATGATCGATATTCCTTTGTCCCTGCGCGTTCCACCGCAGGGACGCTATAACCGCGGTATTTATACCTGTTATGAATGTGGTTTCGAACCGCCGCACTATAACGTAGTGCCCTGTATGCTGGGCCTTGCCGAGACCTCTGCCGGTACGATGGTCGTCTGGGAATGTCCCCGATGCGGTCAGAAATGGATGTTTCATTATCGGGCCCAAAATTCCCGTGAGGCTCACGATTACGCTGCCCAACTTCTCGCTTACCGCAATGGCGATCCCGATTGGCGTATGACGCTGAATCCCGACTGGATTGCGGTGCCGCGGCAGAAAAAAGAGTAACCCTAAAACCTGATCCAATGAAAATCTTTGAAAGAATCACAAAACGCTATGCGCTTCAGAATTACTATCTGCGGCGCAATTTCTATTGGCCGGATACGCTGCCGGAGATTCTCGATTATTGGCAGCAGCACAATGACCTGCCATTCCTCTACGGCGGCGATAACTGGCCGTATGATGCAATGTGCGAGCGGCAGCGCCGCAAGGGCGTCTATGCTTCGCAATACCTGACACCCGACCGCACGGCCTGCCAGATGGCGGCACTGGCCGTGCGATATTTCGACAATGACAGCCGTATCGTGGACGCCTGCTGCGGCACGGGGCAACTTACGCGCGCCCTGCTCCTCGAGGGCGTGCATCCGTCGGCGCTCCTCGGCTTCGATGCCGATGCGGAGCTGGTTGATCTATACGAACGCCTCTATCCCGAAACTGCTGCGCTGCGGATGCAATTTCATGAGATCGACTTCCGCTGCGAGAACGTCATTGCCAATCCGCCGTTCGAGATTGTGGAGTGTGTCTACTTCCTGCAATGGCTCTCCCGCACGCAACGCTCGGGCGATCGTGCCGTGCTGCTTCTGCCGTACGGCTTTATCGACAAGCAGCGTCCCAAAGCCGTACAGGAGACGATGCGGCACTTTATCATCCACCACCGGACACCCATGCAGGAGCCGTTCGCACGCACTGCCTGCCGTGCGGAGATCGTCGTAGTGGAACGGGCGTAGTGCATTCCGACGCGGGGAGAACCCCGCGTCAATGTTAAAATTTTATGTCATGAAACGAACTGAAGTGGTAAACATTCGTTATGCAGCATGCGATGTTTACATCGGCCGTGCCGGCCGTGGTGAAGACGGTTATTTCAGGAATCCTTTTCGGCTGCTGCCAGGCATGAGCCGCGGTGCTACTTTGGACCGCTACCGCAGTTATTTTTACGGACGCCTGCGTACCGATCCTGAGTTTCGTCAGCGTATCCATGCTTTGAAAGGCAAACGCTTGGGATGCTTCTGTAAGCCTTATTCATGTCATAGGGATATTATCAAAGAATATCTCAATACCTTGGACGATGAATAAAGGTCGTATGCCCGGCGGCATTGCTATTCCGGGATTTTTTCCGTAATTTTACTGGGTATTCAGTATCGTCCGTTTTATGAACGAACACCCGGCAACTCTTCTGCGCTGTGTCGTGGAACGTATCACCTATCAGAATCCCGAGAACGGATACTCGGTGCTGAAGGTCAAGGTGAAGGGCTATAACGACCTTGTCACGCTCGTGGGTAACCT
This sequence comes from Alistipes sp. DJF_B185, assembly GCF_964250025.1. Classification (NCBI taxonomy): domain Bacteria; kingdom Pseudomonadati; phylum Bacteroidota; class Bacteroidia; order Bacteroidales; family Rikenellaceae; genus Alistipes; species Alistipes sp. DJF_B185. The sequence continues at coordinate 2,262 of NZ_CAXUDY010000033.1, forward strand.
GCTGGAGGTTCCCGTGGGCAGCGTCCTTCTGTGCCGCGGCGAATGGAAGGTGGACAAACGCTACGGCAGCCAGTTCGTCGCCGCGACATGGGAGGAGACGATGCCCGCCACGGTGTACGGGATCGAAAAATACCTCGGCAGCGGATTGGTCAAGGGCATCGGCCCCCGGTTCGCCCGGGCTATCGTCCAGCGATTCGGAACGGAGACCATCGACATCATCGAGACGGAGATCGAACGGCTTTACGAAGTTCCGAACATCGGACGTAAGCGTGTAGCGAAGATCCGCGAGAGTTGGGAGAAGCAGAAAGACATCAAAAATGTCATGCTTTTTCTGCAGGGCTACGGCGTGAGCACGGCCTATGCGGCCAAAATCTACCGGGAATACGGCAAGGAGAGTATTGACAAGGTGCGGGAGAATCCCTACCGCCTTGCCGACGATATCTGGGGCATCGGCTTCAAGACCGCCGACGGCATCGCCGCAAAGATGGGCTATGAGAAAGAGGACCCGCGACGGTGCCGGAGCGGCATCCTCTATACGCTGGGACAACTTTCGGACGAAGGACATGTCTACGCCGGGGAGGAACAGCTGGTAAAGACTGCGGGGCAGCTTCTTGAAGCGGGCGAAACGGCTATCCGTGACACCCTTGCAGGGATGCTTCAGGCCGAAGACCTTATTCTCGACAAGGATGCCATTTACCTTCCTCCGTTCTACCATGCCGAGTGCGGTACGTCGCGTCGCCTGAGAGATTTGGCAGAGAGTACGGGCCGTTCGTTGTTCGACGGGCTTTTCGATCCGTCGTCCCTCACCGCGGAAACCGGCATCGAATACGACGAAGTTCAGCTTGCGGCTATCCGGCAGGCCGTCACGTCCAAAGTCATGGTGTTGACCGGCGGCCCCGGTACGGGTAAGACGACTACGACGCAGGGAATTATCGCGGCCTTGAAAAAAGCCGGCCTGCGCGTGCTGCTGGCGGCACCGACGGGACGTGCTGCCAAGCGTATGAGCGAGGCGACGGGCATGGAGGCCAAGACCATCCACCGGCTGTTGGAGTACAACCCGCAGGACGGCTACAAGCGCAACGACGAGAACCCGCTGGAAGGCGACGCGCTGATCGTGGACGAGTGTTCTATGATCGACATCCTTTTGATGAACAACCTGCTGAAAGCCGTTCCCGTGGGGATGCGGCTGGTGTTCGTCGGCGACATCGACCAGCTGCCGAGCGTCGGGGCGGGAAACGTCCTGCGCGATGTCATCGACTCGCAGCGTATCCCCGTCGTGCGGCTCGTGCGCATCTTCCGGCAGGCGCAGAAGAGCCGTATCGTGATGAACGCCCACACCATCAACCAGGGACGCTTCCCCGATACGAGCAACGGCCGCGACACCGACTTTTTCTTCATGCGGGAGGACGACCCCGAACGGGCCGCCGAAACCATCGTCCGGCTGGTGAAGGAGCGCCTGCCCCGCGCCTACCGGGAAAGTCCGGACCGTATTCAAGTACTTACGCCGATGCAGCGGGGCGTCGTGGGCGCCGCGAACCTGAACCTGCTGTTGCAGCAGGCATTGAATCCTTCGGGGCCGAGCCTCGGCCGCGGAGGC
>NZ_CAXUDY010000034.1:0-3807 GCF_964250025.1 Alistipes sp. DJF_B185
TGAAAAATTACTTCTAATAGACTATGTTTCAACTATTTCAAAGACCGACTTGCCCGCTTTTACGGGACAGTAGTGATAAATTATTAATCAACTGCTTTTTCTCTTATCAAACTCATCAATCCATGCCAATAATTCCTTAACATCATTAGAAATATCCTCAGGTAAAGGTAATTCAACAGGCGCTTCTAATGGCTGACTATGCTCATAAAAGGAATATTTCGTCATAAATTTATCAATCGTCTCGCAATCATTCTTATTTATTTTTGCAAGAGAACTAACTTTTCCCATTGTGTTTACAGCACGACGATATCGTTGAACAACATCACCTAATAGATGATATTCAACAGTTCGTTCTATTAAAATGCGGAAGTCACTACATATCATTTTTGCATGTAAATAATATTCTTCTGCTCCATTTTCATTAAGAACTTTTTTTGCTCTAACGAGTTTGCTATTCAAAATATCTTTAAGTGCATTCTTTGGAGACTTTGCTGATATTGGAAGTTCTCCTATTTCGCCAGTTCCCCACGACTCTCTCCTTATTCCAAGCGTTTTTATATTATCGCAGGCATCATTCAATTGACATAATAAGCTCAATCGATGCGTGAAAACGATAACTTGCCTGCTCTTGCTTAGTTCAACCAATCGTTTAACCGTTTTTTCCTCGTATGTTTGATCGAGGGATGAAATAGGATCATCAAAAACAAACGGGTTAGCATGATTCCCTCCCGTAACATCGGCTAAGAAAGCAGCAAGAGAAATAATACGGGCTTCTCCCTCACTTAAAATGTTCCCGGGATTATTATGAGTTGCATTCGCAATCTTGAGAACATGTTTAGTTGTTCCTTTATTAATTTGTTTTATAAACTCTACTTGAATATTCCCAGCACCTAATTTATCTAACTCCTCATTAAATCGTTTTACGAAACTTTGAGTAATGACTAAATCTCCAATTTCATTTGCTTTGGTTGTAATTCCTCGTGTATTGGTTTGTGATATCCATTGATCATATCTTGTGATATTCGTCTGACGGGTTCGCTCGATCTTTATGTCTTCACTCTGTTCAAAAGCCCATTTTTGGGCTTTTAACTCTAATAATTGTTTTGCTGTAGCACCCCTGTCAAATAACTTTGCAGCATTTTCATACTCTGCAGCAGTAATTTCATATCGTCGACTCTTTTCGTTCAAAGCTGACAAAGCTATTTGCACCTCATTGCAAATATTGTGTAATGGGCGTCCTAAACGAATCGCTTCTCCATTATTATATATTTGAGCCCATATATTAAATATTTGCTTTCCCCAATCTCTATCTAATCCAGAGGATATACTTCTGTCAATAATCTGATCTTCTGTAAAATCCTCTGGTAAGGAATTAATACGATCATTATATTGCTTTTTCGCATTAGCCGCTTCTTTTGATAACTCATTAGTTATGAATGCATCAAAATTCTGCAACCGATCTTTTGTTTCCTCATCTAATATTTGATGACACAATACACATCTATCATGTTGATACAACTTTTTATCATCCAAGTATGCGTCTTTTTGAGAATATTCTTTTGCTGCCGACCATAATAATTTCCAAGATTCAGTTCCCACTCCCTCTAATTTAGAACTATCGCTTAACACCTTAGCTGCATCAAGGACTGCTTGTTCTTTTGTTGATAAGTCAGATGCTAAAGCATCTATCTCTTCTTTACTTTGTGGAGAAACTTTTATTAAAGCATCTTCAATATCTTTAATTAGTTGGTCAATCTTACGTTTTTGTTCTCGTAGTTCTACAACAGCTTTTTTAAGATCTGGTTCTTTTAATTTTTGATCAAGTTCTGATAATTTATTCTCATCTTCTCCGGTCCAGATAAACTTTGATAGGTCTAAATTTTTAGACAGATATACATTCTTTACATAGTTGGTTTCAGATAATTCATGTGGCGGTACTGGTAGTTTTGAAATCAATTGATCTTTTTGAGTAGCCAAACGTTCCTTAATAATGTCATGATACCTTGAGAAAGAAGAAAAGAATGCTATAATAGGAGGAATATAAGAAACTGAATTTGCTTCATTCAAATATGAGGCACCTGTGTCGGAATCAAAAATATCGACAGATCTTAAAGATTCTATAGCACCATCATTCACAGACCAGGAACATTGTTCCACTTGCTCGCCTTTTTTATAAAATAAGGTACATTTACCGATACTGGCATTGGATTTATATATATTCCCAATGAGATCCCGTGCGCGTGGTTTTCCACATATTTTTTTTTAAATTCTTGTATAACCGGACTTGCCTGTTCCATTCTTACCATATATCACTGTCAACCCTTTTTCCGCAAACTTTAGAGCATTCCGAGGAGACAGATGTTCAATATTTTCTATGGAATCTATAGACAATAATATTATCGATTCTCCATTAATGGATATGCCAATATTAGGAAAAATTTTATTTTCAAATTGTTTCTCCTCTTTCAACATTGACACAATTTCATTAATATCGCCATTGTCTAATTTTTCTTTAATTAAAAGTCGATAAGCTAATTCACATTGCCATCCTTTTAATGTTTTCACCCAATTGATGACTTTTTGTTGGAGATCTTCCATATTTCTCTGTGAAATTAAATAATAATACTATAAAGATAATCTTTTTAAGCGAGAATATCCAATTGCATAAGTAATATGATTCAATCGTCGTATTAGAAAATACGATCAATATTGATGATTCCGTCATTTTATGGAAGTTATGAACGAAATACAATTATTGCTTAAAATGCATATATTTGTATTATCTATGATAGATATCTCATAAATTAATCAATCGCATTAAGGTCGTTCTCGAACGATAAAATGAATATCACATACTAAACCATTGATTATCAAACATAATAATACGCTGCGCGTGGTGAATTATTTTTTATTAGAACTTATATTTTGAATAAACCTCCAATAAAGACCTTTCTTGCCATTTCAGTATCAAGTCGAGGCGGTAAAGTCACTTTATGGTGGTCTGGAGCTATAATTTCTTGCGCAGATTCAGTTTCATGTACAGCGATGTTCTTCCCCTTATTACGCTTCCTCTGATACAAGTCCTCAGCCGCATATATCTGCGTTATTGCACATCCAATAGCGGTGCTGATTCCTACAATGACAGCTTGTCGGTTTCGTTCCCGAAGATGGACGAAGATCCCTAAGCCAAGAAGGATAAGAATGCCTATAATGGTAGTGAGCCCTCCGCCTTAGAATACTTTACGGTTGTTGAGTTTGTATATGGAGGTTACAGCAAGCACCATATAAAACCATAAAACACCAGCGCGACAAACAAAATTCAACCATTTATCGCTCTGACATTTAATTATTTAATCTATTCGAAGGGTATCAATATTCCTCCTCATTGAAGAAAAAATCGTCTTTCGAGGGATAGTCGGGCCAGATGTCCTTGATCGATTTGTAAATCTCACCCTCGTCCTCTATTTCCTGCAGGTTTTCGAGCACCTCGAGCGGCGCTCCCGAATGTACCGCATCGTCAATTAACCCCTCTTTGGTTGCGGGCCAGGGGGCATCTTCGAACTTCGAAGCCAATTCGAGAGTCCAATACATTGTATATTCACTTTAATCATTGTAAATTTGAGTAATTAAGACATCAGAGTATGGAATAAGTCCGATGGTACATTGGTCTACGAGACCGGGAATCATGTTCCGACACCATACTCTTTACATCAGAACCCGGATAGTTCGTAAGGCGCACGAACTGGGCGTCCTGGACGGTGCGACGACCAACCCATCGCTGATGGCCAAAGAGAACATCCGGGGTAC
>NZ_CAXUDY010000035.1:0-3759 GCF_964250025.1 Alistipes sp. DJF_B185
TCGGTAATTTGTGGTATCTTCTTGTACCGGGCCGTTTCCGCTTTCACTTTTTCGTTGTCCACGACAATCTCGCAGTGGAAAATCTTCTGCTCGATACGTTCGTCGAAATTGTCCGCCACGGCCCCGACGAACATTCCCTGCGTGAGCGTCGAGATCTTCGAGGCCGGGATCAGGCTGTCCAGCTGCGTGGATATGGATGTCGATTTGTCGCTGCGGCTCAACGTCATGCTCTGCCGCTTCTGCAATACCTTACCGAACCGTTCCGAGAGTGTCTTGGCCGTTTCACCTACGACCTGCCCGGAGAAGATGTTGCCCACCGTGTTCATCACGACGGCGGCCTCCTTGTCCCCGTAGTCCCTCTTCAACTGTGAAAAATCCTGGAAGCACAGCAGCACGGCGACCTTGTTGCTTCTGGCCGTGGCGATCAGGTTGTCGAGTCCCTTGAAGTAGATTGTCGGCAACTCGTCGATGATGATGCCCGATTTGAGCTGGCCTTTCTTATTTATGAGCTTGACAATCCGGGAATTATACAATCCCAAAGCCGCTCCGTAAATGTTTTGCCTGTCGGGATTGTTCCCCACGCAGAGTATCTTGGGATCGTCCGGGTTGTTGATGTCGAGCGTGAAATCGTCGCCCGACATGACCCAATATAGCTGGGGCGAAATCATGCGGGAAAGCGGAATTTTGGCCGATGCTATCTGGCCCTGGAGCTGGTCTTGAGCGCCTCCGAGCCAGGCATCCATAAAGGGGCTGAGGTAGTTTTCGAGTTCCGGGTAGGATGTCAGAATCGGGAAAATATCCTCGTACCGCTTGTTCAGGAACTCGATGGCGTGCGGGAAGGTACAATACCGCCCGTTGTCGTAGATGCGCAGGAACCAGATCACGGCCGCAAAAAGGATAATGGGGCTTTCCACAAAAAAATCGCCCTGCTTCTGCACCCAGCTTCGGTTCAGGTTGAGCATGATGGTATAGGCGCTCTCGTAGGCGTCCGAAATATCGGTCATGAAGTCCGGGTGAATGGGGTTACAGCGGTGCGAGCGGCGCGGGTCGTCGAAATTTATGACGTAGAAAGTCGGGATTTTCTTGTAACCTTTCTGGTGATTCAGCAGGTGGTTGTAAGCGATTTCCGAAAGATCGGGAAACTTGTAGTCATAGATGTATTGGGTATAGCCCTTTTCGATTTGCTGTTTAATGAACTGGTTTACAACACAATAACTCTTCCCGCTGCCCGGGCTTCCCATGCAGATGCAAGCCCTTTGCGGGTTTACGACATTGGCGAACCCGTTGTTCCACTGTTTGTTATAGTAAAATTTCGTCGGCAGATTTATGGAGTACTCGTTCTCGATCAGGCGTGTTTCCTGCTGGAATGATTCGTTCTCGTTGTTGAAAGGGTCATCCATGAGATTGTTCTTCAGCAGGCGGGACATCCACACGCCGCCCATCAAGAGGCAGATATACCCGGCCGATAGGGTCAGTATGTAGAAAGCCGCGTTCGCCATCGCCGTCAGCGGCAAGTCCAGCAGCCACCAGTTGAAGAAGAACAGCACGCCTCCCGTGGCCAGCGATGCCGTGATTTTCCGCCAGGTAATTTTCTCCTCTTTTACTCCTTTTGTCCCGAGGCATGAAAGGGCGAGGAACACGACGGCGAAAAGTTTCGTCCATAGTATATTCCGGAACAGCCCCGCGGTGCGGTCGAAGTTCAGCAGAATCCTATCGACCACGCCGATATTGATTCCCCATTCCCGTATCTGCCCGTAACAGAACCAGTAGATGTTGATAACCACGAACAAGATACTCAATGCCCGCATGAAATCCATTGTTTTTGCAAGACCCCGAAGGTCGTCTTCCTGTTGCATAACCGTAAAATTTAATAAATGAATGATAATTGAGATGTTATACTTTCCTCCGTCGTGAGGTATTCCGCTTCCGTTGCCCGTCCCGTCCGGCAGGCGCTTGTTTCGGGGACAAGTCCCTCGTGTTTTCCCCGGGATTCCGTTTCCCGCCGAAGCGCAGCTCGAAGGCGTTGGCCGAGTATGCCTTTCCCAGCCGTGATCCGTTCACGACCGTCCGTGTTTCGTGGTCAATGAACGTCACTCCCACGATGCGGCCGTTTTCGTTGCGTCGTATGTAGAGATCCACCCGGGCTCCCCGCAGGCGTTCGCGCAGTTCTTCCTCCGTGGGTTCTCCCCGAAGCGCTTTATCGACCCGGCCACGGATTTGCCTCCTCGTGTCGTCCTTCCCGAACCGTTCGGCGTTGCGCTCCATGTGCCGTTCCAGCCCGTCATACCCGACCTCTTTACCGAACAGTGAGGATTTGAGCGGCGCGGCCACTGCCTTGTCCCCGTTCTCGTCCAGCAGCGTGTAGAGCAATCCCCGGTAGGGGGTTCCGTTCCGCTCTCCCCGGACTTCCTCTATACCTATATTATATAAGGACAACAATGCCCGGAACTCGCCGAGGGTCTGGAAGCGGTATGTCGCCACGGCCGGTTTTATTACCGCTGCCACCTGGCGTTTCAGGTCGCCCCGCGTGTAATCGGCGGGGACGATCCCTTGCCCTTTCTCCCGCCTTCTCCCTTTGGCGGGATGCAGTCCGTACTCCCGTTCCAGTTCCTCGGTAACGGCCACGCTGCGTTCGTTGCGCCTGCTGTCGTTTATCTTGCGCCCGTCCTGGGCCACCTGCACCGACACGATATGGATATGCTCCCGTCCGATGTCGGTATGCTTGAATACGATATAAGGTTGTCCTCCCCAGCCCATGCGCTCCATGTAGGCCCCGGCTATCTCCGCGAGTTGCCCGTCGTCGAGGCGGTCTTCGGGAGCCGGGTTGAGCGACACGTGCACGACGGGTTTTTCCGTCCGGTAGTGCGAGGGCATCCAGCGCAGGAGGTCTTCTGCCGTCGCGGCCACGTTGAAGCGCCCATCCGCCGGCTCCCTCACGATGTGGGTCAGCAGCACCTTCCCGTCGCCCCGATCGACTTTCTCCTGGTTGTACGCCAGCGCGCCGTACACGTCTTTTCCGGTGGTGATATTGGCTACCATCGCTGTTTGAACTCTTCGGAGAGCGACACGACCTGCTGCCCGACGGCCGCCAGTTCACGTGTCGCTCTCTCCAGTTTATAGAGCAGCGCGAGTGTTTTCTTCTCGGAAAAATGCGCGTGCAGCTCCTTCACCACCTGGTTGTAATTCGTTCCCACGGCACGGAATTGGGCGTGGAAAGCGGTCAGCTTCGCCACGTATTCGAGCGTTCCCCGGTCGGTCTTTACCACCCGGAACGCCTCGTTGAACACTCTCGCTTTGATAAAAGCGGCTTTGGACAATAGCCCGGACTGCTCGTAAAGGTCGAGGAAACGGGCATGTTCCACGGCTGAAAAGTTTACCGAAAAGCGGTAAACGGCCGGGTCGTTTTTCGCGGGTCGTCCCCCTTTGCCCCCTCGGGGCTTTCTGTTCTTTTCCATCGCATCGAAATTTTAAGGAGAGGCCAGGGCCCCACCGGTTCCTGAAAATTCCGATCCCTTCGCGGCTTGCCGCCCTTCTGAAAAGCACCGACTCCGGAGGTGCTTTCTCCCCCTTGCGGGCAAGCTGTTTTCTGCTGCAAAACGAGAATCGTGCAGCAGAAAACACAGCTTGCTATTTGCCCTTTGCAAATACCTTCTGCCCGCTCGCGGACAGAACATTGAAAGAGCCGCCGTAAAACGGGGCAAGGACGGCTTCATTAGCGTCGGGATCGTTCACGAGGCAAAGATACCGACCTATTCAATC
>NZ_CAXUDY010000036.1:0-3665 GCF_964250025.1 Alistipes sp. DJF_B185
CACATCACACGGGAAACTCCCTGGAAAATTACTGAAATGACAGGGAGCAGTAGAAAGGCGAAAGTCCTAATACATGATCATTGCAGCCGAATTACTAACAGAAATAAATGGAAGTTACTATGAGCCGGCTTTTAGTTACAAATAAAAGTTTTGAATTGCTTGAGCCGTATGAGGGGAAACTCTCACGTACGGTTCTTAGAGGGGAAAGCTCCCGTAAGGGGGCTGACCTACTCGACATCGAAATGTACCTCAATGAGGCGCATTCGCAGGGGCTGCGCTCCGTAAGGTGCCACTGCAACGTCATGGCATGGGCCGAGAACGAAGCGGAGCTGAAGCGCATCCGCAACGACGTGGGCTCGCAGCTCGCGCTGATGGGATGCACGCCGCATCACAACACGGTGGACGTGCCGGTGCTGTTCTGGGCGGCGATTCCCGGCAACGAGGCCGACTTCCCTGCCGAGGAGAGTTTCTACACCTTTCTCGATCAGGCCCTCTGTCTTTTCAACGGGGAGACCAACTACCGCTCGTCGCTCTCGCCCTTCGGAATCAAGATGTCCGACCGCCTGTCGGGCATTCCGATTCATCTGGATATCTCGGATCTTCCGATGAAGCGCGGCGTCATCACGAATCGGAATAAATTTATCCTCGGACCGTCGGGCTCGGGCAAGAGTTATCTGACGAACCATCTGGTTCGTCAGTACTGGGAGCAGGGTTCGCATATCCTGCTGGTCGACACGGGCAACTCCTACCAAGGGCTCTGCTCGCTGATTCACGCCAAGACCAAGGGCCGCGACGGGGTGTATTTCACCTACACCGAGGAGGCGCCCATCGCCTTCAATCCCTTCTATGTCGAGGACGGAGTGTACGACGTGGAGAAGCGCGAGTCGCTCAAGACGCTGCTGCTGACCCTTTGGAAACGCGAATCCGAGGAGCTGACGCGCTCGGAGGAGGTGGCGCTCTCGAACGCCGTGAACCTCTACCTCTCGAAGCTCCGCACCGACCGCTCCATCGTCCCCTCGTTCGATACCTTTTACGAGTTCGTCGAAACCGACTACCGGCGGCTTCTGGAGCAGAAGCGCGTGCGGGAGAAGGATTTCGACCTCGAAAACTTCCTGAACGTGCTGGAACCTTACTATAAGGGCGGCGAGTACGACTACCTGCTGAACTCCGACAAACAGCTGGATTTGCTGGACAAGCGTTTCATCGTCTTCGAGCTGGACAACATCTCCTCGAACCGGACGCTGCTGCCGGTGGTGACGCTCATCATCATGGAGACCTTCATTTCGAAGATGCGGCGGCTGAAAGGAGTCCGCAAGATGATTCTCATCGAGGAGTGCTGGAAGGCCCTCACCTCGGCCAATATGAGTGCATATATTAGGTATTTGTTTAAAACCGTTCGCAAGTATTTCGGCGAGGCGGTCGTGGTGACGCAGGAGGTGGACGACATCATCTCGTCGCCCATCGTCAAGGAGTCGATCATCAACAACGCCGACTGCAAAATCCTTTTGGACCAGCGCAAATACCTCTCGAAATTCGACGGCATACAACGTCTGCTGGGGCTGACGGACAAGGAGCGGGCGCAGATTCTCTCTATCAACCTCTCGAACGATCCTAAACGCCGCTATAAGGAAGTGTGGATTGGGCTCGGAGGCGTGCAGTCGGCAGTTTATGCCACGGAAACCTCGGTCGAAGAATATTTGACCTATACCACTGAGGAATCGGAAAAGATGCAGGTCATGGAGCTTGCCGAAAAGCTCGGCGGCGACATCGAAGCCGCCATCCAGCAGTTGGCATGCAAGCGCGAAACGAAAACCGAATCTTAATGCCCGCTGCCATGAAACAGTTGCTTTGGATATGCGCCGGCATCCTGCTGACGTTTACGGCCGTGCTCGGAGCGTTTCACCTCTTCTACGATTACGAATACCGCAAAATCCGTCCCCTGTGCGGAGCATGGCATTCGACGCTCGACGACACGCGGCTGGTGATCGAGCCGTGCGGTGATAAATTCCGCATCACCATCACGCGCCGCGGCACGTCCGAAACACATGCTCTGCACTACAAGGATTGCGTCTATTATACGGCCTACGGCGGACGCCGGATCGATCTCTTTTACACGCCCCCGGCCGATGCACTGCTCCTCGTGCCGGGCGACGCTTTCAAACGAACCTCAAAACTCAAAAACAATGAACAGTAACCAATCGACGCCTGCGTCGGCCGTAGCGGCCCTTCAGCAGGAGATCAGAACCCGCACCGAAGTCATCCGCACTTTGGCAGACCTTCGGGAACAACTCGACGCCGACCGTATCTGCGGAGCGTGGCTCTCGGCGGAAAACAACCTCTCGGCCTCGATACGCCGCATCGGCGAGGGCATGTGGCGCATCCTCGTTTTCGACCACGCGCTCTGCTACAAACGCCTCGTACAGGACGGCATCATCGCGCTGCGCCGCCACCGTCTTTGGCTCGGCGCCGACGACGGCAACCGCGTGATCTACGATGCTTCCACCGAGACACTCACCATCGGCTGTTACGGACGTTTCGTTCCGGAGGACTGCATCCGGCGGCAGGAAGACGACGCAATCAGTGCCGAAGCGTGCGACTTCAACGAACCGGCCGAATAATGGAGCGTCATTCGGTATTTCCGGGCTGCCCCTGCTTGCTGGGGCAGCCCTTCGGCAGACGCTGCCCGCAGTCACACATTTCTAAATCCGACGGCTATGGAATGGAAAGATAGGATTGCACGGCTATTCCGCCGCAAGCCGGACTGGGAAAGGGAGCATCGAAGTACCCTCATTGCCCGTCATGCAGAGAACCTGCTCCGGGAACGGGATATAAGCAATGTTACAGATCTTGTACGACGGCACCGGAAATCGGATCTGACCATTGCCGGAATCGGGCTGACAATGAATACAGCAACATCCCGCTTTCTCAGGACGCCCGAAGATGCGGCCGGAGAAGATGTACTGGCGCTGATGGAGGCCCTGCGCGGAACGCCGTTTGCGAAAAAGATCGGGTGCCGCCTCGCGGACGTTCCGGCAAACACCGCCCACTCCCTGCACGGCCTGCTGGCCATGCACACCTTTCTCTTGGATGCTTATTTGGAGCAGCATCCCGACAGTGGGCTCCGGCAGCCTCCGATGGACGAGTTGCAGGCCGCAGCGCATATCATCGACCGGCAGTTCCGCGCCGAGACATTCCGCGAGCTGCGCCATCTGGCAGAAACGAGAGGACGTTATATGCCCTCCTGTTACGTCGTACGCCTCTACGACTGGGACGCCGACATGGGCCGGTTGCAGAAGATGCGCGGGCGGCTGGACGGCCCGGCATGTGCGGACAATCCGCAGCAGGTGCAGCAGCTCCGGGAGCGAATCTGGAAGGCCGAGAACCGCATGGTGCGGGAAGCCGAGAGGATATTAGAGAGTGATCCGGAAATTTCCCTGCGGCAAACCTACATTGAAAAACTCGATGCCGAGTTGCAGACATTGGGATGGCTTGCACGCTTCCCGGAGCGAATCGACGACAGCCGTATTAACCGGCAGCTGCTCGACAAATACGGTATCGAGCCGGGCATCTCCCGCGAAGAACAATCCCGGCAGGTCGAGAAAGCCTTCCGCGAGCTGGATGCACGCCTTGTCCGCATGACCGGGCGGCAGTCCTACGCCGACGAT
>NZ_CAXUDY010000037.1:0-3637 GCF_964250025.1 Alistipes sp. DJF_B185
CCGAACCTATCGACCTCTTTCCCCTCATGCGGCCCTTCGCCATCGGCATCTGCATCCTGTTCTTCCCGACGCTCGTGCTGGGAAGCCTGAACGGCATACTTTCACCCCTGGTAAAGGCAACGCATTCGCTCATGGTCGGGCAAACGCTCGACATGGAACAATGGCAGGAGCGGCGTGAGCGGCTCGAACTCGAAGGCCGCGAGCAGATGCCCCCGGACAGCTACTACGCCGAGGACGAGGAGATGGAGCGTGAGCTCAGTGAACTGGGCGTGGACGACCAGACACAGCAGACACTCGACCGCATGAACGAGGAACGCTCCTCATGGTCGGTGAAGGGGCTCATCTTCAAAGGCCTGGCATGGATACTCGAACTGCTCTTCGCGGCGGCGAGCGTCATACTCGACGTGCTGAGAACCTTCTATCTGGTCGTGCTGTCGCTGCTGGGCCCCATCGCCTTCGCCATCTCCGTATTCGACGGATTTCAATCCACGCTGACGCAATGGCTCACGAAGTATGTCTCGATCTACCTGTGGCTGCCCATCTCGGACCTTTTCTCGGCGATCATCGCACGTCTGCAAAGCCTCGCCATGCGGCATGATACCGAACTTATGGAGCAGGGATACAACTGGTATGTGGACTGGTCAAGCAGCCTGAACCTGATCTTCATGCTCGTGGCCGTATGCGGATACCTCTGCATCCCCTCGATCGCCTCGTGGGTCGTGCAGGCGAACGGATTCGCCGCCTACAACAAGACCGTCTCGAAGATGACCTCGCTCGTAAGCGCCGGGGCCGGATGGACGGCCGGCAAAGCATGGGCCGGGGCCAAAGGCGCCGGCTCGGCGGCATTATCGGGCGGTAAGGCCGTAGGGCGTGGTATCATGAACGGCGCCCGGCTTATTTTCAGAAAATAAAATAATTCGCTGTTATGGAATTCAAGTGTTTAACGAACATCGAAACATCGTTTCGGCAACTACGCATGTACGCGCTCGTCTTCGCCGGAATCTGCGCCGTCGTTACCGTGGCGGCAGTCTGGATGTCCTACTCCTTCGCCGAACGGCAGCGGCAGAAGATCTACGTACTGGACAACGGCCGCTCGCTGATGGTGGCGCTCTCGCAGGACCTCGCACAGAACCGTCCCGTAGAGGCCCGTGAACATGTGCGGCGCTTCCACGAGCTCTTCTTCACCCTCTCGCCCGACAAGGCGGCCATCGAGTCCAACGTCGGACGCGCCCTGCAGATGGCCGACAAAAGCGCCTTGTCCTACTACAAGGTCCTGCAGGAGAAAGGATTCTTCAACCGCCTGATCGCGGGCAACGTCTCGCAGATGGTCAAAGTGGACAGCATCCGCTGCGACTTCGACCGCTATCCCTACGAGGTTACGACCTTTGCCCGGCAGCGCATCCTGCGCGAAAGCACCGTCACGGAGCGGTCGCTCGTCACGACGTGCCGTCTGGTGAACGTTTCCCGCTCGGACAACAATCCGCAGGGCTTCATGGTCGAAGCGCTGAACATCGTCGAGAACAAAGACATTGCGACCTATGACCGCTAAACCGCACACCCTGCGCTGCCGCATCCGTTGGGTGCGGCGGTCGCTGCGGCGCCGGCACGACGCACTCGCACCCCGCATCCGGGAGCGGATCGTACTTGCGGCGCTCGTCCTGCTGCTGCTCCTTTACCTCTGGCTCCTATTCACAGCGGACATGGGGCCGGAGTTAGAGATCGGACATTTTGAATATTCACCTCTGATACCGTAAATCGTTATGACAGAAAACAAGAATCCGGGCAACGACCCCTCGGCGGAGTTCGAGCGGCAGCGCAAACGCAAGGTGCTGCTCTTCGCGGCGATCCTCGGATGCATCTTCCTCGTTGTGCTGTGGTTCATATTCCGGCCTGCGCCCGTCAAGCCCCAAGAAGGAGCTGCGGGGATCAATACGTCGGTTCCGGACGGCAAGGCGCAAGCCACCGTCGGAGACAAACGCAAAGCCGCGGAGCAGCTCCGCAGCGAGGAGCAGCAGCAGAAACGCATGATGACACTCGGCGACAATTCGTTCTCGCTGCTGGACGACGGGCTCAAACCCACCGAGGAACCCGCACCGGCGGACGACCCCGCACTGCGGGCTGCCGAGGCCAACCGGGCCATGCAGCGGCAGGTGCAGGGCTTCTACGCCGCTCCGCAGCGCAATGCCGAGGTCGAAGCGCTGAAAGAGCAGGTCGCGGCCCTGCAATCCCAGCTCGACGCCGAGCGGCAGCAGCCCGACCCGCTGGAGCTGGCCGAGGAGCAGTACAAGCTCGCACGGAAGTATCTCGGCGGCGGAACGGCCGTAGGTGAAGAAGCTGTTGAGCAGGCAAAGCAGCGGAAGGATTCGCGCCTGTCGGTCATGCGGCCCGTGCGGGAGGGTGAGGTCGAAGCATCGACGCTCGACACACGGGCGGATTTCACCGTCGAACGCAACTTGGGATTTCTCACGGCGGCAGGTGGCGTCGCGCATGCCGATACTCCGACCGTCAGAGCCTGCGTCGCCTCGACGCAGGTCATACGTGCCGGAAGCACCGTGCAACTGCGGTTGCTGGAAGCCGTGCGTATCGACGGAGTGACCATCCCCCGGAATACGCCGCTATACAGTCTTGCGACGATCTCCGGAATGCGGCTGCAAGTCACGGTGTCGTCCGTCGAATACGGCGGACGGATCTTCGCTGTCGAAGCCGTGGCTTACGACATGGACGGACAACCGGGGCTGAATATCCCGAACTCCCGCGAGCGGACAGCCCTCAAAGAGGCGCTGGCTTCCGTCGGGCAGACAGCCGGGACGAGCGTAAACGTCACCCGCTCGGCCGGGCAGCAGGTGTTGTCCGAGCTGGCGCGCGGAGGATTGCAGGCATCGTCGCAGTATGTCGCCGGGAAGCTCCGCGAGGTGAAGATCACCCTCAAAGCCAACCACCAGCTATTATTGATTTCTAAACAGCAGTAAAAATGAAAAGAGACCTTATTTATCTGACCCTGATCGTCGCGGCAATCGCGGCGGCAAAGGTCACGGCGCAGACGACACCGGAAACGCCGACCGAGATCCGTCCCCTGCGTATCGAGGCGGGATTCACCAAGACCGTACACATCTTGTTCCCGTCGCCCGTGACCTACATCGACATCGGTTCGATGGACATCATCGCTGGGAAGGCCGACGGGGCCGAGAACGTCGTGCGGGTGAAAGCCGCCGTGCGGAATTTCGCCGCCGAGACCAACCTGACGGTTATCACCGAGGACGGCGGATTTTTCACTTTCGATGTCCACTATGCCGAGAATCCTGTTGTCTCGACCCTCAATCTTACAGTGCAAGAACCACAGACGGAAGGTGTGAAAGAACCTGCCGCCGCAGGCGATTATCAGTCGACCGCATCAGAGGGTCGGGTGCTGCTGCGCGAGGTCGGGCGCCAGAAGCCTGCGACCGTGAAGCGCATGTTGAGCGACATATACCGACAGAACCGTACGGACGTAAAGGGCATTCGCACAAAGAAGTACGGCATCGGGGTCGAGGTGCTGGGAATTTACGTTTCCAACGATGTCGTTTACATACATACTTGTATGTATAACGACACGAATATCTCCTTCGAGGTGGATTCACGGCGGTTTATCGTAGCGGAT
>NZ_CAXUDY010000038.1:0-3496 GCF_964250025.1 Alistipes sp. DJF_B185
ATCCGCTACGATAAACCGCCGTGAATCCACCTCGAAGGAGATATTCGTGTCGTTATACATACAAGTATGTATGTAAATGACATCGTTGGAAACGTAAATTCCCAGCACCTCGACCTCGATGCCGTACTTCTTCGTGCGAATGCCTTTCACATCCGTACGGTTCTGCCGGTATATGTCGCTCAACATGCGTTTTATGGTCGCGGGCTTCTCTCGGCCTACCTCGCGCAGCAGCACCCGGCCTTCGGATGCCGGGGGCGCCGGCTGCGGATCGCCCGCGGCAGCCGGTTCCTTCACACTTTCCGTCTGTTGATCCTGCACTGTAAGATTGAGGGTCGAGACAACAGGATTCTCGGCATAGTGGACATCGAAAGTGAAAAATCCTCCGTCTTCGGTGATGACCGTCAGGTTTGTTTCTGCTGCGAAATTCCGCACGGCCGCCTTCACCCGCACGACGTTTTCGGCCCCGTCGGCCTTGCCTGCTATGATGTCCATCGAGCCGATGTCGATATACGTGACGGGCGACGGGAAGAGGATGTGTACAGTCTTGGTGAATCCCGCTTCGATCTTTCGGGGTTCGATCTGCTGCGGCCCGTCCTGCACGGCCTTCGCCGTAGCGTGTGCGGCCCAGATTGCGGAAACAATCAGGGTCAGATAAATAAGGTCTCTTTTCATGTGTGTTCTATTCTTTTGAAATCAATAATAGCTGATGGTTGGCTTTGAGGGTTATCTTCACCTCGCGGAGCTTCCCGGCGACATACTGCGACGAAGCCTGCAATCCCCCGCGTGCCAGCTCGGACAACACCTGCTGTCCGGCCGAACGGGTGACGTTTACGCTCGTGCCGGCGGTTTGCCCGACGGACGCCAGCGCCTCTTTGAGGGCCGTCCGCTCGCGGGAGTTCGGGACATTCAGCCCCGGCTGGCCATCGAGGTCGTAAGCCACGGCTTCGACGGCAAAGATCCGCCCGCCGTATTCGACGGACGACACCATGACTTGCAGCCGCATTCCGGCGATCGTCGCAAGACCGTATAACGGGGTGTTGCGGGGAATCACCGTATCGTCGATGCGCACGGCTTCCAGCAGCCGCAGCTGTACCGTGCTTCCGGCACGTATGACCTGTGTCTGAGCTACGCAGGCTTTGACGGTCGGTACCTGATTCTCCGCCGCACGTCCCGTCGCGGTCAGAAATCCGAGGTTGCGCTCGATGGTGAAATCCGCCCGCGGGTCGAGTGTCGAGGCTTCGACCTCACCTTCCCGCACGGGCCGCATCACGGACAGGCGCGAATCCCGCCGTTGCTTTGTCGGCTCAACTGCTTCTTCACCCGGGGGTGCTCCTCCGCCGAGATACTTCCGTGCGAGCTTGTATTGCTCCTTGGCTAACTCCAGAGGATCGGGCTGCTGCCGCTCGGCGTCGAGCTGGGATTGCAGGGCCGCGACCTGCTCTTTCAGCGCTTCGACCTCGGCATTGCGCTGCGGAGCGGCGTAGAAGCCCTGCACCTGCCGCTGCATGGCCCGGTTGGCCTCGGCGGCCCGCTGTGCGGGGTTGTCCGCCGGAGCAGGCTCTTCGGCGGTTTTGATCCCGTCGTCCAGCAGCGAAAACAAGTTGTCGCCGAGTGTCATCATGCGTTTCTGCTGCTGTTCCTCGTTGCGAAGTTGTTCGGCGGCTTTGCGTTTGTCGCCGACGGTAGCCTGCGCCTTGCCGTCCGGAACCGACGTATTAATCCCCGCGGCCCCTTCTTGAGGCTTGACGGGCGCAGGCCGGAATATAAGCCACATCGCGACGAGGAATATACATCCGAGGATCGCCGCGAAGAGCAGCACCTTGCGCTTGCGCTGCCGCTCGAACTCCGCCGAGGGGTCATTGCCCGGATTCTTGTTTTCTGTCATAACGGTTTACGGTTTTAGATGTAATAATTCGGGATGCCCGACCTCCAGTTCCGGTACCATGTCCGTAGCGAAGAGGAGCCAAAGATAAACGAGCAACAGCAGGACGAGCGCCGCGAGTACGATTCGCTCCCGGATGTGGGGCGCGAGTGTGTCGTGGCGGCGCCGCAGCAACCGCCGCACCCAGCGGATGCGGCAGCGCAGGGAGTGCGGTTTAGCGGTCATAGGTCGCAATGTCTTTGTTCTCGACGATGTTCAGCGCCTCGACCATGAATCCCTGCGGATTGTTGTCCGAGCGGGAGACGTTCACCAGACGGCATGTCGTGACGAGCGACCGCTCCGTGACGGTGCTTTCGCGCAGGATACGCTGCCGTGCAAAGGTCGTAACCTCGTAAGGATAACGGTCGAAATCGCAGCGGATGCTGTCGACCTTGACCATTTGCGAGACGTTGCCTGCGATCAGGCGGTTGAAGAAGCCCTTCTCCTGCAGAACCTTGTAGTAGGATAAGGCGCTTTTGTCGGCCATCTGCAAGGCGCGTCCGACATTGGACTCGATGGCCGCCTTGTCGGGCGAGAGGGTGAAGAAGAGCTCGTGGAAGCGCCGCACATGTTCACGGGCCTCTACGGGACGGTTCTGTGCGAGGTCCTGCGAGAGCGCCACCATCAGCGAGCGTCCATTGTCCAGCACGTAGATCTTCTGCCGCTGCCGTTCGGCGAAGGAGTAGGACATCCAGACTGCCGCCACGGTTACGACGGCGCAGATTCCGGCGAAGACGAAAGCGTACATGCGCAGCTGCCGAAAGGATGTTTCGATGTTCGTTAAACACTTGAATTCCATAATAACGAGTTATTTTATTTTCGGAAAATAAGCCGGGCGCCGTTCATGATACCACGCCCCACAGCCTTACCGCCCGATAATGCCGCCGAGCCGGCGCCTTTGGCCCCGGCCCATGCTTTGCCGGCCGTCCATCCGGCTCCGGCGCTTACGAGCGAGGTCATTTTCGAGACGGTCTTGTTATAGGCGGCGAATCCGTTCGCCTGCACGACCCACGAGGCGATCGAGGGGATGCAGAGGTATCCGCAGACGGCTACGAGCATGAAGATCAGATTCAGACTGTTCGACCAGTCCACATACCAGTTGTAGCCTCCGGCCATCAGTTCGGCATCGTGTCGCATGGCGAGACTTTGCAGACGTGCGATGATCGCCGAGAAAAGATCCGAGATCGGCAGCCACAGGTAGATCGAGACATACTTCGTGAGCCATTGCGTCAGCGTGGACTGAAATCCGTCGAACACGGAGATGGCAAAGGCGATCGGCCCCAGCAGGCTCAATACGACCAGATAAAAAGTCCTCAGCACGTCGAGTATGACGCTCGCCGCGGCGAAGAGCAGTTCGAGTACCCACGCCAGACATTTGAAGATGATCCCTTTGACCGACCATGAGGAACGCTGTTCATTCATACGATCGAGGGCCTGCTGCGTCTGGTCGTCGAGTCCCAGTTCATTCAGTTCGCGTTCCATCTCCTCGTCTTCGGCATAGTAGCTGTCCGGGGGCATCTGCTCGCGGCTTTCGAGTTCGAGCCGCTCACGCCGCTCCTGCCATTGTTCCATGTC
>NZ_CAXUDY010000039.1:0-3446 GCF_964250025.1 Alistipes sp. DJF_B185
CGGGCCCAAAATTCCCGTGAAGCTCACGATTACGCCGCCCAGCTCCTCGCTTACCGCACTGGCGATCCCGATTGGCGCATGACGCTGAATCCCGATTGGATTGTGGCGCAGCGAAAGAATAAAGAGTAACGAACCCTAAAAACCTGATCGTATGAAAATCTTTGAAAGAATCACAAAACGCCCGGCACTTCTGAACTACTACCTGCGGCGTAGCTTTTACTGGCCGGACACGCTGCCGGAGGTGCTCGACTACTGGCAGCAACACAATGAACTGCCGTTCCTCTACGGCGGCGATAACTGGCCCTATGACGCGATGTGCGAACGACAGCGCCGCAAGGGGGTCTATGCTTCGCAATACCTGACACCCGACCGTACGGCCCGCCAGATGGCTGCGCTGGCCGTGCGATATTTCGACAATGACAGCCGTATCGTGGATGCCTGCTGCGGTACGGGGCAGCTTACGCGCGCCCTGATCCTCGAAGGCGTGCACCCGTCGGCGATCCTCGGCTTCGATACCGATGCGGAACTGGTCGATTTTTACGAACGCCTCTATCCCGAAGCTGCCGCACTGCGGATGCAGTTCCATGAGGTCGGCTTCCGCTGCGAGAATGTCATCGCCAACCCGCCGTTCGAGATTGCGGAGTGTGTCTCCTTCCTGCAATGGCTCTCCCGTACGCAACGCTCGGGCGATCGGGCCGTGCTGCTTCTGCCGTACGGCTTTATCGACAAGCAGCGTCCGAAATCCGTGCAGGAGACGATGCGGCACTTTATCGTCCACCACCGGACACCCATGCAGGAGCCTTTCGCACGCACAGCCTGCCGTGCGGAGATCGTCGTAGTGGAACGGGCGTAGTGCATTCCGACGCGGGGCTCTCCCCGCAGGCAAATTTAATCCGCAGACATCCCGTTCGGGTCTGTCTGCGGATTATTTTGTGCGCCTGAGGGCTATTCCCGCACCAACGTTAAAATCTTATTGTCATGAAACAGACTGAAGTGGTGAACATTCGTCATGCAGCATGCGATGTTTACATCGGCCGTGCCGGCCATGGTGAAGACGGTTATTTCGGGCATCCTTTTCGGCTGCTGCCGGGCATGAGCCGCGGTGCTACCTTGGACCGCTACCGCAGTTATTTTTACGGACGCCTGCGTACCGATACTGAGTTTCGTCAGCGTATCCATGCTTTGAAAGGCAAACGCCTGGGATGCTTCTGCAAGCCTTATCCCTGTCATGGGGATATTATCAAAGAATATCTCGATACTTTAGACGATGAATAAATCGGTTAGGAAGATCGTATGCCCGGCGGCATTGCTATTCCGGGATTTTTTCCGTAATTTTACTGGGTATTCAGTATCGTCCGCTTTATGAACGAACACCCGGCAACTCTTCTGCGCTGCGTCGTGGAACGTATCACCTACCAGAATCCCGAGAACGGTTACTCGGTGCTGAAGGTCAAGGTGAAGGGCTATAGCGACCTTGTCACGCTCGTGGGTAACCTGCTGGAGGTTCCTGTGGGCAGCGTCCTTCTGTGCCGCGGCGAATGGAAGGTGGACAAACGCTACGGCAGCCAGTTCGTCGCCGCGACGTGGGAGGAGACGATGCCCGCCACGGTGTACGGGATCGAAAAATACCTCGGCAGCGGACTGGTCAAGGGCATCGGCCCCCGGTTCGCCCGGGCTATCGTTCAGAGGTTCGGAACGGAAACGATCGACATCATCGAAACCGACATCGAACGGCTCTACGAAGTCCCCAACATCGGGCGTAAGCGTGTAGCGAAGATCCGGGAGAGTTGGGAGAAGCAGAAGGACATCAAGAACGTCATGCTCTTTCTGCAGGGCTACGGCGTGAGCACGGCCTATGCAGCGAAAATCTACCGGGAATACGGCAAGGAGAGCATCGAGAAGGTGCGGGAGAATCCCTACCGCCTTGCTGACGATATCTGGGGCATCGGCTTCAAGACCGCCGACGGCATCGCCGCAAAGATGGGCTATGAGAAAGAGGACCCGCGACGGTGCCGGAGCGGTATCCTCTATACGTTGGGACAACTCTCGGACGAAGGTCATGTCTACGCCGGGGAGGAACAGCTGGTAAAAACTGCGGGACAACTTCTCGAAGCGGGCGAAACAGCTATCCGTGACACCCTCGCCGGGATGCTTCAGGCCGAAGACCTTATTCTCGACAAGGACGCCATCTACCTTCCTCCGTTCTACCATGCCGAGTGCGGTACGTCGCGTCGCCTGAGAGATTTGGCCCAGAGTACGGGCCGTTCGTTGTTCGACGGGCTTTTCGATCCGTCGTCCCTCACCGCGGAAACCGGCATCGAATACGACGAGGTTCAGCTTG
The DNA here is from genome assembly GCF_964250025.1 of Alistipes sp. DJF_B185. Classification (NCBI taxonomy): domain Bacteria; kingdom Pseudomonadati; phylum Bacteroidota; class Bacteroidia; order Bacteroidales; family Rikenellaceae; genus Alistipes; species Alistipes sp. DJF_B185. Next base: position 2,342 of record NZ_CAXUDY010000039.1, read on the forward strand.
CGGCTATCCGACAGGCCGTCACGTCCAAGGTCATGGTGTTGACCGGCGGCCCCGGTACGGGCAAGACGACTACGACGCAGGGCATCATCGCGGCCTTGAAAAAAGCCGGCCTGCGCGTGCTGCTGGCGGCTCCGACGGGACGTGCCGCCAAGCGTATGAGCGAGGCGACGGGCATGGAGGCCAAGACCATCCACCGTCTGCTGGAATACAACCCGCAGGACGGGTATAAGCGCAACGACGAGAATCCGTTGGAAGGCGACGCGCTGATCGTGGACGAGTGTTCGATGATCGACATCCTTTTGATGAACAACCTGCTGAAAGCCGTTCCCGTGGGGATGCGGCTGGTTCTCGTCGGCGATATCGACCAGCTGCCGAGCGTCGGGGCGGGAAACGTCCTGCGCGATGTCATCGACTCGCAGCGTATCCCCGTCGTGCGGCTCGTGCGCATCTTCCGGCAGGCGCAGAAGAGCCGTATCGTGATGAGCGCCCACGCCATCAATCGGGGGAAATTCCCCGATACGAGCAATGGCCGCGACACGGATTTTTTCTTTATGAAGGAAGAAGACCCGGAGCGAGCCGCAGAAAGTATCGTCCGCCTTGTCAAAGAGCGTCTGCCCCGTGCCTACCGGGAAAGCCCGGACCGTATTCAGGTGCTTACTCCGATGCAGCGGGGCGTCGTGGGCGCCGCGAACCTGAACCTGCTGTTGCAGCAGGCGCTGAATCCTTCGGGTCCGAGCCTCAGTCGCGGCGGCTATACCTATCGTCAGGGCGACCGCGTGATGCAGCTTCGCAACAACTACGATAAGGATGTGTTCAACGGCGATCTGGGTTATATCCGGGAGGTGGATACGGAGGAGAGGACGCTGAAAGTCGATTTCGACGGCAAATGGGTCGAGTACGATGTCACGGAGCTCGATGAGCTGACGCTGGCCTACGCCACGACGATCCACAAGGCCCAAGGGTCGGAGTATCCGATCGTCGTCATGCCAGTACTGATGACCCACTTCGTGATGCTCCAGCGCAACCTTATCTATACGGGTATCACCCGGGCCAAAAAGATCTGCGTCCTGCTCGGTGCTGCGAAAGCTCTGGCCTATGCCGTCCG
>NZ_CAXUDY010000040.1:0-3406 GCF_964250025.1 Alistipes sp. DJF_B185
CGGCGTATTGCAGGGCGATGCGCCGCTTGCCGAGGCGGAGTACGAGCTGTTCGCCCCAGCGGGTACGGTATTCGATGCTGATCAGGAGTGTCATTCGTATATTCACTTTAATGATTATAACTTTGAGGAAATAAAGACATCAGAGCATGGAATAAGTCCGAAATTTCATTGGTCTACGAGACCGGGGACAATGTTCCGGCCCCATGCTGCCGTTTCCTGTTACAATCCAAATAAATCTGGATCAAAGTTTTCGGTTAAATTTGTTTTTATTTCATTTGCAATACATTGCGATTCTTGATGAGTTTCCCGGCCAAAGGTCAAGGCACAGCGTGTCTCCGCCGGCCTTCGATCGAGTCGGTGCGGAGTCACGATGTGCTTTGACCTTTGGCTCTTGCGAAAGCCGTGATTTCAGAACCCGTAAAAATCCTTCGGTAGACAGACTTTCCACAGCGGTCAGTATTCTGCCGCATGTTCCTGTATTAGTTTACAAAGGCCAGAGGAGCATTTTACATTAAGCGGACTCCAAAGCCGCACGCAATATGTAGTATTCTCTCTGGGAAAATCCGTTTACCGGAAGGGGTTGCTTATGACACGACACTATTGACATATTCGGTCTGGTGTTTCAACACGAAGTATAGTCTATTTACCAGTTTGCGGGCGACCTTTACGATGGCCTTGCTCTTGGGCATCCGCTTGCATTGTTCTGTATAAAACAGATTCATCGCGGGATCTTGGCGTATAGCCACCCATGCAGCCTCTATCAGATTACAGCGCATGACGGCGTGTTTTCGCACGGTAATGTCTCCTGTTCCGTCTTTCTCTCCGCTGCTATGGCACATCGGGATCATCCCGATATAGGCGGCCAGTTGTTCGGCATTGCGGAAACGGGTTATGTCGCATATCTCCGACAGAAACGCCATTCCCGTAGTCTGCCCGAACCCCGGAACGCTCATAATCAACCGCTGCGGTTCGCGGAATCGGTCCGCCTTGGCCAAGGCCCGTAAAGCCCGTGTCATCTCCAACTTCTGACGGCGTAGTTCCTCCAGATGCCGGAGCTGAATGTCGAGGGCCTGACGATCGCTCGGAGTGAGTGTCTCAACCTCTTTCAGCCATGCGAAAAAGCGTTTCGATCAGTTGGAGAAAGGTTCGAGGAACTCCTGCGGAATCCCGATGCCTAAACACCGTAACTGGGACTTGATCCGGTTCTTCTGACGGGTCGTGTCTTTGGTGATCGAGTTCTTCAATCTTATCAAGGAACGCATTTCCAACGATACACTGTCCGGCGTATAAATGCCTTTCAGTTCGTTGGCTCTTAAACTCCGCGCCAGCTTGCCGCTGTCCACGGCGTCACTCTTACGCAGCTTTTCGCTGCTCTTGGTCGGTACGTCGGCCGGGTTGACCACGATGTTGTCGATCCCCAATGCCGTCAGGCGTTCGTGTATCCAGAATCCGCAAAAGCCCGCTTCGTACACCGAATGATACTCGGCTCCCGGATAAACTCCTCGTCAGAAATCCGTGCAACGCTTCCGGGGCCGGATTTTGACTGAATTTCTTCAGTACAGAGGTCGCGGACAAGACCGTTACCGACCAACTCTTCAAATGGACGTCGATTCCTACATAAATCTTTTGTCCTTTGAAATAATTTCATTTCTTCGTTCTCTCATGGCTATCGTCGTTTTAGTTAGTAAAGGTCTCGCAACTTTAATCTAACCAAAATCTCGATAGCTTTTTCATCTATCCGCTTTCATCGCAGTCAACTCTGATTGTAAACATAGGGATTACATCAGAATCTGGATAGTTCGTCGTTTGTTTGGAATCGGTTTATACAAAATTACAAAAATAATCTGGTTTTGTCTTTCTGGCAGGGAAAAATCAGAGCCCTTCTCCATGAAATTGCGGACACGATGCGGACACGGAAAAAGAAAAATCCCCTCAGAGTTTCCTCTAACGGGATTTTTTGTGCCCAGGACAGGAATCGAACCTGCACGCCTTGCGGCACACGCACCTGAAACGTGCGCGTCTACCTATTCCGCCACCTGGGCATTATTGGAATTGCGGTGTGCAAAAGTAATACTTTTTTCTGAATCGCCAACTATTTTTGCGAAAAAAATCTACTTGCTCAGAAATTTATACTGAAACAGAAGCAGATAGACTACCGCCACGGAGATGTAGGCGTCGGCCAGATTGAAGATCGCCCCGAAGAAGTAGTTGTTGCTGTCGACCAGAAAGCTCAGGAACCGCGGCACGTTGTTCCACTGGAACAGCGGGAAATAGAACATGTCCACGACCTTTCCCATCATGAAGCCCGCGTAATGTCCGCCGAAATGCGCTACCGCGTACGGCGTCGATTCCGAAAAGATCAGTCCGTAGAAAGCGCTGTCGATAATATTGCCGAGCGCACCGGCCATCACCAGCGCCAGACCGACGATAACCCCCTTCGGCGTATCCTCCCGGCGGCGGAGCAGATGATGCATCAGCCAGCCGATGAGACCTACCATGACGATGCGGAATATGCCGAGCAGCAGTTTTCCCCAGTCGAATCCCCCTTTCGAGGCGATGTGCATGCCGAAAGCCGCGCCGTTGTTCTCGATAAACCGTAATTGAAACCAGTCCGGGAATACGATGATCGACTCGTCGAGGTGCATGTGGGTCTTGACCCAGATTTTGAGCAGCTGATCCGCGATGAGCAGAATCAGGATGAGCAGTGATATTTTTTTGAAGTTCATAGCCGTCGGATTATCTGCCGCAAAAATAGTAAAAAATCTCTGTTTTACGGGGTGCCGTCCGATTTTACTCGTCCTGCGGACAATTATATTCCCCGAACGGGCCTTTCGGCCGGCAATGGGGGCCGGATGGAATCCCTTGTTGCCGAATCGGGATACGTCCGGGCCCGCATCATGCATCATGTCGGGTGTCATTAATATATATAGGTAAAAAGCGTTATTTTGAAGAAAATTGAAGATTTTTCAAAAAAAAATGCGAAAATGCTTGCAGGTTCAGAAAAAGTCACTACCTTTGCATCCGCGTTCAAGAAAAACGGATGTTCTTACAAAGACTGAAAGTTTACAATAAAGGAGCTTAAAGCTCTGTGTAAGCGCGATTTTCCGAAACGTAAAGTTCTTGAAAAAGATTTTTGAAAAAAGATTTGCAGGATTAAAAAAGATGACTTATCTTTGCAGTCCTTTCGCACTACAAAATGCGAGACTTTTTCAAACTGGTTCTTTGAATTACTGGTTATATTTTGAGAGAAAAGAAATGTAGTATTTATCTGTCAATTTTCCTTTTAAGGATAAACGAATAGTCAGGACTCTAACAAAACATTTATAAATTTTATACAATGGAGAGTTTGATCCTGGCTCAGGATGAACGCTAGCGGCAGGCTTAACACATGCAAGTCGAGGGGCAG
>NZ_CAXUDY010000041.1:0-2114 GCF_964250025.1 Alistipes sp. DJF_B185
GTTTCCGGGGATTTACAAAGCAATGCTGTAACTGAATGAGTTACGGCATTGCTTTTTTATGAGGTAATGATTTAGAAACGCAAGTCTCGAATAAACTTACATCGAGGTTCATCCTGTCAAACAACTCTATACAAATATACGAAATATCTGATAAAAAAAGCAAATATGATTTTTATTACTCCATTTGCCGATTTATGGCGGACATCAGCGTCACCGTCGATCATTTTTTCCTTTGAGCGGACTGGAACGGTCTGGAGCGGACATAGGAATCGTTTTCTGAAGGCTTGGATTATCTTGCACATCCTTAACGCAGAAATCACCTAAACCCTCAGCATTATGGATTGCGTCCTTATGGAAACGAGCGCCTATAAAGAGTTGCAGGCGCACCTTCAACGTCTTCTGGAGCGAGTGTCTGCGCTCCATTCCCTCTCCGCCCAACCGACAACTGTCCGGTGGCTTACGGCCGAGGAGGTCTGCAAGGCCTTGAGCATCACCAAGCGGGCCTTGCAATACTACCGCTCCGCCGGCATTATCCCTTATACAGCATTAGGGAATAAAGTACTGTTCCGGGACGACGACATCCGGCATCTCCTGGAAAAGAATCTGATAAAAAGCCTGTAGCATGCCCGAAGAGATCATCACCCGCGACAGCGCCGCGTTCAAGGAACTGTACCGCGACATCGTCAAAGCCATCCGGGCTGTCGATATTCTGATCGACACGCACCGCCCGACCATCGGAAATGAACTGTACCTGACCAGTGAGGAGATTTGCAGCATCTTCAGCATCTCGAAACGCTCCTTGCAGAATTACCGGGACAACCGCCAAATCCCTTATACTACTCTTGGTGGAAAGATTCTTTATCCACAGTCCTCGCTTTATAAACTGCTGGAACAGCATTATATGAAAGCGCAGCGCTGATGTAGCCTGTATAAGGGGAAGATCAAATCACTCTTCCCCTCCTTTTTTGGACGTATAACTGATATAGTTGCTCGGATGGATCACGCATATCTGCCCATCCGGTGTCCCGAAATCAATGAGGATCGGATATTTGTAAAGCGGAAGATAGTATTTCTTTCCGAAGGACTTGCGGATTGCCTCCGCAGCCAGCAGGATTCCCGATTCGGCCGTTATGGGACGATCGTATCCGGGATATAGTCGCATGATCTCCATGCGGCATTTATTGATGTCGTCGAGCGTAAAGACCTCTCCGCGGATGATGCGCAGCAGACGCAAGGTAAGTTCGTATTCGCGGGACAGATTTCGACGTTGGTCGTCGTTTGTAGCTTCCTCCAACTCTTTCTTCAACCGTTCGGCTTTTTCTTCGAATGTGGCCATATTTATAGTTCTTTTTGTGTAATGATTCTGTTGTCGGCAAGGGGCAGTAAAATTCCGAGGCCTTTGCCGTCATTCATCCTGCGGCAGAAAATCCCGGACGTATTTCCTGGCCGTGTAAATGTCGCGTTCGATGGTAAGTCCGAACGGCAGACGAAGAGATGCCAGCTCGGAGAGCATTAGGTAGCCCCACTCCCATTCGTAGATATGGCAATAACCGAACAGGCGCCAGTCGTCGCCTTCACGTTCGGCTTCGGTAATGAGCCATGTCCCCGTACCGCAGGGGTTGAAATATTTGACGAGGACTTCGGCATCCATTCCTTTTCCATCCTGTGAGTGGAAAGGGTGTTTCTCGAATTTCGAGATAATTTCTTTCGTGAGCAGTTTCATAAGAAATAATATTTTGACTGTCCGGAACGCCCGGACAGCAAGAGACGAATAGCCGCTGCATGCGACAAAGACAAGGCGAAGACCTTGGCGTGTCGTCCGCAGCGGCTATCTTGCTGGACGGGTCGGCGTAAGAAAAAATCATTTACAATCCTTGTTCACAGCAGGATAAATGGTTATCTTTGTTATGGACTACTCTAAATGACAAGCAGATGATGAATCGGATCATATTAATCGGTAACGGCTTCGATCTGGCGCACGGACTGCCGACGAGTTATGCGGATTTTATTCGTGGATACAATATCACTTTGAAATTAGGATTGCTGGAGGGTGAATATGAGCGATATGATGGTCTATGTTCTGTCAATATTTCTGATCCGGAGGATAGGAAAGC
>NZ_CAXUDY010000041.1:2208-3290 GCF_964250025.1 Alistipes sp. DJF_B185
AACGGTTTCGCTGGATGTTGCAAGATAATACGTTTCGGTTTATACGAAATTTGGGAGAAATAACACCAGCAGAACAATATGATCATTTCGTCAGTGATCATTTAATTTATGAAAGTAAGTTCTTCGAAACAATAAATAAAGCCGTCGAATCAAAAAAATGGGTAGATATCGAGGGAGAATACTATTCACTGCTCAAAAAAGTTTTCAAGGACAAGTCTTGTAAGTATGGAGATCCCATTCAACTCAATGAAGAACTGAAATTGATAAAGGGGGCTTTGACGGGCTATCTAAAATCTGTTCAAAAGCATTATATCAAATCAGAGTTAAGGAATCCGGATATTGAACAAATTATTCATGAGCCATTTAACTTTCGTGATGTCGCCGTGAGTGCTCAAAAGCAATTTCTGGAATATATCGTGAACAAGTGGGCCGAGAAAAACAGGATTGAATCGACAGGCGAAGAAACCAAGGCGGATGAGAGTTTCGCTGCAATAGCATCAAACCTCGTAACAAACTGGGAAAATGAAGGGCTGAAGTCCAAATTCATTGAAGAAATTAAAAACGGCAATGGTGCAGTTTGCGACGAATTTGCATATCCGGAGAGAACCCTATTATTGAACTTCAACTATACGAAGACTGCCGACTTATATCTTCCAGCAAATTCAGACATTCCCGTAAATCATATTCACGGAGAATTGGATAATGAGCAGAATCCTGTTATTTTCGGTTATGGGGACGAACTGGACGAGGATTATAAGACTATTTCGAATCTGAATGATAATAGCTACCTAACCAATATCAAATCTATCCGTTATCTGGAAACGGACAATTACCGTCAATTACTTCAGTTTATTGACACCGGTCCCTATCAGATCTATATCATGGGGCATTCGTGCGGCAATTCGGACCGCACATTGCTCAATACTTTATTCGAGCATAAAAATTGTGTATCGATAAAACCTTATTATTACGAATGGACTGACGAAGAAGGAGGTCATAGCGATAATTATATCGAGATCATCCAGAATATTTCGCGTAATTTCAACTCCATGCAGTTGATGCGCGACCGTATCGTAAATAAA
>NZ_CAXUDY010000042.1:0-3258 GCF_964250025.1 Alistipes sp. DJF_B185
CGGGAAGTCCGGAAAGCTCCCGACGAACCGCCGGCAGGGCCGGAAGACTTATCCGGCACGGCAGCGGGCATGACGGGTTCTTCCTCCTCGTCCTCCATCCCGAACGCGAAATCCTGCAAGGAGCGCATCTTTTCCCGCTCCCTGCGCCGCATCTCCTCCTGCACGTAGGCATCACGCTTGTCCGAGAGGATACCCTCCGATTCCGGGGTCGGCAGCTCCGTGTTGAAACCCGCCGAAGGCTCCTCCCGTTCTTTTTCGCCGGGGGAGAAGATCAGCCACATGCACCCGGCAAAGGCCAGGAAAAAGAGCGGGAAGACCACCATCTTCTTCCGCATCTGTATCTGCCGGGGCGTGAGTTCCTTTTTCCCCGCCTCCGGCTGTTTATTCTGTTTTTCGTTCGTCGTCATAATTGAAATCTTTTAGATGTTTTACACTGTCGGCCTCCTGCCGTTGTCTTAATTCCAGCTCCAGCCGCTCGATATGCCGTATCTGCATCCGTTCCCCGGCTCCCTTGCCGAAGCGGTAGATGGAAGACACGGTAAAGTAGAGCGACAAGACGGAAAAGAACAAGAGCAGCGTGAGGATCACGATAATCCGCTTATCGGGCGAGAGCGCCCCGCAAGCGCGGCGCAGGTGGTCTTCGACCCACTCCCCGAAAGCCTTTATTCTCTTCTTTGCCATAGCCTTATCTTTTTAATGTACGTAAATCGCGGTTCTCCAGAATCTCGAATTTCTCCATGATGAAACCCTGCGGGTTATTGTCCGAACGCCCCGAGTTGATCAGCTCGCAGCGCGTGACCAGCGAACGCTCGGTGATGTTGCTCTCGCGGACAATCATTTGCCGGGCATAGGTCATGGCCCGGTAGGGATAGGCGTTGAAGTCGCACACCACGGAGTCCACCTCGATACGCTGGCTGATGTTCCCCGACACCACACGGTTGTAGTAACCTTTCTCCTGCATGTCCTGGTAATAGGCGAAGGCGCTCTTATCGACCAGGAACAGCGCGCGGTTGATGTTGCTTTCGATGGCCGCACGGTCGGGCGAGAGGGTAAAGAACAACTCGTGAAAACGCCGGATATGTTCGCGCGCCTCCACGGGGCGGTTCTGGCTCAAATCCTGCGAGAGCGCCAGCATCAGCGACTTGCCCCCGTCCAGGACGTAGATCTTCTCGCGCTGCTTTTCGGCGAAACGGAAGCTCGCGACCACGCTGAACACGGATACCAGCGCGCACAGGCAGAGGAACACGATACCGAAAAGCCGAATCTGCCTGAAACTTGTTTCGATGTTTTTTAATGACTTGAATTCCATTGTCCAAATTGTTATGAATGATTACTGTTACCTTGTGTTGCCAGGTTGCGCCCGTTGGGGGCACTGCCCGAAGCCGGGCCACCGCCGCCGTTACCGGAGGAGGAACCGCCACCGCCGCGACGCCCGAACGTGCGGCCGATCATGTTGCCGGCGATACCGCCCGCGACACCCGTGGCGAATGCCCCGGCCTTGTTGATACCGCCCATAGCCCCGCCGGCTCCGCCCGACTGGATCACCCACTCGGCAACGGTGGGGATCGTGAAATAGCCTATGATACCTATAATCAAAAAGATAATATAGACACCGCTGCCGCTGTCGGGAATGTAGTTGGGGTCTTGCAGGGCCAGGACGTCCGCCTGGAGCATCAACGTCTGGATCTTGGCCAGCACCGCGGAGAACAGGTCGGCGATGGGAAGCCAAAGGTACACGCTGATATAGCGGGAAATCCAGCTCGCGAGTGTCGAGTGGAAGCCGTCGTAAATGGAGAGGGCGAACGACAAGGGCCCCAGAATCGACAGCACGACTAAAAAGAATGTCCGCAGCGTGTCGATGGTAAGCCCCGCGGCGTTGAACAACAACTCGAAGAAGTCCCGGACAAGCTGCCGGAAACCGGCCTTGATGTCGTACCACGTGCGTTCGGCCCACATGCTGATAATCTCGCCCAAATCCGTGATACCCATATCCGCAAGCCGTTGTTCATACACCTCGTCGTCCACTAACCAAGCCTTGCCCTCGCGCCTGCGGGCCTCGGCTTCCAAATCGTCCTTCTGTTGCTGGTATGCCTGCAAATCCAACGTCTGCCCCTCCAGTATGGCGTGCGTGCCCTGCACCACGGGCGACATCACGGCGTTGATCGTCCCCAGAACCACGGTGGGAAAGAACATCACGCACAAGCCGATGGCGAAAGGCCGCAGGAGCGGGAACACGTCGATAGGCTCCGCATTGGCCAGTGCCTTCCATACCCGGTAAGCCACGTAAAAGAGCGCACCCAGGCCGGCGATACCTTTCGCCACCCCGATCATGTCGCCGCATAGCGGCATCATCTCCTGATACAGGTTCCGGAGAACCTGGTGTAAATTGTCGAAATCCATGACTGCCTCCGTTTTCAGGTTACCAATATCTGTCGTTCGGGTTCCCGTAAAGTGCCAGCACCCGGTGCGCGTCGCCCTTTTCGCGGCCGCGGATGAAGGACACGGAGATGGTCTTGCGCGTGTAATAGCGCGTGAGGTTGCGGTACTCCAGCATCTTCGTGTAAACCTGATCCACCACGTCCATCCGCTCCTTGTCCGAGAGCGAGAGGCCGTTGCCGCCGGTTATGACCGTCTTGAGTTCCGCCACCAGCGCGCCGCCCTCCTCCAGCAGCCGGGCGTAACCCGCCGAGATCGCCGCCAGCTCGTCCACCGTGAAGTTCGGGTCTGAAACCATACGGTTGAATCCCGAGGTGTAGATTTCCGTGATCTCGCTGACCATTTCGAGTGTCAGCTTCACCTTCCGGGCATCCTTGATGATGTTATGCACCGATTTGAGGGCGTCGTAGTAAGCCTTGCTCTGGTTATAAATCTTGATACTCTCTTGCAGCGACTTGACCATGTTGGTCGCCGTGGTCGAGCTTTGAACCGCGCTCTTGATGTTCTGAACGAGGTTCGACGGGTCGATGACCGTCCACTGCGCTTTTGCCTGGTACGTGAAGCAAAGAAGCCCCACGAACAGCGTTAAAATCAATCGTTTCATCCTTTTCATTATTTAATTCGTGAATACTTGGGCGGTCATTCCGACGCCCGGTAATAATCCCCGTAGGCGGAGAGCTGGAGCACCTCGCGCCCCGCATCGTAGGCCAGGGCGACATCCCCGTAGAGGTCGAAGTAACGGATGCCTCCCCAATACTTCCTCACGGGACGGGAGAAGCGTGTCCCGTCCTTGTAGGACACCTCCACGTAAAAACCGCCGCC
>NZ_CAXUDY010000043.1:0-3186 GCF_964250025.1 Alistipes sp. DJF_B185
TAGATGCGCCGCTCTGTAACGGGAGCATCGAGCGCATCCCATTTCTCTTGCGATACGGCGGTCTGCTCGTCCCGATAGCACCAGACGATGACGGATTTCGGGTAGGGAGCCGCAAATACGGTTCCTTCGTAATCAGAAAGAAACATTTGAAATTCCTTCTCCGTCCGAAACGAAATGCAGTCGCCCCGGTAAAGATCGCTGCTTCGGCACTCCGTATCCTTGTAAAGGCTGATCTTGCGCCATTTCTCGGTCGAGAAATCGCCGTAAAGCGATTCCGGTTCCCGGTATTCCCACAACGGCACCTCGGCGCAGAACCGGACGACTCCGTTGCCGCAGGCGCCGCAATGGCCCCAAGCACAGAAATCCCCCGGCACGCTTCCGGTCGGGTGCAACGCGTGCGGCGCCACGACCGTAAAAGGCCCTCCGCTGACCGCGCAGCCGATACCGCCGGCTGTCGCCCACACGAAAGGCACGTAAGGGCACAGGCAGATCGAGCGCGTTCCATCTTCACGGACAGCCTCGATCAGGGCGTTGCCGTGGAAGTCACCGTGGCGCGTGGTATAGCGCACCCGGTCGCCGACCTGCGGGACACGTGGGTTACGGGTACGTTCGATATGACGCACCTGTTTATTGGCCATGTCCACGTCCTCTTGCGTCAGGTGGTGTTCATGGTCGTAAAGCGTATTCATCGGCAGCAGCGTTTCGCGGCTGTACCGATCTTCGGTTTGGGGTTGTTGCATATTGCTGATAATGAAAGCGCCGCAGTTTTTCGGCCGCGGCACAGGTTGAACAATCGTTTATATTCGGTTTTTGGATCAGGCGGCTTCGGCCGGAATCGCTCCCGGGGGTGCCGGCTCCTGTTCGCAGGCCAGCCGTTCGGAGATCATCCGCGCGGCACGGTTCACGTCCGTGAGGATGTCGAACAGGTAGGTCGGCTCTTTATGGAACTCCGCCAGCCAGTCCTTGATATAGGCGGCGCTCTCCTCACGAGGCGTCGTAGCGAAGCCCAGCATCGCACCGCACAAGGCCGCCGTAAGTTCGGCGACCAACTCTTCGCGGATGTAGTCGGCATCTCTGTAGCAAGCGCCAAAAGGACGGTTCAGACGCTCCGCATGCCCCGTACTGTGCGTGACTTCGTGGAGAAGTGTCGTGTAGAATGCCGCGCCCTCCGGGAACTGCCGTTTTTCGGGGCAGACGATCCGGTCGAGCGTCGGTGAATAGGACGCCCTGTTGCCGGATTTGAGCAGGATGGGACAGAGCCACGACCGCTCCGCCAGCATCCGGTCCAGCGCCTCGCATGTCAGACCGTCCGAGTAGTCTTTCGGCCCGGTCGGTGTCGTAAGCGAGGAATATCGCTCCGGATGCCGCTCCTGCATATCCGTCTGGTCGATGTTGAAGACCGGGTAATAGCGCATCACGGGCAGCACGTCGTATTGCCGCCGCTGCTCCTGCGGCAGGCGGTAGTATTCCGCCAACTCAATCTTCTTACGGGTCTCTTTGTGGCGGATATAGAGTTTCCAGAAGAAGACCGGAAACGAACCGGAGCCTTTGAGGATATTCAACCCCTCTTCCTTGGCTTGTTTGAAGGTCATAAAGAGCGGCGTACGATAGCCAGCGATCTCCGAGAGGAACAGCAGCATCAGGATATTCCCGCCCCGGTAGTGCGTGCCGCGCAGGTTACGCGGAAGACCGTGCGCAAGGTCGGCAATCCACGGCTTGCGCCACTCTCCGGTAAGCGTTTCCATTTTCTTTATCATCAACTCCGTCAGTTGCGGAGCGATCTTTTCAATCAGATTCTTATTCATTGTCAAAGTAATGCAAAGACGGAGCAGGCATGACCTGCTCCGTCGGTTGGACATCTCGTTCGCGCTATCGTTATGCCGCTGCTTTCATCTCCTCAGGCATCCGGGTATCGGGTTCGATATCCGGATCCATCGGAATAATCAGCGGCTCCGGCGACGGCTCTGCGTCGGGCGTCTCGTCCGGCAGCAGGTCAGGAAGCTCCTCAGGCTCGACGTCCGGAGCCTCCTGCATCGAGACCGCCAACTCTTCGGACTCGGCTTTTGCCTGCAAAGCGTCGATCTGCTCCTGAAGACGGGCTTTGCGACGCTCGTAGACTTGCAGATACTCCTGCTGCACCTTCTGGCTCTGCTCCGTGAAGTTCATATCCGCGAAGCGGCACATCATTCCCGTCAGGAGCGTTTCGTCCGTACAACGAAAGTCCGGAGCCGCCGAGCGGAAGTAGTCCACCAGATACGCGCGGACCAGCGCCGCCTGTTGCTTGGCCGTGATACGTCCCGCCGCGGCAAATTGCTCTCGGTCGGTCAGGTAAGAGCCCTCCTTGGGCCGGAAACCGCACTGACGGAGTTTCGAGTCGCTCATTACGCGCTGCATCACAGCGTAGTAGAACATCTGCTGCTCCTCTTTCTGCAAGGGCTTGTTCGCAACCTTCACATCGAGAAAGACCTGCTTCATATCGGTCGTGATATGCTCGTAGCAGATTTCCCGGTAACGACGCTCCTGTTGCAACAGCCCCTCCAGCGGCGAAGGCGGAACGACGGTGACGAAGACCTTATGCTCATCGTCCTGCCCCTCGTTTACCGTCACTTCCCGCTCCTCGTCCTCGATCTCTTCGTAGCGGATTTCAATATCGAGGTTGCCGATGATGGCGTATTTGCGCACCCGTCCTTCCGAGATGTCGAACTCCAACCGCTGAGTTTCTTCGGCAAACGCCGCCATTTCGGCCTCGTACTCCTCCTTAGCCTCAGTAAAATCCTCTTCTGACTCGAACTCCTCGGCTTGTGGAGCGTCGGGCATCTGAGGGCCTTTATCGTAGTGATAAACGCTGTATTCCAGCTCTTCGACGTGATAGCCTTCTTTCTCAAGAGCTTCGAGTACTGCGGCAGGAGTTTCGCCGTCCGTAGCCAGCGTCGTACGCGGGTCGTCCTTCAGGAGTTTCACGGCTTTCTGTACCAAAAACTCGTTGTTCTTGCGGATCATGCACTCGCGGTTTTGACAGCCCGCGCAACCGCCCGTACATTCGTCCTTGAACAACACCTGATTGGCCGTGTTGTGCTGGCAGGAAAGGCACTCCGTCTTATCGAAGTTGTAGCTTTCCAGCTTGGTCATGTAACGCTCGTAGAGACGCCGGGCGATCTCCTTGATCCGCGCCGTCTTCCACGAGTT
>NZ_CAXUDY010000044.1:0-3089 GCF_964250025.1 Alistipes sp. DJF_B185
TGCAGCAGCGTGAGCCCCGTAACTACCTTTGCTACTGACAACAGATTTCCATACCGCGCTCCGCGGCATGAAAAAAAGAGAGGAAAAGGTTATGGGAGAGAAACGGGGAGAAAACGATATGCCGTGAACGCTCGCGAAAGTCGGTTCACGGCTCACCCTGCATGGAATGATAAATCGCCCGCGAACATTTCCTTTCACGGGCGATTGGCGTATCGGAGCGTGCCGATCCCGTATCGGCGGAGGATCGTTTCCGCCGGACGTGGCGCCACTCGCTGCCACTTTTAAGACGGATACGTCCATATACCACTGGCTGATAACAAGATACTGTTCATTTGTGTACTTTTGGGCATCCGGGAAACAAAAAATGAAACAGAACATGGAAATAATAAGTATGGACGTGAAGGCTTTCGACGCGCTGGCAGGGCACGTGGAAGCCATTGAAAGAAAAGCCGAGGCGTTATGCCGCAGGCAGGAGGACGTGAGTTTGAAAAAATGGCTGGACAACCAGGATGTCTGTGACGTGCTGGGGATATCGAAACGTACCCTGCAAACCTACCGGGAGAAAGGGTTGCTGCCTTTCAGCCGCATCCGTCACAAAATCTTCTACAAACCGGAAGATGTCGGGAAACTGCTGCAATCGTCGCACTATCCTAATACCGCCGCGTTATGAGCCATTATTTCATCGACAAGCACGATCCGCGTGTGGCGGATCTCTTCCGGCGTTTGGAAAAGGCCGGCAAGGCACTGGATAAACTGGAATCCTCCGGAGGCCGGACACTCAAGGGAGAGCGGTTCGTCACCGACGAGGAATTGTCCCGGCTGCTGAAAATCAGCAGGCGTACATTGCAGGAATACCGCACGGCGCGGATCATTCCCTATTATTTGATTCAGGGCAAGGTACTATACATGGAATCCGAGATACAGAAATTTCTGGAAGATTCCCGGAAGAAATGTATCGGGGGACAGGAATGGGTATAAAAGAAGAACGGCCATCACGGCCGTTCTTCTTTTTCAGTTCAATATCGTGTTCATGCCGGGGAGCTGCCAGACGACGGCGGTCGTCGTGGCCCTTCGGACAAGCCACCGTCGGAAGGCTTCGGCATTCCCGGATTTTAAGCGGAAAGCCAGCGCGGCGATCATTTCGAGCGAATACAGCTCGACAATACCGCCGTCACGGTTGCGCTCCCGGCGGTAAACCCTCTCCTCACGGAGTATGCCGCTTTTGAGTATGGAGCGGATGTTGCTCCCCACGGCAGGAACGAAGACTCCGAACAGGTCGGCAATCTGGTGGCGCGTGAGCCATACACGGTTCTCCGGCGTGTGGATTTCCACCCGCCCGTTTTCAATGCTGATAGGTTCTCTTGTCGTCATAGTCATACAAATTTATCAATTTTTGTTATACTGTTCAACCGTTTACCGTTATAATATCTGCCGTTTCCGGTTCGTCCTCCTCGTAGAGATTTATTTTCCGGCCTTTGGTCTGTTCTTTCAGACGTTTCATGTCCTCGTCCACCTTGCGGTCGGTCACTTTGGCGTAAATCTGCGTGGTGGAAATGCTCTTGTGTCCCATCATGCGGCTGACAGTTTCGATAGGCACACCCAGCGAGAGCGTGATATGTGTCCCGAAATTGTGCCTCGCCTTGTGAAAGGTCATGTCGAAGCCGTATGTCCGTCCCAGTTCTCTGGTGAGCTTGATGAGATACCCCCGGCAATAGAGGTTGAAAATCCTGTCGCTTTTACGCTCGTGGCGGTATTTCTCGATGATCTGCAACGGCACGTTCAGCAGGCGGATGGCCGAGGGCGTTTCGGTCTTCTGGCGCCGGATGTGTATCCAGTACGTTCCGTCGTCCGACTGCGTGATGTCTTTTTCGGACAAGCGTTTCAGGTCGGCGTAGGACAACCCCGTGAAGGTAGCGAAGAGAAACCAGTCCCGCACCCGCTGGAGGTTGGGTTTACCGACGGGAGTTTCCATCAGTTTTTTGAGGTCTTCGAGTTTCAAATGGCGGCTCTTGCGCCGGGGCAGTTCCGGGTGCAGCTTCCCGTAAGGGTCGCGCCGGAGTGTACCCTGACTGACAGCCCGCTTGGTCATTTTTTTCAACCGGTAAAGATGCTCGTGTACTGTCTTGGGTTTCATTTCACGATCTGTACGCAGGAATATTTCAAAATCATCGTAGAACTCCCGGTCAAGGCTCCGCAACGCTACATCCTCCTTTTCCTTCCTTTTTTTCACGAAGGAGGCTAAAATATTATAGGAGTTCTCGTAACTTTCATAAGTTTCTTCCTTGCGATCCACGCCGACACGCTTGCGGAACTCCTCGTTATGCTCGCGGAACAAGGCAAGGAGGGTGAACGGTTTCTGCCCGATTCCTTCCACGGCGTTTTTGACCAGCTCGGCCGTCACGAAACCGAGGCTTTTACGAATATGACGGTAATGTCCGGTGATTTTTTCGGTCAGTTTCTCTATTGCCTGGTTTACCGTTCGGGCGTTCTCGCTTCGTCCGTTCGCCCTTTTGGTTTCCGGATTCCAAAGCGATGGATCGACAAACGCGTTGATATTGATCGGGGCCGACTTGGCGTCGATGCTTACCTTGCATAACAATTTACATGTTCCGTCCTTGCGGACTTTCGTGCGGTTGATGTAGAACAGCAGGGAGAACGTGCTGCGGCGTTTTATCTCTTTATTATTCGTTTCCATAATCGTTGTGAATTTGATTGTCAATGATAGATTAAATAGCTACGGAGAAGCGGCCGGCAATCTTTTCCTCTAAAGACCGGGTATCCATGTCGATCTTGTCATCGGTCACTTTGGCGTAAATCTGCGTCGTGGAAATGCGGCTATGCCCCAGCATTTTACTGACGGTTTCAAGCGGGACACCATGCGAAAGCGTGATCTCGGTGGCGTAGGTATGGCGTCCGCAGTGAAAGACGAGTTTCCGTTCAATTCCGCAAATGGCGGCAATACGTTTCAGTGTCCGGTTGAGTTCGTTGTTGCTGTACATCGGCAGCAGTTTTCCTTCCGGGGCCATATCCCGGTACTTGTCGAGGATGAGCAACGGTATGTCGAGCAACGGCACTTCATAGTCGATTTT
>NZ_CAXUDY010000045.1:0-3053 GCF_964250025.1 Alistipes sp. DJF_B185
GAAACTTATCAGAAATACTATGTTCCAATTCACCTCCAATAAAAACTTTCATACAAATTTGTTATCGTTAGTAATGTCCGGCAGCGTTCCGCCTTTGTTCAGTCGGGTTGCAGCTTGTTAGCATCGTTTTTTATTTACGGTTTTTATACTTGTTTCTCAGAAATCCCGTAGTTCTTCGAATCTATCCAGCAATCTTGCCTTATCAATTATTGGATTATTCATGTAGTCAATTATTGAACACAATACCTCGTATACCAAATCCCGTTCATCAGTTTCGATACATCTCATTCGATTAAATGTCTTTGTATATTCCTCTACCGCGGCAATTGCTTTAGTCTGCGCCTCCGGATCATTTTGAACATTCAGGGCGAGTAACTCGTTTCGTGTCTTCCTGTACTGGATAATGGCCTTTTTGGCGGAGGAGGGTGAGATATAATCACTGTCATCCCAATCTCTGAATGGATTATCCATATTTTCTTTTATCCACTCTGGTTTTCTTGCCTGCGTGACGGAAAGATTCATTCCTTCGTTTTTTCGCTTCTTGTATAATTTTTTTATACATTTTGCCGCATCTTCTGGCAAACTTGTCATCCAAAGCCAGTTTAGATGTTCCATCCGTTCTGGCACAGGAATATCCTCTGAACTGAAGCCAAAAAGATTCCTCGTTGCGAAAACTTCAATGTTCCTAAAACTTTCGAGTACCGAGAAGTTTCTGATATACCCGGGTTTTCCCCATAACCAGAGTTCTTTCAGATTAGGGTAAACGGAGAATATATCGTTCATATCCACTTCATTAATTTCTATGCCATGAAGACTGTTGAGATTGGAAAGTTCAGGATAGGGGTGAAATATTTTACGGTATTGTAAGAGAAGGTTAGCCCCGTTATCTCTTGCATGAATGACACATGGACTAATTGTATCATTCAAAAGATATAACTGTTCCATTTCATCATTCAACCATAGTTCATCAATTTCAGTCAAATCTATGAGAAGTTTTCGTAGGCTTGTACCACGAAAATCAAGACTTCTTTGTCCTTTACCCTTATATGTCAGTTCTGTAATAAACGGTGTATTATCCAAATATTCAATGAGCCCCTGATGATATTCTTTAAGAACCAGCGTAGAAAGACATGGGAATACTTTTAATTCATCTGCTTTGGAAAACGGGCAATGGGCGTCATCTACATAGTGCGAACTTATTTTATATTCAGTTCCATTAAGCCATACTGTTTCCTCACTTTTCATTGCAATCTTAAACGCTTTTCTCCTTTCTTCAGGAATCTGTTGCCATTTAATTTGCCTATATACATCATACCCATAATTCCCTGTACCAAAATATGAGTTTTCCTCGTTTGTAAGAGGAGGAATATTACCTACAAATATAAAATAAGCTGGAACATCTATATCGACATTGGCTATACATAATTGCCTCTCCCAATACATGAAATCCATATAAAGAGGTTGGAGATTTTCCATCTGTACTGGACGAAGAGGCGATTCTCCAGTCCAATCCAGATAAAGACAAATTGCGTCGCCCTTATCCTCTATTACGTTTGTAATCTGACAGGCTGTATAAAGCCTTAAACGATTATTATAGATAGTATAGACGTCTCCTATCTTTGCTTTCATATTGGTTTAATTATAATTTTTCGATGCTAATGTTCGGTGGATAATCAATCTTTCAGAGAGATTTATCTGCTTGTTATAAACCTATTTGAAATTTGTCAGTATATCATTCTTTTTATTGGAAGACAACATTTCTAATAAATGATTAAAGCTATCGCAAACAAATTCTGCCGAATCTTCAAATTCAGGTTCAACTCCATAATAGATTTTACCGTAATTTTCCGGAGATAAATCTATGCACAAATATTGGTATCCATCTTTTACTGACATAAGAATAGGAATATGGCTATCCCAAAACAGGCGTATCATATCACAGGATTCCTTATCATCTGCCAACGCCTCAAGTCCCATCAGCTCAAATTCATTCCAACGGAATCCGCTATCGCTTTCTCCGTTAAAGTCCTCTATGGAATTAAACCAAACATTATCACTTTCATTCGTGATTGTCTGAAACCGTTGTAAAAACTCCTGATAGTCTGCAGGAAGTTCGGAGTACCGATTTTGTAAATCAGAGCTTAATTCTTTTCTTTCCAATCGTTCTGTAACGATGAATCCTATATTTTTCAGTGCTTCAATCATATTTTTATTTTACGAGTTTATAATGTTCGGCGGATAAACCACCTTAAAAGTTTCATCTGTTTGTTATCGACCTATTTTATTTTTAGTTTTTGACTATATGCAAGTATTACGAAACGATTATCTAATCCACAGTCAATTACATCATTCTTTTCTAATTGAGAATAGGCTTTTACAAATCTATTTCGACATTTACTTGAATGTATGTAATGATTGAAGTAGTTCTCGGCTTGTTCCTTTTCACCATATCTCAACATATATGGCAGGGCAAGGAGAGAGTCTTTCGTGTATTGATTGAAACAACAGCCATGTTGCATAATGAAGTCAATAGCCATTTGTCTATTCTCAAATAAATCAAATATCGGACAAGCATATTTTTCAAGTAAATCAATTATTGTTTTTACTGATGGAGCATAGCTTAGTCCGGCAAGATCCCAAGATTGATATTGATTTATTGGCGATAGGTATCCAATATGATTATGATATACTAAGCCATCATCATTGACATTGAGATTCTCTTCTTGCACCCACTTTTTCAAGTTTTTACAGGTAATCGTAATCAGTGGATATATAGCCACACTACAAGATGAATTATATACACTTGAACGAAACCATATTTCAAAAGTCAAATTTTTGTCTTTTGAAATCTTTTTCAAACATTGTCCATTTTTAGACGGCTTAAATCCCATTGCGATAAAAGGAATAGCTATCTCATTGCAGGCTTTAATAAATATATCTCTTGGTTTCATTTCTTGTTCTTTTCAGGTCGATAATGTTATACTATCAGCCGATTTGGCTGTTATTTTCTTTAAGTATCAGACCTCGTCTTCCTCCATCAACAGATCGTCCAA
>NZ_CAXUDY010000046.1:0-2993 GCF_964250025.1 Alistipes sp. DJF_B185
GAAGAAAAGTGTATAATTATTTGATTATCTTTTGCTTTACACTTTTTTATACCTCTGTTTTTTATCCCCGGAAATTCTTGTCGGAGGTCTCCGGTTTTCATATGGCAACCGATGATTACATCATGCCGCCCATACCGCCTGCGGGCATTGCCGGCATGGCGGGAGCGTCGGACTTCTTCTCGGCCAGCACGCACTCGGTCGTCAGGAACATCGAAGCGATCGAAGCGGCATTCTCCAGCGCGACACGCGACACCTTGGTCGGGTCGATGATACCGGCCTTCAGCAGGTCCTCGTACTTGTCGTCGCGGGCGTTGTAACCGAAGGCGTCCTTGCCCTCCTTCACCTTGCTGACGACAACCGAGCCTTCGCCGCCGGCATTGGCGACGATCTGACGCAGCGGCTCCTCGATCGCACGTTTCACGATCTGAATACCCGTCGTCTGGTCCTCGTTATCGCCCTTCATGCCTTCGAGAGCCGCCGTAGCGCGGATGTATGCCACACCGCCGCCTGGAACGATACCCTCTTCGACTGCGGCGCGGGTTGCGGCCAGCGCATCGTCCACACGGTCTTTCTTCTCTTTCATCTCCACCTCGGTAGCGGCGCCCACATACAGCACGGCGACACCTCCGGCGAGCTTGGCAAGACGCTCCTGCAGCTTCTCCTTGTCGTAGTCCGACGTGGCTTTCTCGATCGAAGCGCGGATCTGAGCCACACGGGCCGCGATCTCCTCCTTCTTGCCGGCGCCGTCGACGATCGTGGTGTTCTCCTTGTTGAGCGTCACCTTGTCGGCCGTTCCGAGCATCGAAAGGTCGGCATCCTCGATCTTCATACCCTTATCGGTCGAGATCACGGTAGCGCCCGTCAGGATGGCGATGTCTTCGAGCATCTCCTTGCGGCGGTCGCCGAAGCCCGGAGCCTTGCAGGCCGCGATTTTCAGCGTGCCGCGCAGCTTGTTGACAACGAGCGCCGAAAGAGCCTCGCCGTCCACGTCCTCGGCGATGATCAGCAGCGAACGGCCGCTCTGAGCCACCGGTTCCAGCACGCCCATCAGCTCCTTCATCGTCGAAACCTTCTTGTCGGTAATCAGGATGTAAGGCTTTTCAAGCTGCGCCTCCATCTTTTCGGGATCGGTCATAAAGTAAGCCGAGATATAACCGCGGTCGAACTGCATGCCCTCGACCACCTCCACGTGGGTCTCGGTGCCTTTGGCCTCCTCGACGGTGATGACGCCCTCCTTGTTCACCTTGCCCATCGCCTCGGCGATCAGCTTGCCGATCGTCTCGTCGTTGTTGGCCGAAATGGTGGCGACCTGCTCGATCTTGGCGAAGTCCGTGCCGACCTCCTGACTCTGCTTGCGCAGCGACTCCACGACCTTCAGCACCGCCTTGTCGATACCGCGCTTCAGGTCCATCGGGTTGGCACCCGCCGTCACGTTCTTCAGACCTACGCCGATGATCGACTGGGCCAGCACCGTCGCGGTGGTCGTACCGTCACCCGCGTCATCGTTGGTCTTCGAAGCTACCTCCTTGACCATCTGGGCGCCCATGTTGGCGAAAGCGTCTTCCAGCTCCACCTCCTTGGCTACCGTCACACCGTCCTTGGTGATCTGCGGCGCACCGAATTTCTTGTCGATAATCACGTTGCGGCCTTTGGGACCGAGCGTGACCTTTACGGCGTTCGACAGCGCATCGACACCCTCCTTGAGCAGCTCGCGCGCCTCAACATTGTATTTGATATCCTTTGCCATGATGTTTTTCCTTTATTAGATGATCGCTAAAATATCACTCTGTTTCATGATCAGGTAATCGACGCCGTCGATCTGAATCTCCTGACCTGCATACTTGCCGTAAAGCACCTGATCGCCGGCCTTGACCTCCATCTTGACCTCCGAGGTGCCGGGGCCAGCTGCGACAACTTTACCTGCCAGCGGTTTCTCCTTCGCCGTGTCGGGGATGATCAATCCGCCCGCCGTCTTCTCCTCCGCAGGATTCGGCAGAATCAGCACACGGTCCGATAATGGTTTTACATTCATAGCTTTTGTTGTTTTTGGTTTATAATGATGTATTAGTTAGCATTTGCAACCTCCTTCCCATCAATTGATGTGCCAACCGGTTTTTGGCAGATGCAGGGTGACAAAGGTACATACCGGACTGTCATTTTGTCACGCGGCGCAATTTTTCGGGCGATTTTTTTGCACGGACCGAAAAAGTATATTACATTTGCATCCCGATACGACCGGACAACGGTCACACGGTGGATGTAGCTCAGTCGGTTAGAGCGTCGGATTGTGGTTCCGAAGGTCGTGGGTTCGAGCCCCATCTTCCACCCTTGAAAGCAGTTGAAAATCACTGCTACAAAGAAAAAAAACCTTGTGTATCAACGATATATGAGGTTTTTTCATTTTACCGCACCCCTCCTACTCTTCTCACATTTCTCCCAAGCCATCGAAACCCGGCAGCCAATGACTGCCGATGTCTATTCCCTCCGCCCCGGCATCCGCCCTCAGCACCACCAGCCGCTGCAGCCGCCGCACCGGACGGACGGCAAAAAAATGGGGAGGGACCTTTATCAGGCCCCTCCCTCCGCAGTAAGTTGCGTCACTGCTCTCGCATCAGCGAGGATTCTTTTCACTGCATGCAGGTAGACACAGGCAGCCGATCGGGTGAAACTGCCGGATGGTTTCACCCCGGATATTCCGATTGCTTCATGACGGCGCGTCTTTTGAAATCGCTCCTCAAAAAAAGATGCGCGGAACCTGACTCTGGCAATAGTAGAATAATCCCCATTATTCAAATATGTAACTGGTCAGGAACCGCGCATATCACGTCCTGACTGTTCATCAGTCACATTCGATTGGGGATTATTTTGCCAGAATAAACAGCCGTGCTGTATTTCCTATCCCAAATATACTAAAATTCACTACTGTCCCGTAAAAGCGGGCAAGTCGGTCTTTGAAATAGTTGAAACATAGTCTATTAGAAGTAATTTTTCAT
>NZ_CAXUDY010000047.1:0-2893 GCF_964250025.1 Alistipes sp. DJF_B185
AAATGCCGCTCGTAACTGCGGGAGAGGAAACTCATGTCCCCCTCGCCCGTGGCCGGGCGGTAACGCTCGCGGATGAAGTCGGGTAGGTCAGGGACATTACTGCCCCTTTCCCCCCTAAGAACCGTACGTGAGAGTTTCCCCTCATACGGCTCAAGCAACTCAATGCTTTTATTTCTACATAAAAGCCGGCTCATAATCCTCTGTTTTTAACTGGTAATAACTTCTGCGGCAACCGTCATGAAGAAGAAAACTATCCATTCGGTTATTTGTCAGCTGTTTTACGACACTCCAAGAGTGTTCGTTGTCTATCGGCTCACCACAGTAGGGACAGCAGCGTTGTTGTCTCTTCCAGAGATGCAGCAGTGATTTATACCCGTTGAGCGATTGGAGCATTTTGTAGGTTTCCCTGTGTTCAAAATATTCCTTCCACTGCGGGTCGTATGGGTTTGCATCCCCTTTGATTTTTACAAACCGCTTTATTTTGGTGTCGTACAGTCGTTTCAGCACGATTATACTTTCGGGTTTTCTCTTGTTGGGAGTGACCGCGAAAGTCCATTTACGGTTGTTAATCTTGTGGAAATACTTGTCAGCAACCCAATACTTCCCCTTTTTCGGGTGTCGGCGTTGTGCCCACTGCCATAACTTTTCGAAGATCAGTTTGTCAGCTTTCCTGAAAGTCTTGGATGATACGGAGTAGCGATAGTAATTCGCCCAACCCGTTATGATCGGGTTCAGTAGTCTTATCAGGGATTCCTGTTTTGCTCCCTTATGAGCTTCGATGGTTTCCCGGATTTTGACCATAAACCTTTTCAGACTCTCTTTTGACGGTTTTATCAGAAGTTTTCCGTTATACTTGCGAATGTTGTATCCGAGAAAATCGAATCCTTTGCCGATGTGAGTTATCTTCGTTTTTTCTTCTGACAGGGTAAGCCCCCTTGCATGGAGAAACTCACGAACAATAGGCAAGATCTCGTTTTGCAACAATTCCTTCGATGCTCCGGTGATTACAAAATCATCGGCGTACCGTATAAGGTGTACCTTGTAGCTGGTATAGACGCCCTTTTTACAGTGTGTCTTAAACCGTCTTTTCAGTACCGCCTCCAATCCGTCAAGGGTCATATTGGCAAGGGTCGGCGATATGATACCGCCTTGCGGCGTGCCTTCAACCGTCGGGAATAGCTCGGAGTTGTAAACAAAACCACTGTTCAGCCATTTGCGGAGCATCACTTTATCCATCGGGATATTATTCAGCAGCCATTCGTGGCTTATGTGGTCGAAACAGCCTTTGATGTCCCCTTCAAGTATCCATTCGGGCGATACGTCTTTTGCGAGTACACAGAAGCATTGTTCCCTTGCATCGAACGTGCTTCGTTCCTTGCGGAACCCGTAGGAGTTGTTGTCGGCTGTCGTTTCAGCTACCGGCTCCAATGCCATCAGATACAGCGCCTGCATAGCCCTGTCTTTCATGGTAGGAATACCCAACGGCCGTTGTTTGCCGTTCTTTTTGCTGATATAGACCCGTTTCAACGGTTGGGGATTGTATCCCCTGCGTTTCAGTTCGCTGATTGCCTGAAACTTCGCTTTTGGGGTTTTCCATAATACACGGTCAACCCCTGCTGTCTTTTTACCTTTGTTAGAGGTCACCCGCTTTACGGCCAATGCTTTGGCGTAAAACGAATGCGTTAGCATCCACTGTAAAGCTTTCACTTTACCGTATCTGCCTTCTTTTTGAGCCTTTACAATACGTGCTTGTAGCTTTTTAACCGCAATTTCGCACCGGAGCCAGTCTATGCTGTCCCAAGCGTTCGATTTTCGGTCAGTCGATGCACACGAAATTTCTAATTCGTTCATTTGCGTTTCAACTTTAAAAAGTTCTAAAAGTTTCTTGTAAAGAGTCACCATGCGGAAGTCTGCCCGCTTTCGCGTAGGGTAACGTTGAAACCCCTATCCGCCCCATTACAGGACGGCATTCGCTTTTTCCGCATTCCTGTGCCTGCATCCCGTTCGGCCTTCCTTACGGTCGGCTTACCTGTTTTCGTAGGAGAGATACAGGTTTTCCATGTTCCGTGTAAGTGACAAAGAGAATGGGTTAGAATCTGTCATTCCGCCGGCAGCAGTGTGGTTCGTGTAACCCCAGACTGGAGAGGGTTATCCTCGCTGCACCCGTTTCCGGGCTTGAGCCTGTCAGTATCGTTTGGCTCATTCAAACTAACGACGTTTAGCGACAGTTCACATGTGTTATTCATACCATTCAAGCCAAGCTCCCGCGCCGTCTGATACTGACGACGATTGTTTTCCCCTCACGGTTCAAACTGCCCCTTTCGGGCGGGCTACCTTGTCTGGGCAGCTTAATACAATTAAGGTGCATCTGCCCATAGGCTACTGCTGACGAAACAGCAGGTTTAATCTTTGTTTTATGTCATACTCGATGACTTAAATTATTTGTTAAACAATCACTTACACGACATCATGTCGCACCCAGTCCTGCTTGTGTACCACGCTGTATTCGGGCAAGACCTTCAGGGCCTTGCACCAGGCGGCGTGGATCGCCTCGTACTCGGCGGACGTGACGGTGAACAGCTCCGGGAGTTCGACCCGATAGACGACCGTTATGTCCGCGTCCTTGCTGATGATACAACCGCCTTCCACGGCCAGGAGCGGGAACTTGCTTTCCAGCGTGGTGGCTTTCAAGATGTTTCTCATACGCGGCCCCCCTTTCTTTTCAGCAACCGGCGCAGGGACTTGCGGTTGAGCAGGTAGCGGGGATGCCGGCGCGCGGCGAGCAGCTTCATCAGCCCGTGTTCCCCGTAACGGGCGTTCAGGCGGAAGGTAAGCCAGACCAGCACCGAAGCCGCCGCAACGCCGAAAGCGATACATACCCACTGATCGACCC
>NZ_CAXUDY010000048.1:0-2640 GCF_964250025.1 Alistipes sp. DJF_B185
TCATAAGCCCGCGGCGCAGGTGCAGGGGCGGAAAAATACCGCAGCTCTCGGCGAGGATGATTTTTCCGCCCCGGAGCCGGAGAGGGAGGCCTGGCCGACCGGCCCGGGATTATCTTTCCCGGGGCAACCGGCAGGATAGGTAATTTCCATTTATCTTTGCCGTGACAAACATCGGAAGCAGCAGCTTCGATGTCATATTGAAACCCGTCATTTCTGGGTATAATCGGATCGAAGCATCCGGCAATATCCTGCATTCGGTCGGATTCATCTCCGTTTCCGGTATATATCTCCGGAAAATTTGCCGGTTCCATACGAACAGTTAATTTTGTAATAGATTCAGTTTATCGGAATGCGTAAATCGGTATTCATACTGCTAACGGTTTTCACGGCCTGCCTGCTCTGCAAGGAGTCGGAGAATATGCCGGGCACCTCTCGGAAATTCATGGATGAAACATTCCTAAACCGTGGGGAGGAGAATTTACTTGCCAGGCAATGGCAATGTGAATATATCTATTCCGATTTAAGTTTCACCAGTGTCTTGCCGGAGGCCAAAAAGACACGCTCGACCGTATCCATGTTCCGGCACGGAGCCCATGGGCGCTTGCGTGCCACGGTTTTATCAATGTGTTGCGTCACATACGGGATTTCGGGCGTCGCAGGACTCGCAGCAAGGGTACACGGAAAAGGTTTCGTGGCCGGCCTACATGCCGTAGACTATTACGTCTATCGCCTGCACCGGCTCATTATTTAGCCATATGGCAAGAAGACTCGCAAAGGCCGGGTAAAAACATGGAATGTCCGGAAAACGGGAAAGTTGTATGTCCTGTTTTCGGGGGAATAAAATGCCCGGCTGTCTCACGCTCGAAATTCGTTTTTTATACGTGTCGCCCCGATGCATATACGATAAATATCGCTCCGGACGGCTCTGTTCTTTCGGAGAATCCTAAAGATGGAAATTTACGATGTACCGATATGCTGACGCGTTCCGTTGTTCACGACGGAATTTTTTATGTTTTGAAGAGAGCTGTCGTGATCTCACACAACGGCCTGTACGGGTAGATGAAAAGTGTCTTTGGAGGGAGTTTTCGGTATTCCCATATGACGGTATAAACACTCCGGACACCGTTTCCCAACAGTATCCGGAGCTGACAAAATTGTGCTTGCGGTATTTTGCACAGGATAAAAATACGGATTCTTTTCGAAAGCAGCAAGCCGTGCCCCGGTTTTTCAGCTTCCGGCGGTTCATCCTCGAGAATTTGCGTTTCTTATATCGCCGCCCGTTTTAGCAATTTTTCCCGCGGGCCGATATTCGGTTTGTATATTTTAATAGACCGAAAATAATTATTTTGGAGTCCTGAAAAACATAATCTCCGTAAGCTGTATGGTAGAATTGGATAAAAGCCAAAAGAAAATTGCCCGAACACTCATAAGCCGGGCCTTGGAGCGTGAATGCTGTACCTTTCTGGCGAAACTCAAACGACTCCTGCAGGATGAAAAAGCGCAGTCCTGCCATGAGAAATATTTGGAAATATATAAGAGCATACAGACATTCGACAAAGATATAAGTCGTCAGTATGACGGTCTGAACGGCTCCCGCTATGCTTTGACGGTATTCAGCCTTTTCTATAACGGAATCCTTACGGAGAAGGATCTCTCGGAATTCGACGACAGAACCCGGGAAGCGTTCTTGGAGCACAGACGGCAGTGGAATCTGGAGTTGTAAGCCGGCAGCACGGACATATACCGCATATGAACCCGGCATGCAGAACCCGAAGGAGCCTCGCAGAAAAATTCTTTCGGGAATGGAATGCCGTGCACCGAGGGAACCGGCCGAAAAAAATAGCATCACAAAGCTGTTTTTGTGAAAAAATATCTATTTTTGGATCGTGTTAAACTACTAAATTCCATACGACCATGAATGAACTGGTAAAGACTATCGACGAGCTGTATGCGGCATTCAAGACCGACGCAGAGCTTCAGGCGGGAAAAAACAACAAAGCTGCGGGACTGCGCGCCCGTAAGGTGTCGCTGGAGCTTGAGAAGAAACTCAAGGAATTCCGGAAAACGTCGCTTGCGGCAGCTGCCAAATAGCTCGTTTTCATCGCATGACGCAGGGTGTTCTTTCGAAGGACACCCTTTTTTGTCCCGGCGGTTTCGGCCTTACCGGCGGAGGAAATGACGGCAGCCCTGTCGAAGATTCAGCCCCGGAGTTTCCCGTCGGTCGTCAGGGAGGGATTCAACCGCTCCCGAAGGCTCGTATTGCGTTTCAGCACGGACATATTGTGGACGGCATAGGCCAAGGCTTTCGTCGCACCGATTAGCACGCAGATCTTTTTGGCGCGCGTGATACCCGTATAGATCAGGTTGCGCTGGAGCATCACGAAGTGGGTCATCAGCACCGGCATGACCACAATCGGGTATTCCGACCCCTGCGCCTTATGAATCGTCGTGGCATAGGCCAGCGTCAGTTCGTCGAGTTCCGTGACATCGTACTCGACCTTCTTGCCGTCGAAATCCACCGTCAGCATCCTGTCCTCCGTATCCACCTCACGGATATAACCCTGATCGCCGTTGAACACCTCCTTAGCATAGTTGTTGCGCAACTGCATCACGCGGTCGCCCTGTCGGTAGGTGTAGCCT
>NZ_CAXUDY010000049.1:0-2599 GCF_964250025.1 Alistipes sp. DJF_B185
TCGATAGTTTTACCGTCGGAACCTTCCGTCATATTTCCCTGCCTACCTTGTATATTATGGTAGGCGAGGAGAAACATTTCCGAATTGAATAGAACCCTGTAGAGCCGTTCAAACTTGTAGCTCGAAACTTTGCTGTGCTCTGACAGACTGTTTAATACTCTCTCTGGATTTCTCATAATGTCTCACACATTATCCGTTAATTTGTATTAAAAATGTTAGCTGCCACCCTTCGCCATGTACGAGGCTTTCCCTCGCTCGGACTACTACGGTGGCTCCGTTGCCATACCGGATTTTCATAGGTCTGAAACCTAATAGCCTTTCGGCATTCCGGGTTAGGCAATCCACGTTTAATTCTTCGGCAACATAGCTTTGATAGATTGTCGGATACGACTTTCATCCGTTTCTGCTTATCGCAGTTGTGCTGTAACCTGTTCTGCACCCAACCCTCCAAGGTCGAATCGAGTGTGTTACAGTATGGCGTCTGTAGTTACCTTCCGCCACAGTTTCGAGTTGTGCCACTTGGACTATCGTTCAATCAATCCAGACTTTATCCTCGTATCTATCTTTCATCTCCTGATTCAGTCGCATACTTGGTAACTGTATGACTTATCAGTTTATCGGCAGGCTATACTCCCCGTCCGGTTTCCCTTTCGGATAAGCCGATCGATGATAGGCTATCGAACACTTGCCTAACGTCTTGCTATCGACGCATTTGCCAAAGAACCATTACGTGCGCGCCCTGAAACTCGACCTGACGGCCCACGCCCTTGTTCACTTGGTATTCCGCCATCGTTTAGAGGAAGAATGAACGTAAGACCGTACCGACGATCACCAGAAAGACGCATGAGAGAAACAGCGCCGTGGCGGATTTCGAAGCGTCCGGGTCACCCGACGAGAATTTCGAGTAGACGCGCACGCCGCCGACCAGTCCGAGGATCGCCGCCACGGCGAAGATCAGTTTCGTAAGCGGGTCGAAATAGGACGTTACCATATTCGTGGCCTCGCTGATGCCGGCCATGCCGTTGCCCTGCGCAAAGGATGCGAGTGCGGAGCACAGGGAGAAAATCATGAAAATTGCTCTTTTTTTCATCGTTCAAGTAGTTTGGTTAAGGGTGTGAAAAAGGCCGCAGCCTGCTTTGGGGGCATTCTGCGACCGGATACATCGTATTTCCTGCTGCGGGAAAGGCGTTAGCCGTATTCGTTATTCCATTTCATGTCGTCTCTCGTTTACGTGTCAGGCAAAGGCCCGGATGTCGAAGTTGGCAATGGCCTGCCGCTCCTCGGCCGTGGCATCGCCCATAACGGCGCATTCTCCGAAGTCCAGCTCTCCGAGCATCGCATGAACTTCCGCATCGCGGAGTTCTGCTCTGGCGGGGAGAGCCGGAAGCGGAGGTCGGGCGCCGGCAGGCGCTTTGGGCTCCGAGAGTTCGCCGTCTTCGCCGATCGAGGGCCGCACGACAAGGGTGTTCCACCCCTGCATCGCGGACTTCTCTTCCGGAGCCGGGGCAAATATAGCGTCTCCGCCTGCCGGGGCGGTGCCGATGTCCGCTCCAGTCCGCTCCAGTCCGCACCGATAGGATTTTGACACGAGAATTTCAGGAGTTTGACGGGGTGCAGTACCGGCATTCGGCGTGTGAGGGGCAGCGTTATGCCCGGTGTGTTTTTTCTTCGGGCCTTTCAGATTGTCGACGACATATGACGCGAGCCGCCCCCGGAAAAACAACTGATCCAAACATACGGCGCAGGCGGCAATAAGAATTATGCTGTTCATGGCAGAAAGAATTTAGACGATGTTATGGTAATTCTGTTCTTGATGTATGCAGTTGATCTCGTCGCGGAACATTTCGAGATGGTGCCGTAGGATATTATCTACATAAGATGTTGCGGTCAGTCGCTCGCCGCCGATTTTTTTCAGGACTTCAAGGATTTTCCGTTTCGTAGGGGCACTGACATAAAGCGAGGCGCGGAGGTCGTAATCCACCCGGACAAGAAATGTTTTTTTGTAGTCGGGCAATGTCATCGAACGTCGCCATCGTATGTCCGGTACGGGAACACACTCCGGCTTCACATCCTGCTTTTCGGATACGACCGTTTCGGAAGGCGGAGAATCGAGATTTGAAGAATCTTCAGGTGCAGCGACAACGGATACAAGTTCAGTTGTCTGAGGTTGTTCCATCGAGGGCCATCCATCGCTATTTTCCGTTTGCACGGCAGGCATTGCACAATCGTCAGGTTGCTCCGAAAAGTGTCCGGCTTTATTATGACCTCGTCGCTTCCCGAGGTGCAGCAGCCCTAAGATTGACAAAACGATAATGCCTGTGCCAAGAGCGAGTAATGAAATGTCGAGGACACCGGACTCGGATAAAAAGCTGTAAAGCATAATTAGAAATTTTTAAGTCATTGTTAAACAAGTTTTTCAAAATTCCGCTTACGATCGAGCCGGTTTATATCGTCACGGAAAGTTTCGATGTGGTGCTGTAGAATATTATCCACATATGATGTCGCGGATAATCGTTCACCTCCGATTCTTTTAAGTATCTCCAGAATCTTACGCTTCGTCGATGCATTGACATAAAGTGTGGCTCGGATGCCGTATTCC
>NZ_CAXUDY010000050.1:0-2449 GCF_964250025.1 Alistipes sp. DJF_B185
CGTTTGAAACAATATATCATCGGCTACCGTTTTCAAAACGATGACGAGGAAATAAAGTTCTTCAAAGAAATCAAACCTCGTCTTTTTTGCCGTCTGATCTATTACCGCAAGCTCTACAATATCGAGATGAACCGTCCGGTAGGAAGTATCGAGGCACAACGGGAGTACCTGGACGCCCATGTTCGGGCCATCAACGCGTACACGCAGAAACGCCTCGACTTTATCCGCTATTTCCGCAGCGGCGCTACACACCTGGACAGCCTCTATTTCCTGCGCGGGCAGACCGACACGGAGCAATACCTGGAAACCTTCTACTATGAACTCGACCCGCAGTTTTCGACAAACGCGGATTTCAAGGTGGCGAAAATCCTGGCCAACGATATGTTGTCGGTTTATCTTATGGGCGAATTGGAATCACTGGAGAGCACGAACCTCCGGAACATGGTTCTGCCATTGCCTGACGTGCGTCCGACATGGCAGGACTCGAAGACGGATCTGACGGAACTTATTTACCTGCTCGACAGTAAAGGCTGTTTCGGCAATGTGCCACTCACGCAACTTGCCAGCTACATTTCCAACGCTTTCAACGTACACCTCGACATGAACCTTTCGAGGACATTCTGCGATATGAAAATCCGAAACAACCCGACACCGTGGCTTGACAAGGCGAAAGAGGCCCTGCTTAAACGTATGCAGACGTGGAAGCGAAACAAGAAAAACGGCAATTCCGAGTAGAACATGAACCGGTAAAGCACTCTATTTCTTATAGAAGCACTGATAATCAGCGTTGTATATAACAAAAGAACCGAGGTCGGTTTTCCCCCGTAACTCTCGAAAGGAACTTTCCCGAACGCCCGTATTTGCACCCGTATAAGGAGCCGATACGGGTGTTCCGTTGTAGCCCCGTCCGGATTAGAACACCGTTAAGCGTTGAATCACAGTATGCTATCGCATTTCTGCCAATAAAAATACCGAGTACGGGCCGCGGATTTCGGTAAAAAACACTGCCTTCTTCACCGCATGAACCGTTGAGAATCAGTTCACTGCAAATTATCAAAAAAAAGTCGTACCGACCTCGTTTTAAGCTGTCCATATAAGCCCGACCTTTGTAACAGACTAAAAAACAAAGGAGTATGAAAATCATAGTGATCGGTTCGCGAGCCTATAACGAGCTTGTCGGGCGTATAGAGAAAATAGAGGCTGCAATCGCCTCTCTCCCTGAAAAGGGGCGTGCATGGAATAAGGAGTATATAAACGACGAATGGATGGACGGCGAGCAGGTCTGCCGTTACCTGGGCATCAGCGGGCGTACCCTTCAACGCCTCCGCTCGGATCACGTGATCACCTATTCGGCCATCAACCGGAAGCTGTATTATTCCCTCACGGAAATCCGCCGTGTGCTGAAGGAGCGTTCCGTGCGGCGCAAAAACCGACCAAAGGAGTAGGCCATGTTTCTGGATAAGGAATATTTCGACGGATGGATGCAGCGGCTCTCGGAACGGCTGGAACGTATTGAGAAGCTGTGCGCGGGGGATGTGGAGCAACCGCTTTCCATCCTGCCTGACGGGGAGCGTCTTCTGGACAATTACGACCTGTGCCGTATGCTCAATATCAGCAAGCGCACACTCCAGCGTTACCGCACCTCGGGAGAGCTGCCTTACGAGATGATCTATCACAAGACCTTCTACCGGGAATCGGACGTCCTGCGGTTCATCGAGCGTAACTTCAGTAATTTCCGCAAGCTGAAAAAGGATCGTCCTGCCGGTTCCGGTTAGGCCCTGTCCCGAGAGTCCGGCGTCATGGAAAAACGCGGAGATACATGGAATAAGGCACGACATGACGGTGCAACCGCTCGATATTTGCCGTAAAATCAGTATGTTTGCACTGTAAGCCTATATAATAATGAACAATGAAAGAAACAGATAAAATACATCCTGCCGACAAAGGGGAGGAAGAGCTGCTGCATAACGTGCGCCATATCTTGCAGGAAGCGCGCGCAAAGGTGATACATCATGTCAATTCGACCCTCGTGAGGGCTTACTGGCAGGTAGGGAAATACATAGTGGAGTACGAGCAGCAGGGAACCGACCGTGCCGGATATGGCAAGGCTGTCATCAACACCCTTTCCAGGCGGCTCGTGGCGGAGTTCGGAAACGGGTTCACGGCCACCAACCTGCGGTACATGAGGCAGTTTTACCAGTGCTACCCGAAATATCACACGCTGTGTGATAAATTGAGCTGGTCGCATTGCCGCACGCTTCTCAAGGTGTCGGGCGATGCCGCCCGTGATTTTTACCTGCACGAGTGCGTCAAGGAAAACTGGAGTGTCCGGCAGCTCGACCGCCAAATCAACACGCTTTTCTATGACCGCTTGCTGGCCAGCCGAGACAAGAAAGCCGTGAAAGAGGAGATTTCCCGTACCGAACCCGGGCGTGTCGAACCCAAAGAG
>NZ_CAXUDY010000051.1:0-2376 GCF_964250025.1 Alistipes sp. DJF_B185
ATTTTTATCAACAATCAAAAAATTATCGAGTATGAAAAAGATTCTTCTGGCACTCGCTTTTATCGGGTGCATGTTCGCTGCCCACGCGCAGGAAAAGCCCTCCACGGGCGATTTGTACGACGGTCTTACCCGTCCGCTGACCTTCAACCGGGTTATCCCGCCCTACGCGCTGGAGGTGACGTTCAGCAAGACCGTTCATGTGATTTTCCCCTCGGCCATCCGTTACGTCGATCTGGGGTCTTCGGATCTTCTGGCGGCGAAAGCCGACGGCACGGAAAACGTGCTGCGTGTAAAGGCGGCCCTGCGTGATTTCTCGCGCGAGAGCAACCTTTCGGTCATTACCGAGGACGGGGCCTATTACAGCTTCAATGTCAAGTATGCCGACGAGCCGGTGAAACTGTCGGTCGAGATGGCGGACTTCCTGCATGGCGGGGAGGCGGTAAACCGCCCCAATAATGCGCTGGACATCTATTTGCAGGAGTTGGGATGCGAATCTCCGCTGCTGGTCAAACTGATCATGCAGTCCATTTACAAGAATGACCGCCGCGAGATCAAGCATATCGGTTGCAAGCGTTTCGGGGTACAATACCTCCTCAAAGGTATCTACGTGCATAACGACCTGCTTTATTTCCACCTCCAACTGAAAAACTCCTCCAACGTGCCTTTCAACGTGGACTACCTGACGTTCAAGATTACGGACAAGAAGGTGGCCAAACGCACGGCCATCCAGGAGCAGGTCGTATGGCCCGTGCGTGCGTACAACAACGTGCAGGTCATCGGCGGCAAGCGTACCGAGCGCATGGTCTTCACGCTCCCGAAGTTCACGCTGGCCGACGACAAGCAGCTGGTCGTGGAACTGCACGAGCAGCAGGGCGGGCGACACCAGACTTTCACGGTGGAGAATGCCGACCTGGTGCGCGCACGTGTTATCAACGAGTTAAAGGTAAAGTGATATGAAACGGGCGATATTCATTCTCACGCTGGGGTTATGCCTCCTCCTTTCGGACGGGGCGCACGCCCAGCGTGCCCTGCCCGCCATGCGCGGGCTGGAAATACGGGGAGGCATGACCGACGGCTTCTATACCCGGGACAGCCGCAGCGAAACGGGCTACTGGTTCGGGCTGGCCATGAGCCGCTACGCGAAGAATGCCGACAAGTGGGTGTTCGGCGCGGAGTTCCTGAACCGTTATTACCCCTACAAGTCGGAACGTATCCCTGTGGCGCAGTTCACTGCCGAGGGCGGTTACTATTACAAGTTCCTCGCCGACCCGTCCAGGACTTTTTTCTTCTACCTCGGCGGCTCGGCGCTGGCCGGTTACGAGAGTGTGAACCGGGGCGAAAGGCGGCTCTATGACGGCTCTACGCTCCGCCACCGCGACCGTTTCCTCTATGGCGGGGCCGTCACGCTGGAGGTCGATGCGTACCTGACCGACAGGATTATCCTCTCGCTGACGGGGCGTGAGCGTATCCTATGGGGCACTACAACGGGACATTTCCACGCGCAGTTCGGCCTGGGCGTGAAATTCATAATCCATTAAACTTGCAAGCGACATGAAAAAGATGAAAAAGATATTGGCCCTGGCGGTCTGGATCGCCGCCCTGGGTCTTTTATGCGCATCCTGCGACAACGGGCTGGATATACAGCAGGCGTACACGTTCTCTCTGGAAACGATGCCCGTTCAGAAGCGAATCTCCGTTGGTGAAACCGCTGAAATCCGCTGCACGCTCGTGCGGGAGGGGAGATATGACGGCGCGCGTTACACGATCCGCTATTTCCAGCCCGACGGGCGCGGTGAGTTGAGGATGGACGACGGTACGGTGTTCCTGCCCAACGACCGCTATCCGCTCGACCGTGAGGTGTTCCGCCTCTATTACACATCGCGCAGCGATGACCAGCAGACCATCGACGTCTATGTCGAGGACAACACGGGTCAGGTCGTGAAGACCTCCTTCACGTTCCAGAGCGAGAACGGGACGGAGGAAACGGAACGATAACGGAATATGTCTAACCAAGAGAAGCGCCCGTCACCCGGGCGCTTTCCATAAATACTGAAAACCATGACAGAGCAAGAGAGAATAGATATAGCCTATCTCGATACGGGGGTGTACGAGAACCCGTGGCGCGAGAACCTTTTCGAGACGCTGCCCGAGGATCGGAAAACGGCGGAAGTCTGCCGTTTCGCCATCAAGAAATCGGCTTTCAACATCGAGTTCGTTCCCGAAGCGATGAAAACGCCGGAACTTTGTCTTGCCGCGGCCGGCCACCGGGGCGAAACACTGAAATTCGTCCCTGACCGTCTGAAGACACCGAAAATGTGCCGTGCCGCCGTCGATAGCAACAGCTACGCGCTGTATTACGTTCCGGAGGGGTTGAAG
>NZ_CAXUDY010000052.1:0-2227 GCF_964250025.1 Alistipes sp. DJF_B185
GGAGTGGGTGCGATACGTCGCTGTGTAAGTAATTGTTAAACTTAGATTTAACCCGTTGTTTCGTCAACGGTAGCCTATGGACAGATGCACCAATAGTAATATACTGTATCAAAGCTGTCCAGACAAGGTAGCCCTTCCGAAAGGAGCAGTCAGAACCGTGAGGGAAAGACAATGGCTGTTAGTATCATACAGTCAGGGAGCTTGGCTTGGGTGGTATGGTTAGCGTAAGCGAACTGTCGTCTAAACGTCGTAAGGTTGAAGAAGCCAAAGATACTGATAGGCTTCAGCCCAAAAGGGAAGCAGTCGGTTATTCCTCTCCATTCTGGGAATACACGAACAGAGTACTGCCGGTGTAATAGACAGAACCTAACCCACTTATAAGTTACTTGCACGGAACGTAGTAAGCCCGTATTTCTCCTGCCAATGACAGGTAAGCAGACCGTAAGGAATGCCGAATGGAGTGCGGGTATAGGATTGCAGAAAAAGCGAATGCCACCCTGTAATGGGGTGAATAGGGATTGAAACATCATCCCGCTGCGAAAGCAGGCTGACTTCTGCGGTAGGTGATTCTTTACAAGAAACTTTTAGAACTTTTAAAAGGAGAAAAGCAAATGAACGAAATTAAAAAATCGTGTGCATCGACTGACCAAACGCAGAGCAAATGGGACAGTATAAATTGGCTCAAATGCGAAGCTGCGGTTCAAAAGCTACAAGCGCGTATTGTAAAGGCTCAAAAAGAGGGTCGCCACAACAAGGTCAAAGCCTTGCAGTGGACACTGACCCACTCGTTTTACGCTAAAGCATTAGCGGTAAGACGTGTAACTTCCAATAATGGGAGTAAAACGGCTGGCGTCGATATGGTAACATGGAAAACGCCAGATGCTAAAGTGTGTGCAATAACCGA
The DNA here is from genome assembly GCF_964250025.1 of Alistipes sp. DJF_B185. Classification (NCBI taxonomy): domain Bacteria; kingdom Pseudomonadati; phylum Bacteroidota; class Bacteroidia; order Bacteroidales; family Rikenellaceae; genus Alistipes; species Alistipes sp. DJF_B185. Next base: position 905 of record NZ_CAXUDY010000052.1, read on the forward strand.
ACTGAAAAGGAGAGGTTATACACCCCAACCTCTGAGACGAGTACATATCAGAAAGAGTAACGGGAAATTAAGACCATTGGGTATACCAACTATGAAAGACCGGGCTATGCAGGCATTGTATCTGATGGCACTGGCTCCCGTAGCTGAAACAACGGCTGATGCCAATTCTTATGGTTTCAGAAAAGAAAGGAGCACGGCAGATGCCGTTCAACAATGCTTCAATGACCTGGCAAGGACGACATCCCCACAATGGATCTTAGAAGGTGATATCAAAGGTTGTTTCGACCATATCAGTCATGAATGGTTGCTTGACAATATCCCTATGGATAAAGTTTTGCTCCGTAAATGGTTGAAAAGTGGATTTATTTTCAACAAGCAACTTTTTCCGACAGAGGAGGGAACTCCTCAAGGCGGCATCATCTCCCCAACTCTTGCAAATATGACTTTGGACGGACTGGAAAAACTGCTTGCCGATAGCTTTCCGATAAACCGCTCGAAGAAAAATTACTATACTCCTATGATAAATCTTGTTCGCTACGCGGATGATTTTATTATCACAGGAGAGAGTAAGGAGTTGTTGGAGAACCATGTTAAACCATTAGTCATTGAGTTTCTTCAAGCAAGAGGGCTTACCTTATCAGAAGAAAAGACTAAGATAACTCATATAGAAGAAGGGTTTGATTTTCTTGGGTTCAATATCAGAAAATATAAAGGCAAGTTTATCACAAAACCATCCAAGAAGAGTCGAAAGAGATTTTTAGATAAGGTTCGTGAAATAGTGGACAAGAACAAGTCTTCTAAGCAACAATCTTTGATACGATTGCTAAACCCAGTCATTAGAGGATGGGCGAACTACTACAAGGGGTGTTCTGCATCGGAAACTTTCCGTAAAACAGATGCACAAATTTTCAACAAACTATGGCGATGGTCTCGCAGAAGACATCCCAAAAAAGGTAAACGATGGATTGCCAACAAGTATTATCACACTGTAAGAGGTAGAAGCTGGACTTTTGCCGTACCGCTTGAAAACAGGAAAGTGGATAAATACCACACTCTTGTGAGATTGTCGGATACGAAAATAAAGCGACATATCAAAATCCGCAGTGAGGCCAACCCATATGATGCCGATTGGAAAGATTTCTTCGATCAATACAAGACCCGAAGAATGCTTGCACACTTAGACGGCAAGCAATATATCTATCGCCTGTGGAATCAGCAAATGCAATGTTGCCCTGTGTGTGGCAAGCACATCACACGGGAAACTCCCTGGAAAATTACTGAAATGACAGGGAGCAGTAGAAAGGCGAAAGTCCTAATACATGA
>NZ_CAXUDY010000053.1:0-2033 GCF_964250025.1 Alistipes sp. DJF_B185
TACTTGTCGGATTTTCCTCTCTCGTATTATAAAGATAGCACCTTTTTTATTGACAACAAAGGTCGGACAGCAATTAATCCGAACATTTTTATCTATGTCTTATATGGCATTATTGGGCTGTTTACGGGGTGGCGGAGTGTGTTCGACGGGGAAATTAATGTGCAAAATGTAGTATTAGCGGGTATTTTACATAGTGAGTTGTTCTAAAACACCTTTCGTGTCATGCAATTTAACACTATTAGCAGTTCGGTACATGGTGCGGCTGTTCTAAAATTCCTTTCGAACACGTGTTTTAAGTGCTAATAGCGGTTTTTGCATGGTAAATAAGTGCGATGTACACGTAAAAAGCCGTAAATTTGGGTGTAAAACGCTATTTTATGAATGAAAAGGAGGCCGATACCATCCGTAAGAGTCTGTATGAATCCTTACTGATGGATGAAAACGATAAGATTGTGCATTGGGATTTCGACCCGATGCGCCGAGAGTTGCGCCATTATGTTGATATTGCCTGCGGATGCGATGAACAGACGTATGGAATCCGCACGCCGCAATTCGAATATCGCTACTGTACGGGTAAGATTAAGATGCCCTTTGCCAAGTCGGATTATCTCGCTAACGACGATATAATCGCTACGGTTATGGGATTGGGGCTGGATGTCGAGAAATTCTGGTTTGCGCTGGTCTTTATTTACGATTATGTCGAAACCTCGTTTAAGAACTGCGGCCTTGTGAAACCCGCGTCTTTGGATAAGGCGGTGCAAAATCTGTTCAAAGAGTTAGGCGAGGATTTCGCGGACGATGATATTGAAATAACCCTTAAAAAGAACAGAAAGAAAGTCGAGGTTCTGCCCGTTATAAAGCGTGGGATTTTGCATTGGCTGCGGGAAACCTATGAACGGGAATGCAAAGGCAGGAAGATTCAGTATTACGGGATTGATACGGGCAATTTCGACCAAACCTATCCGAGTACGTCGTTTCGGATTTATCGGACTGTGGAGATGTATCGGGATATGCTGAACACCTTATTGGGAGACAACCGCCCGAAGCAACCCGACAAGAGTGTTTCGTTGAATCGTCTGTTGCTGATTTCGCGTATCTGTTACCTCTATGAATTTACCCGTAATGACAGCTTTTTGTATAGCGACGATTCGTTAAAAGGAATAATTAAGTCCTGCAAAGGGCGCATGCCTGCAACTTATTCCGCTGTTTATCTGTAATTTGCAGAGGGAGAGCAAAAACGCCCTTTATTTCACTCCCCGTATTTGGGGTGCGAAAAGTCAAATCTTTGTAGTGTCGAAAGGGATAAACCCGACGGCCTGCAAACACTTGGGCAAGGGATGCAGAATAATTTAAGCCCCTCTGTAAAAGGAGTATTTAAGATTATGGCAAATTCAAATTTGCAGAATGGCTTAAACGCCAATGAAATTAACGCGGCAACCGCCGCAACCGCTACAACTGCTCCCGTTGTCGAACAGAAAGAACAGCAGACGGCGCAGACCTCGCGCCGCCGCCGTTCGACTACGCCCCCGATGTGGCGGGTAATGACGCAGGCGCGGCCCGTTTTCGATGTCCAACTGAAAAAGGATAACGAAATTAAATTGGCCTGCATCAACAAATTTATGAATGCGGCTTACTCGGATGCTAACAAATTCTGGGCTGATTTCATGGAGCAGGTAAATATCCTGCTTGACAGTCGCAGGTATTGCCGCGAGTGTGAAATCTTGGGCTTGAAGCCTGAATATGTAGCGGAACATATTGTGTTCCTCGGTAGTGCCACGATGAAAAAGGTGCTGAAAGACGGAGTATCCCGTACATTAGGGGCTGATGTGCAACTTTACGGGAAACGATTCTCGCCCGAAGATGCGGACAGATTTCTGTCGGAAGATATAAAACGTCTTCCCGAACAAGCGACGGTCGCCTAATTTCAGCCTGCTGCCGTTGAAAAAAAGGACACTCCGTATATTCGTCGGAGTGCCCTTTTTCGTTCACAATAGATTCTGCATCGCCGCGTCGATTTGGCTGTTCTCGAAACT
>NZ_CAXUDY010000054.1:0-1716 GCF_964250025.1 Alistipes sp. DJF_B185
GCACGGTTCGGAGGCGAGTTCTTGGAAACCTACCGTAGAAATACGGCAAGGCACCGGGTTCTTAGCCTACGGCTCACGGCGCAGTACCTCGTGCTGTTCGTCGCGGGGCTTCTGGGCGTCTTCGTCTGCTTCGCCGGAATGTACATGAGCGGCGTCCCGCAGGGCCTGTGCATCCTCTTCGCCCTCACGGCCGGCCTTGCCGTCACGGGCGGCACCTTCTACCTGAACCGCCGTTTCGGCCCCCACGGGCTTCAGAAGCTCATGGCCTCGCGCCGGCATCCGCGGCGCATCGTTCACCGCCGGGCCGTCGGGCGGCTGTTGCGTTTTCGTCGAACCGTAAAACTGTAATCCTATGCGCGGAACCCTGAAAACCTCGACCTTGGAATCGAAATTTCCACTTCTGAGAGTCGAGAACAACTGCATCATCTCCAAGTTCGCCGACATCACTGCGGCCTACCGCGTCACACTGCCCGAACTCTTCACCCTCACGGCCGAGGAATACGAAGCACTGCACGGCGCATGGCTCAAAGCCCTGAAAGTGCTGCCGGATTACACCGTCGTCCACAAACAGGACTTCTTTATCGAAGAACGATACACGGCTCCGGAGGAGGGTTCCGAGCGGAGCTTTCTCGCACGTTCCTACGAACGTCATTTCAACGAGCGGCCCTACCTGCGCCATACGTGCTACCTGTTCGTTACGAAGACCACGCCCGAACGGATGCGGCAGACCAGCGCCTCGTCTGTCTTGTGCCGGGGTTTCATCGTCCCGCGGGAGATGCGCGACACGGACGCCGTGACGCGCTTTCTGGAGGCCGCGGAGCAGATGGAGCGCATTCTGAACGATTCGGGCCTCGTGCACGTCGAGCGGCTAACGGAAACGGAGATCGTCGGCACGGCAGACGACGCCGGGCTGCTGGCCCGTTACTTCGCCCTCTCGGACGAGCGGAGTCCGGTCGTCAACGAAGATATCCGTCTCGACCCGGGCGTGATGCGCATCGGAGACAAGTTCCTTACGATGCACACGCTCTCCGATCTGGATATGCTGCCACAGAGCGTGGCGACGGATTTCCGCTACGAACGCCTTTCGACCGACCGCTCGGACTGCCGCCTCTCGTTCGCGGCGCCCGTGGGGCTGCTGCTCTCCTGCAACCATGTCTACAATCAGGTGATCTTCCTCGACGACCACGACGAAACGCTCAAGCGCCTCGAAGCCTCGGCCCGGAACATGAACTCGCTGGCGGGCTATTCGCGCTCGAACGCCATCAACCGGGAGTGGATCGAAATGTATCTCAATGAGGCGCATTCGCAGGGGCTGCGCTCCGTAAGGTGCCATTGCAACGTCATGGCATGGGCCGAGAGCGAAGCGGAGTTGAAGCGCATCCGCAACGACGTGGGCTCGCAACTGGCCCTTATGGGCTGCACGCCGCATCACAACACGGTGGACGTGCCGGTGTTGTTCTGGGCGGCGATTCCCGGCAACGAGGCCGACTTCCCCGCCGAGGAGAGTTTCTACACCTTTCTCGATCAGGCCCTCTGCCTTTTCAACGAGGAGACCAACTACCGCTCGTCGCTCTCGCCCTTCGGAATCAAGATGTCCGACCGCCTGTCGGGCATACCTCTCCATCTGGACATCTCGGACCTTCCGATGAAGCGCGGCGTCATCACGAATCGGAATAAATTTATCCTCGGACCGTCGGGCTCGGGCAAGAGTTATCT
>NZ_CAXUDY010000055.1:0-1628 GCF_964250025.1 Alistipes sp. DJF_B185
TCTGCTTATTGAGTTCTATCTTTTTGTCTAATGCAGAGAATATTTCGCCAATTTGTTTTTGTTTTTGCAATGGAATTACTGGTACAGGAAATGAATTGAGTATTTCTGCTGATAACGCATAGCGTTGTCCACTTCCCGAGGCATTGCAAGCGAAATATTTCTTTGCATAGCCCGTATGCATAAGGGCATTCAAATAACGTCCATCTAGAATATCTTTATTGGGCGTTATCAATGCACAATGATAACCCAATATGACATCATTAAAATCATCGGCTATATAAGTAGAAATGCCAATGTCATCACGAGTTTCACTATCCTTGGTTAATGCAACTTGACCTTTCTTCAATTGGAACTTGGAAATTTCATTGGGACGGGCAGTGGCAAGCATAAAACTATCATGCCGAGCCATAGTGATAGCCCAGTTATAATAGACATCCACAAAATTACATAGACGGATATCTTCTTCTCCATCTTTTATTTTCTTATCTACTCCACTAATTTCTACAGTAGCGATATCTCCTAATTTATATTTTCTCATTTGCATCCAATTTTGATGCAAATTTACGCATTTTCAGGCAGAATCCGGTATGATTGTCTATCCCAAATATTTCTTATGACCCAACTTTACATTGTTTTGGTTTACAATGGCATAGTGCAGAGTCGTATCAATACGCACATGGCCTAATAAGCATTGTACTTGTTCAATAGGCATACCTTTGTCAATAGCCATTGTAGCAAGAGTTCGGCGAAATTTGTGAGGATGTACCTTTGGCATGGAAAGTGATTGTCCAAGTCTCCGAATACGCACTTCCACACCGCTGATAGTTAAGCGTGTGTATGGTGAATATAGTGAAACAAATAAAGCCGGATTATTATCAGTACGTGAATCAAGGTATTGCTGTAAATGCAATTTCGTTCTGGCATTGAAATAAACAATACGTTCCTTGTTGCCTTTCCCAAATACTACGCATTGCCGCTCATAAAAATCTATATCTTCTCGGTTCAGTTTCACCAATTCACCTACACGGATACCTGTGGATGATAGGATGTCTATAATAGCTAAATCTCTTTTGTTGGTACAACTGTCCCGAAGTTGTTCCAACTGTTCATCAGAAAGTACCTCTTTTACAAGAGAGTCTGTTTTTACTTTATGAATCCGCCTTACAGGACTCTTTGCAATATAGTCTTCATCCTCCAACCATGCAAAGAAACTTGAAAAGATACGCCGCATGTTGTCAATAGTTACTTTACTGGACAAATGCTCTTCTTGATAATTGGACAGATAGGTACGAATATCTGCTGTGGTTATATGACAAATAGCCACGGAAAGTGTAAATAACAATCGTTCAATAGTGTTACGATAGTATGCCAATGTTTTATCAGAGCATCCTTCAATCTTTTTTGCTGAGATAAAAGAGTTTAAAAGATGCTCATTTTCTTGTGCTTGTTGTTTTGCACATTCTTTCTTTTCGATTATTTCCACATTATGCAGTTCTGATGCAAGTACCGCTTTAAGCTGTACCATTTGTCGGCAATCCAAGTTACGCTGCATTTTCGCAACTATCGCCTGAATGATGTTCTCTTTCATAATTCTGATATTTTAGTCCATATATAATATAAAGGACTGC
>NZ_CAXUDY010000056.1:0-1600 GCF_964250025.1 Alistipes sp. DJF_B185
CCTGCGCCGTAGAGCGGTACGCCCCTGCGGCGCAGCCGGCAGAATACCGTTACGAAGTCGAGCGCGAGGGCGTGTGCATCCGCAGCGAATGGCGGCCGCACACGCTGCGGATCCCGTCCCGGGAGGGGGTGCGTACGCTGCGCATTCGCGACCGCTGGCAGGAGATGCCCTCCGACACGCCGTTCTACTCCTCGGCATTCACCCGGGGCATCTTCGGCCGCGGGAAAACCGGTAATCCGAAGAAAGCAGCCGGCAACATCACCCTGCGCGTCATCCTGCCCACCCTGCGGCCGGACGAAACGCTCGCCGTCGCCGGCAGCGGCCGTGAACTGGGCGACTGGAAACGAATCGTCCCGATGGACGACAGCCGCTTCCCGGAATGGGAACTCACGCTACATACCGCACACCGGTTCGAATACAAATTCCTGATCGCCGACCGCAAGACCCTCACCCCCATCCTGTGGGAGGAGGGTGCCAACCGCACCTGGGGCGAACTGCCCGGCGCCGGCGAACACGCCCTCGACGCCGCGGCGTACCCGCGGTTCCCCGAACGCAGATGGCAGGGCGCCGGGACGGCGATCCCGGTCTTCTCGCTCCGTACGGAAGAGGATTTCGGCGTCGGTGAGTTCTACGACCTGAAACGGCTCATCGACTGGGCGGCCGCCACCGGGCAGTGCGTCATCCAGGTACTGCCGATCAACGATACCACCATGACCGGTACATGGGAAGACTCCTACCCCTACAACGCCAATTCGACCTTCGCCCTGCACCCGCAGTTCATCCGGCTGCCGGCCGCGGGCGTCGTGGAGGACGACGAGTACCGCACCCTGCGCAACGAACTGAACGCACTCCCCGAAATAGACTACGAACGGGTCAACCGGCACAAACTGCGGCTGCTCCGCCGGGCGTTCGAACGCCACGGAACCCGCACTGCGGCACGCCGCGACTACAAGGACTTCATCGCCGCCAATAGACACTGGCTCATCCCCTATGCCGCCTTCTGCACGCTGCGCGACGAAACGGGCACGCCCGACTTCACCCGCTGGGGCGGCTTCGCCCGCTATGACCGCAAAACCGTCGACGCCTACTGCCGCAGCCACAACCGCGACATCGCATTCCACTGCTATGTTCAATACCACCTGCATACGCAGTTGTCCGAGGTCTGCGCCTACGCCCGCGCCCACGGCATCGTCCTCAAGGGCGACCTGCCCATCGGCATCAGTCGCACGAGTGTCGACGCATGGCTCTACCCACACCTGTTCCACATGGACTCGCAGGCCGGGGCTCCGCCCGACGCATTCTCGGCCGTCGGGCAGAACTGGGGATTCCCGACTTACAACTGGGAACGCATGGCACGCGACGGCTACGCCTGGTGGCGGGCACGCATGGCCAAGATGGCCGAATACTTCGACGCCTTCCGCATCGACCATATCCTCGGCTTCTTCCGCATCTGGGAGATTCCCGTACATGCCGTTCACGGCCTGCTGGGCTATTTCAATCCCGCCCTGCCCTACTCCGCCGACGAACTGCGCGGCATGGGCTTCGATACGGCCGGGGGACGCTTCACCGTTCCCGCGCCCGACGACCGGATGCTCGGCGA
>NZ_CAXUDY010000057.1:0-1581 GCF_964250025.1 Alistipes sp. DJF_B185
GGGAACGCTCACCCGTGAGGAGAAAGACTGGATTACCCGTGAGGTAAACCATAACACCTATTTCAAGGACTCCATTCCGCTTTTAGGGTATCGTTTCAACTTTGTCGATGTACTGAAAACATTCGTGGTAAAGCAGTACGGGCATTACACGGAATACAAGGGCGTGGACAAGACGAGCATACGCTCCATGTTGTACGGCAGAGTGGAAAGGATTGTCGAATTATAAAATCGGGGCGGCGAAAGCCGCCCTACAAAAAAAAATATAACAATGAAAATCATCTATAAAAGCTACATGGCACGCCCGCTCAAACCCTTCGGGGAGTGGGATTGGGAAGTTCGGGAAGCAGTCAAGACGGCCCTTGCGCTCGTCGAGGGGAAAAACGGGTTCAAAACCCATTCCGAGATATGGCGAAGGTGCAACCTCGTCATTACCGTGGGACACAACATCTACACCACGAGTATCGAGATACGACCACCCGAGCAGGACGTGATACGCCGCAGGAGCAACTGGCATAACGGCTACGCCTACTACTGCAACGGCGTGTTCTGGGCGAACATGAGCAGGGTTAGAGTGGAACTTGTCTGATTAAAAAATTTCGGGGCGGCAAAAGCCGCCCGTAAAAAGCGAGAATATGAAAACGAATGAAGTAAACAAGGAAATCTCCTATGAAACGCTGCTCGTAACCTTCGGCGAGGGTATCGGGCGGCTCAACACCATGTTCGACGACCCGCAGGTGTGGGGCGTTGCCACGCTGAAGCAGTGGATCGACGGGTATGAAACTACGCGCTTCACCGAAATCGACGACCGAACGGCGGTTATCACATCCGAATACAACATGGACAGCGTGAAGGAATGGCTGCAAAAGAACACACCGATTATCAACCTGGAAAAACGATAAAATCATGCGCAAGTACAAATTATTCATCGGCTACCGGCTGCTGGGAGAGTTTTCCGGTATATGGGAAGCCAAAAATTTCGCCGCTGAAAGCGGCATGAGCGGAATTTTCTCGCTCGTGGGAGAAAATTACCGGGACAGTTGGTACGAACCAAAAAAACAGGACAAGAATGGAAACAAAGATTAAAGACATCACGGGAGCGGAAATAACCGTTACCGACTTAAAAGAGGCGGTACGCCAATGCCGGGAGTGCCTCGCAAGTCCCTACCTGATGCCCTCGGGGCATACCGTGGGGGAAAACCATGCCTACATGTTGCGGCAACTGCTCGCCCTGCAAAGGCGGAAACGGGAACACGGCAGGCAACGGCCGTGAAAATACGACGCGAAAAAAATCGGACGACAACCGTCCGATTTTTTTGTTTCCCGTCAATCGACCGCCGTATGGTCGCCCAGCTTCCCGTGCAGTTCACGCCCGATATGTCCGGCAATGCCACGGGGAGAAATTTCAGAGATTGAACCCCACCCGCCATGCGTGTATATGCACGTCTTGAGCGGTTCGGTACGGGAAAGGTAGAACAGATAGCCGTTGCGGAGCAGGATGCCCACAAACACCGAGCCGACCTCGATGTCGGCGATCTCGTCAAAACGTATCTTCCCGTCATTGTATAATACTGCCGTGCCATC
>NZ_CAXUDY010000058.1:0-1538 GCF_964250025.1 Alistipes sp. DJF_B185
TGCGTGGTGAAATGGCGTATCATTTCCTCGTCCGACGGCGGCATGGGAGGCTCTCCGCAGCTTACGGCAAGCAGGATTACAAATAACAGGATTATGACTGGTGTTCTCATTTTCTAATGTTTAATGTTCTGTGGCTAACCAATCTTGTTTAGGGAGTTGAGCCATTTGTTAATAGCATCCAATCTGTTATTCTGTTTAATGGTATCTTCATTTCTACATAATTTGATTTGCCGAATAACAGAGTTCTGCATAATTGAATCGGATTTGAAAAGCAGTTCTAAAACGGCTTCATAACATTTGGAATATCTGGACAATTCATCCAATATATTTGCGTCTTTTAGAATATACAGGTTGAAATTGTACACAAATGACTTGTAACTGAAAATCTCCGACTGTAATGCTGCTGCATCAAGACAAGTATAAAACAATTCCTTATCGTGCTGATATAGCCACATATAATCAGATGGGTTCAGGTTGTAGTGCAATAAAGTTTCCGAACGGACAAATGGAAGCCCCGTATTTGAGCCTACCAGATAACGGTATGTCTCATTGACTATTGACTCAACTATTTCAATGGATTCTGATTGTTTGTCCGATTCCCGTATTTCTGTAAATGTATCGGCAATAAGAACTTCCACATCCTGCGATTTGTAATATATACCGTTTTTTTGCCAGCGGAATCTACGGATATATTCTTCAGAAGTCGGACAACAGAACAGTAAAGTATTTAACAATCGGTTCAGATATATTCGCTTATCTGGAATATGACAACGGTGTAACCCTATTATGGAGCCATAAGCGTATAGCTTTCCAAACTCGTTTTCCTCCGAATTTGAATTTTTAGGCATGTAATACAACCGCACAATATTGGAAATGAAATAATATATATCAAGATATTTCAATGTATCAGCCGATTCTCCATATTTGTTAAGTAAATGCCGCTCCAGTTTCTCGCCATACCATAAGTAGCCATCGGGATTTATTTGAAACAACCGATGAAACTTAGGTCTTGATAATGAAAAGTTCTTGTTTCTACTTTTCATTCGTTCCAGTAAGGCGACAATAATTCTATTCGTTATATCCATAGCTGTAATGTTCAATAGCGTTCCGCTTTAAGCAGTAGTGCTGTTTGTTACTAACGAATTCATTCATTAATTGATGCTTTCATTTTTTCTACAATTACATCAATATATTGTTGTGGAATGTTTTTATTTTTATAGTTCTCAATAGCATCAAGAATACTTTGTTTCAATATCTCAACACATTGAGAATCATTTGCTGTTTCAAATTTATCAAATGGGAGTAGAATTTCCAATTCTATCCGATTACGTTTTTTCGAATATCGACTTAATGGATTTGTAGTAAATCCTTTTAAGCAGAATACATAGAAACTTAGTTCATTAATATATGAAATATCACATAGACAATCCATATATTCTATTACAGAGTTTCTTGCTTTACGAAACTTATCAGAAATACTATGTTCCAATTCACCTCCAATAAAAACTTTCATACAAATTTGTTATCGTTAGTAATGT
>NZ_CAXUDY010000059.1:0-1506 GCF_964250025.1 Alistipes sp. DJF_B185
GAGGAGTTCTTCACCGAGGAGACGAAGTACGACCCGCACAGCCCCTACTCGGCGTCGAAGGCTTCGTCGGACCACTTCGTGCGGGCCTACCACGACACGTACGGCATGCCGACGCTGGTTACGAACTGCTCGAACAACTACGGGCCCTACCAGTTCCCGGAGAAGCTGATTCCGCTGTTCATCAACAACATCCGCCACCGAAGGCCGCTGCCCGTGTACGGCCGCGGGGAGAACGTCCGCGACTGGCTCTACGTCGAGGACCACGCACGGGCCATCGACGTGATCTTCCACAAGGGCAAGGTCGCCGACACGTACAACATCGGGGGTTTCAACGAATGGAAGAACATCGACCTGATACGGGTGATCGTACGGACGGTGGACAGGCTGCTGGGCAACCCCGAGGGGTCGTCGGAGAAGCTCATCACGTATGTCACCGACCGCGCAGGCCACGATCTGAGGTACGCCATCGACTCGCGCAAACTCAAGCGCGAACTGGGCTGGCAGCCCAGCCTGCAGTTCGAGGAGGGGATCGAAAAGACGGTCCGCTGGTACCTCCAGAACCAAAAATGGATGGACGACATTACTTCAAGCGAGTATGAAAAATACTACCAAAGCATGTACAAGGAGAGGTAGATATGGCGCTTAATGGATGAACATCGGCTCCGAAATGCAGGAAATAAGCTCTAACAACAAACGAATAGCAAAGAATACACTTCTGCTCTACTTCCGGATGCTTGTTACCATGGCTGTAAGTCTCTACACCAGCCGGGTGGTATTGAACATTCTGGGGGTGGAGGACTTCGGCATCTACAATGTTGTGGGCGGAATCGTCGCCATGTTCGGATTCATCAACGGATCCATGACCTCTGCGACACAGCGGTACCTGACCTTTGAGCTGGGACAGAACAATCGGGCGCAACTGACAAAGGTTTTTTCGACCAGCCTTTCAATACATGGCATCATATCCTTTCTGATAATAGTGCTGGCGGAAACGGTCGGGCTTTGGTTCTTATGGAACAAAATGCAGATTCCGGCCGACCGCATGAATGCCGCTTTCTGGGTATTCCAGTGCTCGGTAGCGGCATCGGTGATCATGATCATGAGCGTACCGTATAATGCGGCCATCATCGCCCATGAAAGAATGAGCGCATTCGCCTATATATCGATTATCGAAGTCTCTTTGAAATTGCTGATCGTCTGTTTTCTTCGGTATTTTCACACCGACAAACTGATATTGTACGCCGCGTTAATCGTTATTGTCCAGTTCCTCATACGTCTATGTTACAGCTGGTATTGCAACCGGCATTTCAACGAAACAAAATATCGCTGGAGCTGGGACAAGGGGTTATTCAAGGAAATGACAGGATTTGCCAGTTGGAATATGTTCGGCAGTCTGGCGGCCATCACATTTACACAGGGGTTGAACCTGCTGCTGAATATGTTCTTCGGTCCGGTTGTCAACGCTGCCAGAGGTATCGCCGTGCAGGCCCAAACCGCCATCGGTCA
>NZ_CAXUDY010000060.1:0-1498 GCF_964250025.1 Alistipes sp. DJF_B185
GATAATAACAATTCATAGTGTCTGAACAGGGGGATATTCATGCTGCTTACAGCGATGCAGGACAAGCCGAACCAAGGCATACAGGCATACGGGGGAACGCTCCTTAGTGGCCTGCTGGGTGACAGGGGTGCTTTCCCTGCTTGCCGAGATTGCTTGGGGGGGGGCAAGCCCTGCTTTTCCCGCCTGTTGACGTGGCTTTTACGATCTCTCACCTTACCTCTGCCGACGCTGCGTCTCCTTATAAATAAGGGGGGGGGCCTGACTGTGTCAGCCGGTTAACGCAGGCGTTCGGTTCACTCTCGCTTCTGCTTTTGCGTATAGATAGGGATTCTTACACCGCAAGCGGATAACGAATACGAACGCTGCAGGGAATACGTACTGACAGTATTAAACCCGTATTTTTGTTTTTAGAGTATGAAAAAGCGGGAAGATCCGAAGATCCTCCCGCGGGGCGAAAGCCGTTCTAATCCGAAGTACGGGGCGCGTTGTACGGTTCGGGAAGAGCTGCCCTGCCCGTTTTCCCATTTGCAATACGGTCCGTGGCGACCGTATTCCTATTTATGGCGCAGTCCGTGGAAAAGCGGTATTGCGCCTTTTCGATGTTGCTTTTTAATGCCGGCGTTTTATATCTCTGAGGCTGTTGTCTTATTCTTCCGCGACTCCCTGCGCGGCTTATCGCATTGGGACTTAGCCGAGCGGTTATGCGTGCCAATCGGTATAGAGTCCGCAGTGCTTGCAGTGAAGCTTGTAGGTTTTGTGGTGTATGGCGCGGATGCGGAGCGCTACACGGCGGCAGCCGGGGCACCGCAATGTGTAGAGCAGGCGTTCGTAATGGCGGAAGAGAAAGAAATTGATGCTGCTGAGTGCGATGGCCGCGAATCCGATTCCCGAACTTTCGTTCGTGATTACGGGCAGCAGGCAGATTACCAAGGTGAGGAAAAGGAGCGTCAGGCCCAGCGTGTGAATCGTCTGATTACGCAGGTGCCTCTGATACCAGAGCGGCAGCGTGGCGCACATGCCCGTTACGGCAGGGACGCAGCTGATGCCGATCAGCAGGAGATAGTTGTTCATGACAAATATCGGAATGCCTGTCCCCCGGCATATGTAAGTGGGAGTTTGGGATAGGGATACAAAAAACGTGGGACAAAACTCTGATCTGCTTTCTGAGGCTCTGGAATAACCTGTGCAACCAAATACAGAATGAAGCCCACGTTGGAAACGTGAGCGTCAAACTTCATTCCTTGGTTGCTCTTAAAATTTTCCAGATTTTCAGAAAGCAAGGTACAAAGCTAACGCTTTTTATATGTATGTGCCGGCGCTTTTAGTGCGGAACGGCGCGGAAGTGATTCGCAATTAAGTCATAATACGCTTTTAATGCTTCATAGGCAATTGGGATTTAGGATTGCACGCACAAATATAACAAGAACTCGCAAAAAAACGGCAAAATTTGGATAAATAAAGTAAGTGTTTGGTATTGAGGAGAGTTAAGCCAAATTCT
>NZ_CAXUDY010000061.1:0-1463 GCF_964250025.1 Alistipes sp. DJF_B185
CCGCCGTAAAACGGGGCAAGGACGGCTTCATTAGCGTCGGGATCGTTCACGAGGCAAAGATACCGACCTATTCAATCACTTGTGCCATAAGCGATTACGCCACTTGCGTCCACTTTGACGCCACACGCGGCCATAGCGGAAAAAGAGCATACAACCCGTGTTTTTAAGGGTTTACTTTGCACGTGAGAACGGATACGGGCAATGACACATCCCCCTGTCCGCACACGTGTGGACGGATGCAGAAAACATCGTGTGCAGAGGAAAAAGCGGGTCTTTGTCCGGATAAGCAAATGCGGTTGCGCATGAGTATAAAATCGGACACGCGCCCATGCACCGGCATACCGGCGTAACAGCCTGCCAGCGCACCAGCATATATGCGTGCCGGCATACCAGCATAAAATCTCATGCCGTCACTTGTCCGGATACGTGAAGAGATGAACGATTACCCGATTGTATAACTAAAAACGCATGGAACAATGAAAGAGAAAACGAAATTCGTGGCCTTCTCCACCCAGAAAGGCGGAGCGGGCAAAACCACCCTCACGGTGCTGGCAGCCTCTTACCTGCACTATGTAAAGGGTTTCAATGTCGCGGTCATCGACTGCGATTATCCCCAACACTCCATCGTGGAGATGCGGGAACGTGACCTGAAGCTTGCCCTCGAAGACGAACATTACAAGAGGTTAGCTTACGAACAATTCACCCGGCTTCAAAAGAAAGCCTATCCTGTCGTGGAAAGCAACACGAAAGAGGCGTTGGCCGATGCCGACTACCTCCTGCCGCAAGGTGATTTCGATTATGTGTTCTTCGACCTTCCCGGTACGATCAATAACGAGGATCTGATTCATTCCCTGGCCGGAATGGATTATCTCGTCGCCCCGATCAGTGCCGACCGGGTTGTCATGGAAAGCACCCTGAATTACGCGGTTGTGGTAAAGGAGCATATCATGGGCCGCGAGAAGTCCCGGATGAAAGGGCTGTATATGCTATGGAACATGGTGGACGGACGTGAAAAGACAGAGTTATATCAGGTTTACGAGGCGGTAATGAAAGAGCTGGGTCTTCCTGTTCTGAAGACCTTCCTGCCTGACACCAAGCGTTTTCGTCGTGAGCAGAACGCCAGCCGTCGCTCTGTCTTCCGCTCCACGCTCTTCCCGGCAGACCGTTCTTTGATCCGGGGCAGCAACCTGGATAAACTCGTGGATGAATTGATCGAACTGTTAAAGTAGGATCTTATGAGCGGAAAAGAACATGACGACGGTTTGGACGCTTCCTTCATCATCAGCCAGGCCAAAAGCCGAAACCGGCCATTACATCCTTACACGCCGGAAAAAGAGGAGGAGGCATCGGCTCTATCGGAACCGTCCGGCGAGGCCGCCGCCTCGCCGGCTACGAAAGAGGAGGGACGCCGCCGAAGAGGGAAAGGCCAGGATTACGAGCGTCTTTTTATCCGGAACGCCCCC
>NZ_CAXUDY010000062.1:0-1349 GCF_964250025.1 Alistipes sp. DJF_B185
GAGACATCACTGCTTTGCCTCGCCATTTGTAAATCCTGCTGACGAGCGACATAACGGCAAATGTGACAATGCTAAAAACGACACATGGCAACAATGCCGACACACCTGGAAAAAGCCGGATAGTAACAGTCATCATAGGGAATATCAAAAGAGCGAAGATATAAATCGAGAGCATCATTTCGCCATCGACCCTGCCTGTTCGTCTTGCCTGCTTCCATTTCTCCCCCATCCACCAGAGGTAGTCCCAGAGATAAAACCGTTGCTTATTCTCCTGCCGTTTCATCATGCCCAATGTATAAATCCGAGGTGGAACATCAGCGCTACATTTGCCACGATCAGGGCGATAGCGATAAGAACTATTTTGGCGAGCTTCCTGCCGGGATGTTTCATCTTCCCGTAATGTTCACGGAGTGCTTCACGCCGTCCGGCTGTATAGCGTAGCTTGCAGAATAAATCGGGAAGAAAGCAGAGAGGAATCACTATGGCCAAACCAATCATCCAGCCGAAAAGGCGCAATATCGGCGGAAACCCAAGCGGTATGAGTAGGACGAAGAGCCAGCACCAAAACAGTAGCATACGTCCGTTGAGATTGGTACGCTCCCTTTCGTGCCATATCTCGGCTACATACCACATATAGTCGATGAAGCAGATCCGGTATTTGCGATTGTCCTTTTCCATACCGTTATCTCCATACAAAGAAACCAACCAATATAAGTATAATCAGAACGCTGACCAACACAATCTGAACCCTGCGGCGTGTTTCAGGCTTGCAATCATCAAATAACCACAGTTTGCTGTTAAACTGCCAATGACACGCCCATTTCCAACGGAACAGCAACCCTGCAAGCCATAGGGCAAGCAACCCGACACCAAACAGCAACCCGTATTTCGGGTGAGCCTGCAACCACTCGAAAAACGCTTCCGCCTTGCTGTTCATTGCTTCGTATATATCGGTAACTGTCATACTTATAATTAAAAGGATTCCGAACACAAAAATAATGTTTTCCGTTCACATAATCACTACTTTATGCTCCAAAACACCGGCTGTACGGTTATAAAACCAGGAAACAGCCCCGGTTAAGGTCACGGAGGTTGTTTGCGGGGGTGTTTGTGTTCATTTAGTTCTGTTCCGGCAGGAGCTTGCAAAGCACCGGGTCGTTCTTGATACGTTCCAGTTCCTCGGCGACGATGCGGCCGGCCTCTGCCTTGATACGTTCGTAGTTTTCCTGCACGACCTGTTTCATGTGATCCGTCCCGTTCTCGTCCGTGAAATCGGTAATTTGTGGTATCTTCTTGTACCGGGCCGTTTCCGCTTTCACTTTTTCGTTGTCCACGACAATCTCGCAGTG
>NZ_CAXUDY010000063.1:0-1327 GCF_964250025.1 Alistipes sp. DJF_B185
TCATTAGTGTCCCGTTAAAATTGGGACGAAGTTAATATTAATCAAATAGTCCCTCCAAGAGGGGATAATCGAGTTCTTTGACATCGTTGAAATTAGTCTTTTCGAAGAGATCTCTCAGTGGAGTCTTATCCGTTAGTGAGATGCTCAAAATCTGCAGGACCTCATAAGTTGACCGCTTTAGTCGCATGTCGTGTTGGACGATGGCGACAAGGCAATAAGTTATGATTGCAGAGCAAATTTGTATTCTGACAGCGTTCTCTGTAGTGCCCCAGAATTTCTTAATCTTGAGGTGCTGCTTGAGCCACTTGAAGAACAACTCAATCTGCCATCGGTTCTTGTAGAGATTAGCAATTTCGAGAGCGGTAAGATGGAATGCATTCGTCAAAAATGCGAAGTCTCTGTCTTGCTCGTCATCGTGAAATCTCACAAGTCGCAGCCTCTCAGGAAACTTCTTCTGTGTGTTCACATCCGTGAGTTCAATAACGGAATCAGAAAGCACATTCTTAGGCAATCTACGTTTCCATTTCGTACACTTGTACTGTAAGTTCTTCTTCGCCCGAACCACGAAGTATGATTCATTAAGACAAATCTTGTAGAGTTCCTTGAATGCATTGTAACCACGGTCAAATACGTAGTAAGAACCTGATTCATAGGGAATCTCCTTCATTGCCTTTGAATCGTGTACCGATGCAGTCGTAATATGGAAGAAAGCAGAAACCTGGGACTCCAGATCATAAAGGACATGCGCCTTAACGCCTCCTTTCTTCTTGCGGAACTTTGCCCACCAGAATACTGACAAGCAGAGCGGAATCGTTGTTGAATCAAATGCATAAACATTCCCCTTCAGCTTGAAGATGTCGGTTGCTCGTTTCTTGCGAGCCTGTTCCATCATGAAGAAGGCAAAGTCTTCAAAGATCCTGTAGTCACGATTCTGATTCGCTGTGGCAAATGTCGTTTTCGCTATTGGATTACGCCCCATTCCAAGGTGATAACATTTGGATTGGTGAGTCTCCAATGCAACGACAACATCACGCAGGCTCTCACGGTTACAGAGTTGTCCGAACATGAGTGCCATGAGCTGATTCCAGCAGGTGAAGTTCTTGACATACCTGTTCCCATCATACTTGTCAACCAGGTGACGGAACTTGTTGTTGTCGAGAAATGCAACCAATTGAGCGAATACATATTTGTCTTTGTTCATAGAGCAGTCCCTTTATGGGCTGCAAAATTACAAATTCAAATCGTCGCACATGAAAAATTACTTCTAATAGACTATGTTTCAACTATTTCAAAGACCGACTTGCCCGCTTTTACGGGACAGTAGTGA
>NZ_CAXUDY010000064.1:0-1288 GCF_964250025.1 Alistipes sp. DJF_B185
ACAATCGGAATTCCCGACAAAGCGGTGCGCAAAATCAATTTCTACACCTCGACGGCTTTCGAGGGGTGCGACATTTACGACAAGCAGGGCAAGATATACGTCGTGAGCGACGGCACGGCACGACATCACCTGCTGGACGTTTCGACGACGATACGGCAGATTGCAGGACGCATACGAGATACACGTTACAAAGAGATAACGCATATCTTCTCGACGGTACGATACGCCGAGGGCATCACCTATCCGCAATTCAAAGCCGCAACGGAAAAAGAATTGGATAAGGCCGAACGCTTCGTGAAATGATATGCGACGGCGGATGAAGATTTACGCAATCAAATTTACACCAATAACAAATACATCAATACCGATACAATGACCATAGACCGCAACCGAATCAAATTGGAACTGCTGAATTTTCGCAACTATGCCGAGATTTACGCCGACAGCCGTAACCTTATTACGGAATACGAGCGTAACGACAACAAGATAACAACTGCCGAACGGCATGACATCCGACTGACCAAGCTGGAAAAGAACGCCAAAGCCAAGATACCGTTTAAGGAGTTGTTCGACCGATACGCCGAACTCAAAGCGTCCGACACGAATCCTTTTTCGACGGACGTGTTCGCATTATCGCTTATCGAGCGGCGGAACCCGTTGGTAAAACAAGCCTTTGAGATATTGGGGACAGAACGGGTGCGGGAACTCAAATACAATCAGACGCAGATACGGCGCGAACTGATTAAATGCTCGGCGGATGAACTCGCATATAAAATCGTCAAACGGATAAATACCGATTTACACCACGGAAAGGCGATACCCTCTAAAATCATTAAAGAGAGATTGCAGACCATATACGACGATTTGGGGGTTGAGCGCAGAGCAAAAGCGACGGATATTGCCCAATGATTCGATACCGCGAAAGGCTACAAGAACATCGACGGCAAAAACACCGAGTGCTACACCATCATAAGGGGTAAACTCGTTGCAAGGAAAAAGATTGCAGCGGAATAATAGCGCAACTCCGATTGGCTGAAAAGTCGGTCGGAGTTTTTCGGTACATATACCCCGACCGAGCGGACAATCCCTATTTTTCACCCCTCCCCATTTTCGGATGGAAAACCGAATTTTCATCCTTCCCATTTAATAGGATTCCACATAAAACAGACCACTCCCTATTTATGCCCGAAACCATATAACAGCATAGAATTATCGGAATTATATAGAATCGGAAAGCTATTCTTACATGGAGATATGCCGCCCTGTTTAGTTGGTTATGAATGGAGTT
>NZ_CAXUDY010000065.1:0-1278 GCF_964250025.1 Alistipes sp. DJF_B185
AACACCGAGCCGACCTCGATGTCGGCGATCTCGTCAAAACGTATCTTCCCGTCATTGTATAATACTGCCGTGCCATCCGCATCGGGAATGACGAACAGATCGTCTTCCATGACAATCCCGTGCAACTCGATTAGCGACCCCAGGCATTCACTCGCCGATACCCGGTCGTAATCACCCTTTACCTCATTTGTCGATTTCGTTTCCATATCGCTTTTCTTTAGGTTCAGACAAATACCATACGAAAAAGGCGTGAGAATACGTTAAATACCGGCATTGAGGTACAGCCAAGCACCCATCCACTCGATAGATAATTTCTCCCCACGCCGCTATCGCATACGCTTGACGCATATAGACACGACGATGAAGAAGAGAACTACCCATTATTTTGCGAGCGGATTAAAATTTGGCTGTTTTCAATGCCCCACCATAATGTGTTCCTTCCGTATGTAAATCGCCCGGCGGCACGCCGCCGGAGGATTCGATTGCAAATATAACGATTTCATTCGGGTATCGGCGACAACACGTGCGATTTTTAACAACCTTCCTGCCAAAGAACTACCCGCCGTCCTACAATTTCGGCCCCCGGGCGGGTTTGCGGGGCGCGACCTTCGGCTGCGCCTTCTTCTCCCTGGGCGGTTCGACGATCCGCAGTTTGAGTTTCTCCGTCTTACGGTCGTAACGCACCTCGCAGCAGTCAATCTCACCCGCAACCGACGTCCACACGTTGTTCACACGCACCGCGCCGCCCGAGTAGAGGGTCTTGTATTGTTCGTATTCGAGCGGCTGCCGCAATTTCGCGTCCACCTGACGGTGGAACGAGTAGATATTACGTCCCTTTGCTATTTCGTCGGGAACGTAAACCCGCAACTCGGGATGGGCGGCCTCGGCATAGAGGCACAGATCCGCCGTGCGAAGCTCCCTCGGAACCCACTGGATCATCCTCGGGTCGCCCCGCACGGCCGTATCGGCCACGAGCGGCGTGATGGCCCTCTGGGGAATGTCGTACAGCACCCCCGCATCCTTGCGAACGGCCTCCAACGCCACCTCCTCCGTTACAAGCCGGCGGTTCAGGTGCAGGACACTCATCAACCGGTGTATCTGCTGCGGGTCGTCCTGCTCGCGGAACACCTGCAAGACCAGGGCGGGGTCGCTCAACGCGCTGATAACCGAGAAATCGGTTTTGTCCTTCCCGTAGGTACGCTCGAAAGCCTCCCGGCTCATCTCCGGCGTCCGGGCTTCGCGGGGGACGCCTTTCAGGTTTTGCGGGTTCTCCCGCAC
>NZ_CAXUDY010000066.1:0-1274 GCF_964250025.1 Alistipes sp. DJF_B185
GGTTTGATTTCTTTGAAGAACTTTATTTCCTCGTCATCGTTTTGAAAACGGTAGCCGATGATATATTGTTTCAAACGGTCGAACGCTTCTCCCAGGACACGTGACGCTTCAAGCGACTTTTTCAACACGTCGGTATCCCGCGATTCGATACGTTCGATACTCCGCAGGACTTCGCTGTTTAATTTTTCTATAAATGCAATCATAATCCGTCTTGTTACTTTCGCGTATAAAGTTAGCGAATCGAAAAACCGGCGGATTACGATTTTTATCTTTCTCTTCGTTTTTTTATCACGGAGCCGATTTTAATGTCAGATCCGACCTTCCTGGCGGATGGAAGTGGGATTGCTCCCCATATTCCGCTTGCAAAAGTCCGTAAAGTGGGATTGGGCGGAGAAACCGCACATGTAGGCTATTTCCTGCAACGTGTAGTGTGTCGTCCGCAACAACTCCCCGATACGTTCGATACGGCGCTGACGTAACCACGAGGAGGCCGAGCAGCCGAAAACCCGCTGGAAACGCCGGCGGAAGGTAATCGTGCTGGAATACCCGCAAACCCCGGCGAGTTCCGTGACGTTATCCGAGGCAAGATAATTCGATTTGACACGGGAGATGAACTCGTAATCGTCCCCCAGGTGCAACAGCTCCTCGAACTCCCCGACATCGGCGGGAGTGAGATGTTCATAAGAGGCGTCGAGCATTTTCAGCATGACAGCAGCGTTACATTCAACGGGCATACCCAATGTCTTACGGGCTTCACGCAGGTAATTCTTGAACCGCAGCCGCAGCGTGTCGTGATGCGGGTAGGAACACTCGGACAGAATGGTGCAAACCGTCCGCAGTTCATCGACACAACAGTAGCCGAAATACCACGTTACAAGACGCTCGACGTAATGGACGACATGAAATTCCTCCGAAAGCATCAGAAGAAGCAGGAACGGGGTGAAATCCTGGTATTCCCTCGTTATGGGACGGGGTGCTTCGTCAAGCAAGGAGGCGATGTCCCGCATCAGCAGAGAATCTCCCGAGTACGCTTTTATTTGTTCGGAACTGCGGGCATAATCCCGGTAACGCGATATGACCGCCGACAAAGCATTGAACTTCACGGCGTGAACGCCTTCTATAAAGGAAGGGCGAAGACTGTTGTAAATGGATAAGTCGGTTTGCATAAGTCATTTCTATAAAACGGAGCCGCATCCCCTTGTTGCCAAAACTCCGCAAGTCGTTACTTATGAACCGCTTGGAACACGGTACGAATCCTAATTACAAATATATCG
>NZ_CAXUDY010000067.1:0-1270 GCF_964250025.1 Alistipes sp. DJF_B185
TCCTGCCGTATGGCTTCAACGCTGTCCAATACCTTGATGCAGATTTCCCCGTCGGAAAACTCCACTCCGAAAAACCGTCCTTTGGCTTTGACAAACGAGGCTTCCTGTTCCAACGCCTTGCGCCGTTCCTCCTGCCGCCGTTCCATTTGCATGTGCCGCCGTTTTTTTGCCATGTAGAGGTCATGCGCTGCGGGCAGGTCTGCGGGACACACGAAATGGGCGTTATGCAGGTCTTTCCCGAAAAATCGCAGCAGGTCGATGTAGTCGCACCATTCCGTCGGTTTCCCGATAGCGTACCCGTTACGGATGGCGATACGGATGGCCGGCCAATAGTCTGCGATATTGCGGGAGGAACGGGCGAAAAATCGCACGAGTGCCGTTTGTCCCGCTTTAAGCAGCGTTTCGGCCTTGTTCTCCGAGAGCAGCAGGTGGATAAGGTCGAAAGGGGTTACATCGGGGAGTTGTTTGCCGTAGCCGCTTCGGCGCAGTTCGGGGATAAGCCGTTGCCGGGGATAGATGCGTGTGGGCGTGATGTTGTATTTCCCGTCGTTCTCCGCCCGCAGTTCCAATGCGCTCGACCAACTCCACCCGTGAACGAAGAAGCCCATCGGGCGCAGCCGTGCGAAGGTTGCGGAGCGTCCGTCGGGGGCAATCCACCGCTGTACGGCTTCGATATGGGTGTAAACGGGCGTCTGTCCCACTTTCGCCCAACACTCGATATAGACGAAGCGCAGGACTTGAAAACCCTTGCAGCGGGTTACGATGCACAAATACTCGTAATCGTTGAACTTGCGGCGCAGGGTGGTTTCCACTTTCAGCGTGGTGTGGCAGTGCGGACACTCGCACCCTAACAGATTGTCCGTGAGTTCTCCGTTTTCGCTCTGCCACGTGTGGCCGCACTCGGTGCAGGTGATAAGTCCTTTCGGCGTGCGGCGTCCGATATGCTCGATGCAGTTCTTGTACCCCCATTCGATTTGTGCGGGGGTAAGCGGCGGCAGGTGTTTGCTTGCCGCCACGACGCTCTGTTGGAATTTTGTTCTCGGCTTCATAACTAAAATAGACTGGGCATTAGTTTGTTATCTTCGATTTTCTTGGGTTTGGACTTGGCTTTCGCCAACTTGGCGTAGGCTTCGCTCTCGGCCTTCCGTATGGCGTTCCGCCGTGCCTCGGCTTTTTCCTCCTCGGTCAGTTCGACGGTGTGATTGACCACTACCTTGCAACTGACGGGTTTGCCGATGTCGATGTCCTCCTCGTCGTAATAGTGGAGTGC
>NZ_CAXUDY010000068.1:0-1181 GCF_964250025.1 Alistipes sp. DJF_B185
CCGTATGAGGGGAAACTCTCACGTACGGTTCTTAGAGGGGAAAGCTCCCGTAAGGGGGCTGACCTACTCGACATCGACCAGTATCTCAACGAGGCGCACTCGTTCGGTCTTCAATCCGTCCGGGCCCATTTCAACGTGCTGGCCTGGTCGGACGACGTGCAGGAGCTCCGGCATATCCGCAATGATGTGGGCAGCCAGCTCGCTCTGATGGAGTGCCGCCCGCGCCACAACACCGTGGACGCCGCCACGCTCTACTGGGCGGGTATGCCGGGCAACGCGGGGGATTTCCCCGCCGAGGAATCGTTCTACACGTTCATCGAGCCCGCGGTCTGTTTCTTCACGGAGGAAACCAACTATAAATCCTCGTCCAGCCCTTTCGGCATCAAGCTGTGCGACCGCATAAGCGGCAGGCCCCTGCACCTGGACATCTCGGACGAACCGATGAAAAAAGGGATCATTACCAACAGGAATAAATTCGTGTTAGGCGGCTCGGGGTCAGGCAAGTCATTCTTTATGAATCATTTAGTCCGCCAATACTGGGAGCAGGGCACGCATGTCGTGCTGGTGGATACCGGTAACAGCTACCAGGGTCTTTGCGAGCTGATCCGGCGTAAGACCAAAGGTGAGGACGGCGTGTATTTTACCTATACCGAGGAACATCCCATCAGTTTCAATCCGTTCTACACCGACGACTACTATTTCGACGTGGAGAAGAAGGACAGCATCAAGACGCTGCTGCTGACACTCTGGAAAACCGAGGACGACAAGATCACGAAGACCGAGAGCGGCGAGCTGGGCAGTGCCGTGAGCGCCTATATCGAGCGTATCCGCGCTGACCGGAATATCGTGCCGTGTTTTGACAGTTTCTACGAGTACCTGCGGGACGACTACCGCCGCGAGCTGGAGGAGCGGGAGATCCGGGTCAGCCGCGAGGATTTCAACATCGACAACATGCTCATCACCCTGCGGCAGTATTATAAGGGCGGACGCTACGACTTCCTTCTGAACTCCCGGGCCAACATCGACCTGCTCTCGAAGCGCTTCGTGGTCTTCGAGGTGGATTCCATCAAGGAAAACAAGGAGCTTTTTCCCGTGGTCACCATTATCATCATGGAGGCTTTCATAAACAAGATGAGACGGCTCAAGGGGGTACGCAAACAGCTCATCGTCGAGGAGGCCTG
>NZ_CAXUDY010000069.1:0-1161 GCF_964250025.1 Alistipes sp. DJF_B185
GCACGGTTCGGAGGCGAGTTCTTGGAAACCTACCGTAGAAATACGGCAAGGCACCGGGTTCTTAGCCTACGGCTCACAGCGCAGTACCTCGTGCTGTTCGTCGCAGGGCTTCTGGGCGTCTTCGTCTGCTTCGCCGGAATGTACATGAGCGGCGTCCCGCAGGGCTTCTGCATCCTCTTCGCCCTCGCAGCCGGCCTTGCCGTCACGGGCGGCACCTTCTACCTGAGCCGCCGTTTCGGCCCCTACGGACTTCAAAAGCTCATGGCCTCGCGCCGGCATCCGCGGCGCATCGTCCATCGTCGGGCCGTCGGACGGCTGTTGCGCTTTCGTCGAACCGTAAAACCGTAATCCTATGCGCGGAACATTGAAAACCTCGACCTTGGAATCGAAATTCCCTTTGCTGCGCGTCGAGAACAACTGCATCATCTCCAAGTTCGCCGACATCACCGCGGCTTACCGCGTCTTGCTGCCCGAACTCTTCACCCTCACGGGCGAGGAGTACGAAGCGCTGCACGGCGCATGGCTCAAAGCCCTGAAAGTGCTGCCGGATTACACCGTCGTCCACAAGCAGGACTTCTTTATCGAAGAACGATACACGGCTCCGGAGGAGGGCTCCGAGCGGAGCTTTCTCGCCCGCTCCTACGAGCGCCACTTCAACGAGCGGCCCTACCTGCGGCACACGTGCTACCTGTTCGTTACGAAGACCACGCCCGAACGGATGCGGCAGACCAGTGCCTCGTCCGTGCTGTGCCGGGGCTTCATCGTCCCGCGGGAGATGCGCGACACGGATGCCGTGACGCGCTTTCTGGAAGCTGCGGAGCAGATGGAGCGCATTCTGAACGATTCGGGCCTCGTGCACGTCGAGCGGCTTACGGAAGCGGAGATCGTCGGCACGGCGGACGACGCCGGGCTGCTGGCCCGCTACTTCGCCCTCTCGGACGAACAGCGTCCGGTCGTCAACGAGGATATCCGTCTCGACCCGGACGTGATGCGTATCGGGGACAAATACCTCTCGATGCACACGCTCTCCGATCTGGACATGCTGCCGCAGAGCGTGGCGACGGATTTCCGCTACGAACGCCTCTCGACCGACCGCTCGGACTGCCGCCTCTCGTTCGCGGCGCCCGTGGGGCTGCTGCTCTCCTGCAACCATGTCTACAA
>NZ_CAXUDY010000070.1:0-1144 GCF_964250025.1 Alistipes sp. DJF_B185
TAAATGTCGCACCCCTCGAAAGCCGTCGAGGTGTAGAAATTGATTTTGCGCACCGCTTTGTCGGGAATTCCGATTGTGTAAGTGTCGCCTAATTTCTCGCGGTTTATCTGCTCGGATGTTCCGCTCGTCGAACAGACGATTTTCACCTCGTCGGGTGATAGTCGGGCATGATGCAACACCCGCCCGATAAAATCGACGCTGTTTACAAAGAAATGCAGATTATAGGACACGCCATGCGTTACGGCATTGTGGCAAAGATTTACGACCGATGCCAACGGGCTGTTTTCATGCCACAGCCGCACCTGCATCGGCGGTTCGCTGGGTCAGACAATCCGCGTTGTCGGCAAGGCCTGCAATTCATCCAACAGAAATTCCCGCTCGATGGGTGTCGCGGACATATAAGTCGCGCGGCTGAATTTGGGTATTTCGGCAAGCAATCCCGTAACGGCTCGGTGTCGGAATGAATAGTCGAACAGCAGGCGGTGATATTCGTCTACCAACAACAGGGCTTTGGCGTATATCTCGGCTCCTGCTACCTCTGCGACACGCGGAATCGCGTCATAGGTGGCCATGATTTTTCAGCGGTCGTGCGTTTTCAGATAGTCGGCTATCTCTTGGTTGGTGACACCGCCGTAAACCCCCAGCAGGTCGGCGTGTTCGGGCAGTTTGTTCTTGATAAGGTTCACCGTCGGAACGGCAATTAAAGTCGATATGCGGTTCTCGATGGCAAGTGTCGTTGCACCGCATCCCGTCTTGCCCTTATTAAAGATGCAGTTTTCGGGTAATTTGTTGTTGAGTTCGGGAATTTGCTGAACGTGGAGTGCGTCCGAAGGTGCTGTAATGATTGAATTCATAAGTAAAGAGTAAGGGAAAAATTACGCCGCATATTTTTTGTGCGGGTAACATCTTTATTAGTAAATTTAATTTCCGACACACTTTTTATGCGGCCGCATTTTTTCGGTGTGGAAAGTATCTTTATAAAGAGAATTGATTTCCGACACAAAAAATATGCGAGCAGGGCACAAAAGCAAGGGACACCGAAAATGCCCCTTACATGACCTTACCCCTACTTGTCGGATTTTCCTCTCTCGTATTATAAAGATAGCACCTTTTTTATTGACAACAAAGGTCGGACAGCAATTAA
>NZ_CAXUDY010000071.1:0-1057 GCF_964250025.1 Alistipes sp. DJF_B185
CCCGATGCCGAGTGTACGATCCTTGTGCCTGCGTTGAACGATTACCTGCGGGAAACGGAATCCTGCCGCAGGCAGGTTGCTCAGCGATGAGAAAGTGGATCGATCAGTCGACCTTCGACGAGCTGCTGCTCGCCAATGCCGAGGATAACGTAGAGCGGGCTATTCGAAGCGCATCGGCCGTATTGGAAACAGTGCAGGAGTTCGTTCCGGAGGCAGCCTTGTTCTACCGTGTTACACATGCCGTGGACAGCCTGAAAAACTATTTCGAGGAAGCTTGCACCGGTTTCCGAAGAAACGGCATCCTGTTTCTCGTCCGCCAATATTTCTATCCAAAACCCTATTACGACCTCCGATTCGATTGGTCGTTCTTCCGATATGCGGACAACTACTCCTTCGGCAAGGCTTTCGACAAACAAACCGCTCCGAACCGTATCGGGGTCTTCACCAAAAAGAAGATCGACGACTGGGTGGAATACCTCACGCAGGGTTTCCGGAATCTCGAACGGATCGATGCGGAGAACGAACGCAAAATAATCGGGTACCGCAACCGGTTGGAGGCTCTGTCCGATGTGGTTTGGGTTCATGACAAAAGTCACGGCCAGATCATTCGTAACGGCCTGACCTATACTTTCGATATCCGGCAGACGGATTACAGCGAAAAGATCTCTTTGGACTATCGGTGCCGCACGCTCGACGATTTCCTTGCACTCTCCGACAATAAATTCACACCTAAACCTTAAACGACTATGGAACGAAACATTATTATCGAAAATATCTGCACTGCGTGCCGCTGCGGCGAACGTCGCGCCGAGGAATATTTGACCGCGGAACTTCGCAACCTGCGGGAACTGCGGGATGCCGGGGCTCTGTGCTACGGCGATCTTGAAACGGCCTGTTCTGGGCTGGGACTGGACTTCGATTATACGGACTATTTCTGTCAGGCCTTGTCACTGAACTAACTCCGATTTACGATGAACAATCTTTGTTTCAACCGTTTCACACTGCGGACGGACGATGCGAAAACCCGCCGTAAAATCCTTCGCTGGCTGGCGCTCAA
>NZ_CAXUDY010000072.1:0-1027 GCF_964250025.1 Alistipes sp. DJF_B185
GATTGTGTCAGCAGGAAATGCGTGCGGAGCAGGTGCTCCAAGGCTCCGGACTCCACCAAATAATACTTGTTAGGCATCGGGTTATGAATTAAAGGTTCCTGATCCGGTTTTTAAGTTCTTTTCGCTGTCGGCACTCCGTGTCGATCCGCTCGACAAAACGGTTTATCTCGGCAGCGGAGAACATAAGACGGCGCCCGAAGTGGAACCCGGTGAGCTGACCGCTGACGCAGTAGCGGCGCAACTGACGATCGCTGATCTTCAGCAGGTCGCAGACCTCGCTCACTTCAAGGATCGGCGTACCGCAAAGCATATTCCGGTGCCGTTTCATATAGGCGATATCCTCGCGGATCTCACGGACGATTTCCAAAATCTCATCGAGTCGTTCCATTATCGGATTACAGTCGGTTATCGCCGCAAAGATGCAATGACCGAATGATGAGTTTATACAAGTATGTAAATACATAATATATTTATATACTTTATCGCAAAGTGTCTACACGGAGAATTTCGTTGCCAGTTTCTCCCGGAGCATGGTAACCTCACGGTCGATCATCGGCGGGGTGACTTTCGCATAGATTTGAGTGGTGGTGATATTTTTATGTCCCAGCATCTTCGAAAGCGTCTCCAGACTCACACCGTTCGACAGGCAGATCGTCGTGGCGTACGTGTGCCGGGCAAGGTGGAATGAGAGTTGTTTGTCAATGCCGCACTCCCGGGCGATGTTTTTCAGGCTGTCGTCGATCGAATCGAGTGTAGACATGGCAAAAACACGTCCGTCGCCGGTCAGACCCCGATACTTGTTCAGGATGAACAACGCATAAGGCAGCAACTTGACAACGTATTTGGTTTCGGTCTTCTGGCGGTTGCCGCTGATCCACCACTCGCCCTGCGCATCCTGCTCGATCCGGTCATAGGTCAGCGAGGCCATATCCGCATAGCAGATGCCCGTAAAGCAGGAGAACAGGAACATATCGCGGTTATAGTCCTGACGCTTATACCGCAGCTCGGTAGTCATCATACGCCGGAG
>NZ_CAXUDY010000073.1:0-1016 GCF_964250025.1 Alistipes sp. DJF_B185
TCGTAAAGCGGCGTTCGTTCACGACGGTCTATCATCGTCCAGAAAAGATAGACGCTTTGTAAAGTAAGGGTCGGATCTTGGGCAAGGTTAGTGGTGAGACTCCGGGCAAAGGAGAGCGTACTTTCCATGACGACCTTGTCGGCTTTCATGGGCACAAAGACAGCGTCCAGCGACGCGAGCAGCCGAATGACACCTTCGGCATTGACCGTTCCCGGCAAGTCGTAGAGAATGATACGGGGATGGTAGCCGCTTTGCAGCAGCCGCTCGACTTCTTCGGGGGCTTCAGGCGGCATACATTTCAGCACAGGCCAGAGCTTGCGGCCCGTCGCTTTGAATTGACGTACCAGCAACAGCTTGTGGTAATCGTCATGCTCGATGAGCGACAGTTCCCGCTCACGTTGCGCCTGAACGGACCATTGGGGATAGTCGCAGTCTACGACCAGCACGTCATAGCCTAATGTGTAGTGCAGATGACTGGCGAGTAACATCGTAAATGTCGATTTCCCGATGCCCCCTTTTTGATTGCAGATCGAAATGCTTGCTTGTTTCATTGCTTGTGTGTTTAAATGGTTGTTTGGGTAACTATGCGTCTGTCAAATCATTTATATATACTACCTTATATTTGGACGAATAATTGGATGATTATTCGGTCTGCCGCCCTTTCGTTCCTTTGCGCAGATACTCGGTTAAAGATTCGGGTATCCGTCTGAACCGATACTTATTTTGCGATTCGCGCAGTTGCCCGAATAATCAATCCTGCCGCAATATACAACAGGGTAAAACGCTTCGGTTCCGATGTCCGCTCCAGTCCGCTCCAGTCCGCACCGATGGCTTTTTTTTGCCCCGAAACGGTTGTAATATTGCACCGGGAACAGACCCGGCTATGGAAACCGTAACGGAGGATTTTCAAAACTTCTCTCAAAGATTCTCCGGCGCGGATTTTTGTTGTCGCCAGACAACAGCGAGCTGTACCTTTGTATGCCGAAAAGTTTTTCGGCATACGAAAGGTGCTCGCT
>NZ_CAXUDY010000074.1:0-991 GCF_964250025.1 Alistipes sp. DJF_B185
GATTTTTTCAGTGGTGTACGGAAGTACGTCGTTTGTACCCTTATTGAAGGGGCGGGAGCAGCAGGACGCTGTAACCGGCCTTGAGCGTGACCTTGACCGAGCGCATCTTCTTGCTCACGTATTGCGACACGCCCTGGATGGCGCTGCGCCCCAGGTCGGAGAGCAGTTGCGAACCGGCATCGTCCGTGATCGTGATACTGCTGCCCATGCCCGCACCCATATTGGCGGCGATCTCCTTCACGGCATTGAGTTCTTCCGACCCCGGCACGGGAATACCCTCGTTGCCGTTCGTGTCATAGACCGACAGATCGACCGGAACGACCGCCCCGCCGTGCTGGACAGCGCTGACCTTGACCGTCAGCCGTTCGCCGTTGATCCTCGCCGCCCCCGTTACGGGCGTACCCGAGGGGATGAGCAGCTCTCCCGCCATCATCGGTTCCAGCAGCCGGAAAGTAACCTCCCCGCCATCGGTGAGCGTCACGGTTTGCTGCACGGCGGCACGGATACTGTTGCGCTCGGGCTCGCGAAGGTCGCTCCCCACCGTGTTGAAACCCCAGTTCCGGGGCTTGACGAACTCACGGGCGAAGACCGAATCGGGCAGCGGGGCGGCGAGCAGCGACACGATGTTACGGCGCACCTGGCGCACGGGCTGCACGGAAGCCTTGCCGGAAACGGAGGCTTTCTGACGCGGGGCTTCAGGGGCTTGACCGCCATTCATGTAGCGGGCGGCGATCTCGTAGGACTTCTCCAGCAGCGCCACCTGCTCCTCCTGGGCCGTTTTCTGCGCCTGCTGTTCTTCCAGGCGGCGTTCCAGTTCCTCGATGCGGGCCTGCATCTCGCGCTCTTCCCCCGTTTCACCGGCGGTGTCCTCGTAGAAACTGCCTAACTGGCGGTTGATGTCGGCATAGGCGGCACGGGAAGTCCGGAAAGCTCCCGACGAACCGCCGGCAGGGCCGGAAGACTTATCCGGCACGGCAGCGGGCATGACGGG
>NZ_CAXUDY010000075.1:0-970 GCF_964250025.1 Alistipes sp. DJF_B185
AGTGCGCTGAAGCAGGACGGGACGCTCAACCGGCTGCGACAGACAGTCCGGGATGCTATGAGTCCGAACAATACACGGAACGAGTTTCGGCAGTTGCTCAAAGTGGAGAACATCGACGCGATCTTTCGCATCAACCCGATCGGCAGAATCTATGGCGTGACTTTCATTGACCATAACGACGGCATCGTCGCCAACGGATCGGTGCTGGGAAAAGAGTTTTCGGCCAATGTTTTCAATGAATTGTATCCGGCACCGAAACAGGCGCAACAGGTCGCAGAACAACACGTGGAACAGAAACATGAAGTGCAAAACCATGCCGCCAATCCTATTTCTGGCATTGTCGATACGGTATTGGATTTGGCCGACACGCGGGCTTACGAGGAACAGCAACGGCAGATGCAACAAAGGCGTAAAAAAAGACGACATCGTTCCTGATACGAAAAACGGGGTCTGATATGGATCAGATCCCGTTTCTCATTGTTCCCTGTCGGCTTTCCGTCGTGGCCTCCCCGTGCCACCGGCATCTTCTATTTCTCTGCCGGAATAAAAGTTATTGCCTGCCCGCCCCGTTCAGCCATCTCGATGCGTATGGTATCTCGTGCCGTCACCGCCCGCTTCCCGATCAGGTATGCCTCCGGATTGCGCCCCGCATCCGGAGCATCGGCATATATGGTCGCGGTATACGTCACTCCGGGTTCGAGGAAGTCGAGCTTCTGCACGAGCGTCCTTGCCTTCTCGTCCGTTCCTGCCCCGAGAAAGTATCTGTCTTTGGCCCGTCTTGCAACGACGATATAGTCGCCGATCTCTCCCTGCAATGCCTTCGACCAGTCGCAGTCTGCGTCGAAGTCGCGGAAGAACCGGAATGCGGGATGCCCTTCGTAGTTCTCGATCAGGTCTGCGGCCATCTGCAGGGGCGAGTATATGATCACCCAGTTTGCTATCTGCCGTGCCAGCGTGGTCTTTATGCAGC
>NZ_CAXUDY010000076.1:0-957 GCF_964250025.1 Alistipes sp. DJF_B185
GTAAAGATCAAGGACGATATAAAGCGTTTCCTTGCAGACAGACTGGCATTGGAACTATCGGACGAGAAAACGCTCGTCACTCATACTGAAAAGCCTGCAAAATTCCTTGGATATGAGGTGACTGTCCGCAAGTCGAACCTGCAAAAACGGAACAAACGGGGAAGCCTGTCCCGTGTGTATGGAAACAAGGTCAGATTAAAGGTAACGACCGAAGTAATAAAGAAAAAATTGCTGGAACTCGGCGTGCTGAAATTCAGCTATCATAACGGGCACGAGCAATGGATTCCCAAACACCGGTCGGAACTTATCAATAATGACGACCTTGAAATCCTTGACAGTTACAATGCCGAGATCAGAGGGTTTTACAACTATTACTCGATAGCTAACAACGCTTCTGAACTGAACACTTTTCACTACATCATGCAGTACAGTATGTACAAAACCTTTGCCGGGAAATACCGAACCACAGTAAGACGAATTTGCCGGAAATACAAACGCAACGGAGTCTTTACAGTCGGGTATACGGTAAAAAACGGCAAAGCAAAAGAACGTCGCTTATACAATGAAGGGTTCAAAAGAAAAAGACCTTCTTATGATCGGTCGATTGACAGATGCCCGAATCCAATGCCCGGCGTCAGCACCACAAGCCTTATAGACAGGCTGAAAGCTCAGAAATGTGAGTTGTGCGGTGCTACGGACAATCTGGTTATGCACCATGTGCGGAAACTCGGAGAACTGAAAGGCAAGGAGAATTGGGAAAAACTGATGATTGCCAGACGGCGTAAGACTATGGCCGTTTGCGGCAGCTGTCATCAAAAGATACATCATGGAACGTTTTAGACTGACAATATTAGCGGAGAGCCGGATACGCTGGAAGGTGTACGTCCGGTTCGGAGGCGAGTATTGGGAAACCTATCATAGAAATATGACAAGGCGCCGGGTACTTAGCCTACATAA
>NZ_CAXUDY010000077.1:0-951 GCF_964250025.1 Alistipes sp. DJF_B185
AAAAAATAGAGTTATGAAACAGACGGATGTAACGGTTACGTTCTACCTCAAAAAGAGCGAAATGAATGACGAGGGACATTGCCCGGTCATGGCGAAACTTGTTGTCGGCAAATTTTCAGAAGCGGCTTTTAGTGCGAAAATGTCCGTACCCGCTGCACTGTGGGCATCCGGACGTGCCACGGGTAAAAGTAACGCCGCGCGGGAAATCAACCGGCAACTGGACGATTTGCGAGCTTCAGCCATTTCCATTTATGACGAACTGTCAGCCACCCGTGAGAATGTAACGGCTGAAGAAATAAGGAATCTGTTGTTGGGGACGGCTTTCGGGCAGGAAACCCTGTTGGGTTATTTCCGGACGTTCATCGAACATTTCGAAAAACGTGTCGGCGTGAACCGGGAAAAGGGAACAGCACAATCTTACCGCTATGCTTGTAACTGTGTGGCTGCTTTCATCCAGGAGAAATACAAGTTGTCGGATGTTCCTTTCACGGCCCTGAACCGTTCATTCATCGACAACTATGACCTCTACCTACGCACGGAGCGCCGCTTTGCCCTGGGAACTATCGTGTTGCTTGTCACACGGTTGAACACGATTGTCGGGGAAGCCATCGCGGAAGGGATTATCACTGCCGACCCGTTCGCGGGGTATGAAGCCGAACATCCCGAGCGGGAACAGAAATACCTTACCGCCGCAGAGTTACAACGGCTGATGACCACACCCCTGCACGACCCGAAACTCTACCATATCCGCGACCTGTTCCTCTTCTCCTGCTACACGGGTATCCCTTACGGGGACATGTGCCGCCTGACGACGGAGGATCTGGAAGTGGCCGAGGACGGTGAGGTATGGATCAAGACCGCCCGCAAGAAGACGAAAATCGACTATGAAGTGCCGTTGCTCGACATACCGTTGCTCATCCTCGACAAGTACCGGGATATGGCCCCGGAAGG
>NZ_CAXUDY010000078.1:0-904 GCF_964250025.1 Alistipes sp. DJF_B185
AGGCTCATGTATAGATCCGGGCTTTTCATGCTCTCGGGCAGGTGGGCGATGGCATAGGGACTGCGCCGTATGGCCTCCATGCACAACTCCGGCGTTTTCCACTTCTCGGGGACATATTGCAGGTAGCTCCCGTCGTGCCAGACGGCCCGGCGGCACATCTCCTCGTTCTTGGCGTGGTCGGGAAGGTTGTAGAACAGCTCCGGCTCCAGGGCGAAAATTTCCCGGGCCACCCTCGGCGTGAGGAACCAGGGGTTCATGTTCTCCAAAAAATCGAAGGTCTTATCGTAATTCGTGCAATAGAACCCCAACACTTTCAGGTGTATCTCCTCGAAGGGGATATAGCGGAGGACACGCAGGTCGTCGGTACGGGCCAACGCCCGGTTGCAGACCTCCGGCGTGAGCTGTTCGGGGTTGAAAAAGCGGATGGCCAGGGGATCGCGCTCCAGCGCCATCCCGCACAGACGGTCGGTTTTCAGATGTTTCGGAACGTACTCCAGTGCCAGGTAGTTCGAGGACACGGCGGCCTCGCAGACCCGTTCCGTGCGTAATTCCTCCGGCACTTCATGGAGCAGGATGCCGTCCCCGCTGACGGCACGCAGGCAGACTGCCTCCGTGCGCAGTTCCACCGGCACGAGCGAAAGGCAGGACGCGTCCATCCCCACGCCGTGAAGGGCCAGTTCCCCGGTCATGACCTCCGGGGCAATGGAGGCGAAAATCTCGAACTTGTCCACGAACGACATCCCGAATTTTTTCAGCCCTTCCAGGCATATATCGGGATACGGAATGTAAGGGAGTATCTTGTAATCGGCACTGTCCACCGCTTTCAACGCCGCACGGCATATTTGCGGCGTCCTCAATTCCCCGGGGACGGCCTCCAGCACCAGACCGTTGCGCTTCACGGCCG
>NZ_CAXUDY010000079.1:0-875 GCF_964250025.1 Alistipes sp. DJF_B185
GCCTCACAGTCCGATTTACTGCCAATCACTCCGATAATAAAATCATCGGCATACCTCACATACTTAATCCGTCTATATCCCTCGTCCATTTCATCGACAGAGGGTAAGTGCATCCTGTTTTTCTGATGTTGCTTAATCGCGTCAATCAGTTCCTTCCGAGTATCTTTATCCTTGGTTTGCTTCAGCTTTGTGCCGAGCCACCAAATTTTCCTGGAATACCGTTTGTACTCAAGGTTCATTGCCCGTCTGTCGCCTCTATCGAATTGACAGGCATACTCTTTCATGTACTTATCCAGCTTGTCGAGATAGATATTAGCCAGTATCGGGCTAATGATGCCACCTTGCGGTGTTCCGCTGTATGTTCTATGAAATGTCCAATCTTCGATGTAGCCAGCTTTCAAAAATTTCCACATTAGCCGGATAAAGCGGTCGTCTGCGATACGTTCTTTCAAGATTCCGATAAGTACATCATGGTTGATGTTATCGAAGAATCCTTCAATGTCGCCCTCGATAAACCACTTGGCCGCAGTAAAATTCTTCTGCACCTGTATCAGTGCGGTGTGGCAGCTGCGTTTGGGTCGGAAGCCGTGCGAGGTGTTCTCAAAACTACCTTCATAAATTGCTTCCAACAGCATTCGCAATACCTCCTGCACTAATTTGTCGTCGATAGACGGTATGCCGAGAGGTCGCATGTTCCCGTTTTTCTTCGGGATGTACGTCCTTCTTGCCGGTTTTGGTTGGTACGACTCATCTTTGAGCGCATCAATCAAATTTTCAATCCGTTTCAGGCTCATTCCGTCGATAGTTTTACCGTCGGAACCTTCCGTCATATTTCCCTGCCTACCTTGTATATTATGGTAGGCGAGGAGAAACAT
>NZ_CAXUDY010000080.1:0-852 GCF_964250025.1 Alistipes sp. DJF_B185
TTTCTCATAACTCGATAATGTTTGAATTGTGGCGCGGGGATGGATAGGCCCCGCACCGGGTTAAACTTCTTGATTCGGATTTTTTCAGTGGTTCGAGGATAGCCTCATGCGCTACCCGTAGTCTTTTTCTTTCATCGTGATGTCATTATGGGGTTAAACAAACTCACGGACGTCGAAACCCGTGGGAACCGAACCCTGCGGAGATGGGCTTTCCGCAGACCTCTCGGACATACGCCGGTGAAAGGCCGAGAGGTAGGTGTCGATCAGGGATTTTACCCTGTCGTTCCCGTCGGGGCGGCCCGAAACGATGACCTCGAACATGTCGGTCTGTTTCAGGCCCAGGAGGACACGTCCCGTTTCCTCCCTTTGCTCGTCTGTTGAAGGTGGATCGTGTACCACGTGGCGGTAGGCTTCGCCCATCTGTTCAAAACTAACCCCCTGGGCAAGCGAGCGGCCCAAAAGGGGCAGCTCTTCGGTGTCGTCTTCATCCTCGTCATAATCCGGCTCCTCCGCGTCCGCATCCGGGAAAGATTCATCGTACAGCGGAAAGTCGATTTCCAGAGGTTCGTTAGGCTCCCCCTCGGGAGCGACACCGAACACTTCATCCAGGTCTTCCGGCGGAATCTGCCGGGGGTGTTCGGGTACATTCGTGGGCACAAATATATCGGCTTTTTCCGTAACTTTTTCAGTTTCAGATTCTACGGCAGCTTGTGGCCGGGAGTGGCGCGGGTCGAGGACAAAGCGGCTCCTGCCGATGATCTCCTGCCGGCAGGGAGTGTCTTCGGCAACGATCCCGTCTGCCGGTTCGTTACGTTCCATCCGCCGCAGGCGGAAAAACGCCCACAAGGCATA
>NZ_CAXUDY010000081.1:0-851 GCF_964250025.1 Alistipes sp. DJF_B185
TTTTTCGTCTTTCGGCTCGGGCAGACATATATTCTCCTCGTTTCCTGCGATATATGCCAGCCTGTCGATGTACCCTTTACGGGTGTAGTGGGTCAGTTTGCAGACACTCCACCCGTATTTCGGACTTTTGCCGAGCGTGAAAACGGGATAGCGGTGTTCGTTCTTGGGGTCGTATTCGGAGAGGTGCGCCGTTTGCGGGAAATTGGCCGCCGCCTTTCTCAACTCCCCGAAGCCGTTGCGGGAGGTGGCCGAAAAGCCGAGAATGACGGTACGCACGCTTCGGGTGGTCGAACACTCGTAAGAGGGGTCAGTGTATTCCGTTTCGTTGAGTTCGGCGATGATTACGCCCTGCACCCCTTCGGGCATGATGCGGCGTAACCTCTGCGCCCCTATTTCCGCTATGCGGTCATGCTCGGCTTTCTCTTTGGCGGCGGCGATGGCCTGCGCCGTGGCTTGCTCTTCCGCCTGCCCCACGAGCAAAGCCACCTCGAAAGCGTCCATGAACTCGGGGTTCACGTCGTCGTAGTACCTGCCGATACCGAATTCTTGGGAAAGGGGACGTAAAATGTCCGTTTGGCTGATTTCCTTTGTTTCGGTATCGACCATGTGGTACACGTAGCCACGGGCGGTGTGTTCCACCTTGTAAACGACGTAACGCTTTCTGCTCGCACCCGCACCGATACCGATGATAACCTGGTTTTCCTTGACTACCTGCACCTGCGTGTCCGTGGTAGTCGCTCCGAATAATGAAATGTACTTTGTCATACCTGTAAAAATTTAGAAGATGTGAGTGAATAGGAAATAGAAAAAGCCGGTTAGAGCCACGAGAGAAACAAGGCAGGAGAAAATGC
>NZ_CAXUDY010000082.1:0-848 GCF_964250025.1 Alistipes sp. DJF_B185
CGGCTACGAAAGAGGAGGGACGCCGCCGAAGAGGGAAAGGCCAGGATTACGAGCGTCTTTTTATCCGGAACGCCCCCTCCAATACCCGAAGCGGCAAAACGGTGTATATCCGCAAGGAGTTTCACGAGCGTATAACCCGGATAGTGCAGGTTATCGGTAAGAACGAACTCTCGCTGTATAGCTACCTGGACAATGTGCTGGAGCAGCATTTCGCGACCTATCAGGAGGAAATTTCGGAACTCTACAAGAAACGGAACTCCGATATTTTTTAGTTATGAACCCAATATTTACAACCCATTAAAAACAATCCATCATGTCAGACAAAGCAATTATTTTATCTGTTATCCTGGCGGCCGTCCTTTGCGTCGCCGTGCCCTTCATCTTCCGCGTGTGCCGCTACCGGCGCAGGATGAAAACCCTTATCGTCCCCGACGGCCCTTCGGGGGAGGTCGCCGTGGGGACTGTCCCCACCCCCGAGGCCGAGTACCTGGCCCGTTACATCTGCCTGCTGCGGCTGCCTTTCGCCGGTAACAAGCACGTGAAGATACGTCCGTCGTATCACGAGCGTATCCGCGAGATCACCCGTGTCATCGGTCGTGGCGACGTGACGATCACGGCCTACGTGGACAAGGTTCTCAAGGCGCACCTGGACGATAACCGGGAAACCATCGAGCGGCTTTTCGAGGAGCGTGAGGCCGTGGCCTCCCGGCAACCCAAAGCGGAGGAGCGATGAACGGGGCGTTGTGGCTGCTGCCCCTCTTTGCCGTGGGGTATGCCTTGTGGGCGTTTTTCCGCCTGCGGCGGATGGAACGTAACGAACCGGCAGACGGGATCGTTGCCGAAGACAC
>NZ_CAXUDY010000083.1:0-835 GCF_964250025.1 Alistipes sp. DJF_B185
TAGCGACCGTATGGAAACTTTATTGAAAGCGCTGCTCCTGACGACGGAAATTTTGTCGCTGCCGGCAGCCGTCGGATTGGCATGGCTGATACTGTTCCCGGAATACCCCGAGCGAAAATCCCCGCAGGAACAGATAAAAACGCATTGACTGTTCGTATCTTTGTTGCTGACTTAATCTGCGGAGAAAAATGATTGAAAATACCCATGCGGCAGAATCCTTCGATGCGTTGTTCGCCCGGCTGGCGACATCCGAGTTCCGCCGAAGATTTCGTCTGAAAGCGGAAGATATCGCCTATATCGAGCGAAAAGGCATGGAGACTATCCGGCGTCATGCCGCAGATTTCGTGCGCATGCGCCTCGCTCCGGCCGTTATTCCCAATGACGGGCGGCAGACCCCTATGCGCGGGCATCCGGTCTTTATCGCCCAGCACGCCACGGCCTGCTGCTGCCGGGGATGTCTGGCCAAGTGGCACGGCATCCCACCCGGGCGAGAACTGGCGACCGAAGAACAACGATATATCGTTGCGGTATTGACGGCATGGATCGAACGTCATGAAACCCGGCATCAGACGGTGGGAATTTCCGACGGGGAATCCGTTGGATACAAAACTGCTGTAAGGAGATAAAGCGGCGAAGCCGGTAGTATTTTCGTCCGTTAAGACGGACAGGGCGGCGCTCCCGCAGGCATTCTTCGATGCTGAATGTCACGGCCGGAACTGTCCGGTGCGGAGGTTTTTATGCATCAGTGAAAACGTTTCGAAACAGTGGAGATCTTACGGTCTTTTCTTGTCAAAATCATTTTGCAAAAGGATTCCAGACATAAGTTCCGCACGCT
>NZ_CAXUDY010000084.1:0-769 GCF_964250025.1 Alistipes sp. DJF_B185
CCTCCCCAATACTTCCTCACGGGACGGGAGAAGCGTGTCCCGTCCTTGTAGGACACCTCCACGTAAAAACCGCCGCCCCGGCGTCCCGGGTTGCGGTAGATGCGAACCCGGGGAGAACCCGAGCGGCTTTCCCACTCGCCCGCCACCTCGTACAGCGCGAAGTCCAAACGCGCCGCCGTGGGGTCTGATCCGATACACTTGCGATACATGGCCTGCCCTCCCTTTAACGTTTGCCCTCGGCGAGCTGCCTGATCGCCAGTTCCATATCACCGCCCAGCTCCCCGGCAAGCCGCTGTACCTCCACTTTCTCCGTTTCCTCGGTCGTGTAGGCCAGGTACTCCGGGACGCTGACCTCCGTGGCATAGACCGCCGACTGAACGCCGCCCAGACCGATCCAGACCTCCTTGTATTTACGGGAAGGGTCGTTGGACTGGTTGATCGAGAGAATCTGCGCCTTCTCCTTGTCGGTCAGCCCCAACAAGGACTGAATCGCGTCGAAACGGTTCATGAACTTGCGCTGGTCGAGCAGGATCTTGCAGTCCGAGTTGTTGATGATCGCCTCCTTGACCACCGGGCTGGAAATGATGTCCTCGACCTCCTGCGTCACAACGATGGCCTCACCGTAGTATTTGCGGACGGTTTTATACATATAACGCAGATATTCAGCCATATTGGCCGTAGAGAGCGCCTTCCAGGCCTCCTCGACGATGAGCTGTTTGCGTACCCCCTTGAGCCGTCTCATCTTGTTTATGAAAGCCTCCATGATGAT
>NZ_CAXUDY010000085.1:0-747 GCF_964250025.1 Alistipes sp. DJF_B185
ATCTATACGGGTATCACCCGGGCCAAAAAGATCTGCGTCCTGCTCGGTGCTGCGAAAGCTCTGGCCTATGCCGTCCGCAACGTATCCGTGCTGAAGCGCAATACGCGCCTTAAAGAACGTCTGAATCCCTCTGCGGCACTTCCTGCCGACAACCCCGGCATCTGATTCTTATGTCTTTGAGCCGCTCTTTCCGCGACAGGATGCATCCCGGAATGTTAACCCCGGTGATATTTCGTCCCTGATTTTTATACTTAAACAGCAATACCTATGAGAGTAATCTTTGATTCGAATGTTTTCGACGATATCATCGCAGGTCGTCTCGACGTTTCGGTTCTTATTCGTAAGCGTGTGAAAATATATATTACACACATACAGAAAGATGAACTGGCAGCATGCCGGAATGAGCAAAGACGGACTCAACTACTTCAGTGCATGGCATCGATAGGGGTTCATACGCTTCCGACGGAATCGTTTTGTATCGGGGTTTCCAGAATTGGTGAAGCGAGGATCAGCGACGGCAGCGATTTGATTCGGAAGTTGGAAGGAGGCAATCCGGTTCATATCCAGGATGCCCTTATCGGGGAAACAGCCATTAAGAACGCTTTGACCGTGATCACAAATGACGATAGGTTCAAAAAAAGAATTGCAGCACAGGGCGGCCAAGCCCTCACTACAGAGGAGTTCCTGAAGGTACTCAAAGAGCCGGATGCCTGAATCCGTATATTGAGTTTAAATGTTCCGGTGCAA
>NZ_CAXUDY010000086.1:0-746 GCF_964250025.1 Alistipes sp. DJF_B185
CACAATGCGGGATAAACTTCTCTACTACGAGGCGATGGAAATTCATCAATTCGAGGGTAAAGCGAAATGGAAACCCACAAGCCGGACAAAGTTGCTACATCTGGACGACCTCGAAATACTGGATGCCTATAACAGAGAAAT
Organism: Alistipes sp. DJF_B185; assembly: GCF_964250025.1. Taxonomy (NCBI): domain Bacteria; kingdom Pseudomonadati; phylum Bacteroidota; class Bacteroidia; order Bacteroidales; family Rikenellaceae; genus Alistipes; species Alistipes sp. DJF_B185. The sequence continues at coordinate 142 of NZ_CAXUDY010000086.1, forward strand.
CCGAGGTTTTGCAAACTATTTTTCTATCGCAAATAACAGTTCACACCTGAATTCTTTCAAGTACATCATGCAATACAGTCTGTATAAGACTTTTGCACGAAAGTACAGTACGACAGCCCGAAAGATTATCGCAAAGTATCGACATCACAAAGATTTTGCGGTTTTCTATGAGGACAAGAAAGGAGGAAAGAAGATGCGGGTATTCTTCAACGGGAGCTTTAAGCGTAAAACAACCGCGATGGACGCGAGTTGTGATTATGTAGCCAACACGATTTTCAATACCACTGTATCAAGCCTTATACAAAGGTTAAAAGCGGGTAAGTGTGAATTGTGTGGCGCAACGGAAAACATTGAAATACACCACGTCAAAAGACTCAAAGACTTAAAAGGCAAAGAGCCATGGAAAATCCAAATGATTGGACGTCAGAGAAAGACGTTAGCTGTATGTATTCCCTGTCACAACAAGATACATCACGGGATAATAGACTGAATATGTTAGTGGAGAGCCGTGTGCGCCGAGAGGTGCAAGCACGGTTCGGAGGCGAGTTCTTGGAAACCTACCGTAGAAATACGGCAAGGCACCGGGTTCTTAGCCTACGGCTCAC
>NZ_CAXUDY010000087.1:0-744 GCF_964250025.1 Alistipes sp. DJF_B185
TTAGAATATGACGACCATGCTGGGAAACGGCGCCGGAGCCGTGCCGTCCCCGAAGCGCAGACGCCCGCGTATAAACCGGATTTCACGGGCCTTGCGGTAGATGAACTCGTGGAAATAACGGGTGTCGGTTCGTACGGGAATGAGCAGCACGACCGTCGTTCCGGGCTTGCGGGACTCGCGCCAGCATTTGAACACCCAGTCGTAAATCGCCCTTCCGTAAGGCGGATTGCAGAAAACCGTTTCTCCGGCCCAGTCCTGCTCCAGCCCGTTGTCCGCTATGGTGTAGAACTTCCCGCACTTGGCGTTTCCGGGCGAGGCACACGGATCGAGGGTGAAATGGAATTCTGCGTCGAGGGCGTCGAAGAATGCCTGCGGGGTCGCCCAGTCCATCTTAACGGATGAAAACAGGGCTGGATTCAGCCGCTTCATCTCCTTACAGCAGTTTTGCTTCTAACAACTCTTTGGCCGCTATCTCCACCGTCTGATGCCGGGCCCCGTTTTTCTCGATGATTTCCAGCAAAAGCACCTTGTCGTCGGGGATCGTGAGCTTGGGCAACGCGAATACCGTCCTTTGCCGCTGGCGTCCCCTCACGACGGCCGGATCGTTGCATACGCGCAGGATTTCGAGCGGCGTCTGTTGTTGTGCCGTGCGCTTGGCGAGTTTGCGATCCGCTACGATAAACCGCCGTGAATCCACCTCGAAGGAGATATTCGTGTCGTTATACATACAAGTATGTATGTAAA
>NZ_CAXUDY010000088.1:0-700 GCF_964250025.1 Alistipes sp. DJF_B185
GCGTGGCACCGAATCTTTCTTTAATAACCTGCCGCCTGCTCCGCAACGAGCGGGCGGCGTCATTTCCATATCATGGCATACGAATCATCCATTCCTTTCGCGGATATCAGGGATTTCCGCGAGGCCGAGATCAACGGCATCTCTGCTCTTTTCACTATGTGTCGCCTCGATTCCGAAACCCTTCCCGCCGATTTTCATTCGTGCGAGGTCATGGGCGGTCGGGGCAGCGATTTCCAGTGGCTCGTTCCGCTGGCTTTGGCAAACTTCTCCGGAACGTTCGTCTCCCGGCAGCCCCTGCTCCGGGAAGGACAGGCGTACGCTGAAATACGCCGGTACGGCATCTATGACGCGACGACAGTCGACGAATGGTCTGAAAACAACAACGATAACTCTTAAACACTATGCGACGAAAATTCAAACTGAAGGTCAGCTATACCTTCAACGGCTGTTTTACCCTGCGTGCGGCTTCCGGCAAGGAGGCCGCACGTCTTGTTTCCGAACAATGCGGAACGGTTCTGAGTGCGATTCAAACGACTCTCGGCGAAGAATCCGAGGTAGACTGGCATTTCGACAAACATCCCCGGCTTGCAATCCGGGAAGTAATCGCTCTTCCGGAGACCCTTGACGGGGAGAAGCTGCCGCGCGTGCAGGTCTTTCACCCCGGGCAGCGTGTCTTCCGGAGCGATCCCGACTATGAAAT
>NZ_CAXUDY010000089.1:0-693 GCF_964250025.1 Alistipes sp. DJF_B185
CCACTCCTTGTTTATCTGGTTCCCGCGGGAGTAGCGGGAAAGGGACTGCATGTTACGCGCACGTTTCTCGAACATACGCAGGTTTTCGTCGCTGTCTTCCAGGAACACGTACTGGTTGTAAAGGTGGTCGCAGGAAAGCAGAAGCCCCACGGGGGCCGCGAACGAGAGCAGGCAGTCCGAACGGTCGGTGGAAAGACGCTCGTAACGGGTGTCCGTACCCACGCGCCCCGGCAGGTCTTCCGTGTCCGAGAGCGTGTGCAGGCACACCCGTTTGTTGCCCACGCGCAGAACCTCGGCCCCCAGCTCGATGTCCTGAAGAGAAGTCGTCTCCGAGAGCGAGAGGGAAAAGTACCGCTCCAGCAGGCCCGGACAATCCGCCGTACCCGTGATCTCGTCCCCCGTGAGGCGGACAAGGGCCAAGAAACCCGAATCGTTCAGAATACGCTCGAACTGTTCCGCCGCCTCCAGGAATTTTGTCGCCGATTCCCGGTTTACCTCTTTGGGAATGATGTTGCCCCGGCAGAGGGTCGAGAAGTCTGAACGCATGTGCATACGCTCCCTCGTCGTTTTCGTCAGGTAGAGGAAGCAGGCGTGGGTCAGGAACGGACGCTCGTTGAAATGCCGCTCGTAACTGCGGGAGAGGAAACTCATGTCCCCCTCGCCCGTGGCCGGGCGGTAACGCTCGCGGATGAA
>NZ_CAXUDY010000090.1:0-686 GCF_964250025.1 Alistipes sp. DJF_B185
GAGGTGGCGTTCCGTAAGGTGTACGAAATCATGGCAGAGAGTTCAGAAGGTAGTTTTCACTACCCGCCGCTTTCTCCGGAAGAGGTTATTATACTTGATTCAATGGAGCAAAGCGATACATCCCATGAAACGAATGATGAACAAGACATCCCGGTATATGGACTGTTGAAGCCGGAGCGAATCCTACTCGACTCCCTGTTATCAGAGATTGGATGCGGTTTTATCCTTGTTGATCGCAGGGAATGGGGAACGGCAGATTCGGTATATGTGAGCCTCGTTATGCCGTACTACTCCCACGGCATCGTGGATGCCGGAACGTCCAAGAGTTTCGTTTACGATCCCGGATTGAGAAGCCGTCGGAATATCCGTATCACCGAACATGGCGACCTGAACGAGATCTACCGCAGGACGTACAACGACACCACGCTTTACAAGCCCATCAAGGGAAACTGGTACATCGAGTTAGACCATTCGATATAACGGCCCGGAGTCCGTATCAAAGTATGTATCACTTTTTGTCAAGAAGATACATCATAAAGCAGATAATGGCCATCGCAAGGAAAAATAACAGAACCGCAAGGAGTTCGTTAAACCTGCACTTGGCATAGTGAGACATCACTGCTTTGCCTCGCCATTTGTAAATCCTGCTGACGAGCGACATAACGGCAAATGTGACAATGCTAAAA
>NZ_CAXUDY010000091.1:0-684 GCF_964250025.1 Alistipes sp. DJF_B185
CACCGATCGCCGACAACTACTCCCAAGTCTATCCGCTTCTTATCCATGAGAGCAACGCTTCGGTACTGAAACAGCTCTATGAGGCGGGTTTCTCGATGAGTATGACGAAAAAAGGACTGGAAGTATCGAAGTATTAACCTCAAATAATCGTGTAATGAAACGCTATGAATTTTATCGGAATCAAAAAATTACTGTCATAGATTGCCGGTATTTCAGTATTGAAGCCGAGAATCTCGAAACGGCAGTCCAGAAGATCAAGGAACTGTGTGCAGACGGTCAACTCGACGAACTGTCAAACGATCCGACCTATCAGGAAGATGCTGCTTATCAAATTCCCGGAACGGAATATCCACTGGACATAGAAAACAATAACGGAGATCCTACGGTTATGATTTACTCAGCCGCAGACGGAACCCGTATCACGGACAACCTTCCGATATCGACCGGAATAACTCAAACCAAGAACATTATAATCAACTAAAACATGAATTTAAACGAATATTACCGTAACCATAAGGACGCGATCAACGCATCGATTATGGAAATTGCCTGCGATCTGGCCGTCGGACGACTGCTGAGTACGCACGATACACCTTTCGAAACATTTGTCGAAGCCGATGACCCCGACGATCCCGACGGCGGAACCCATTACAAGGAGGAATATCAAAAGGAATACGATACGTA
>NZ_CAXUDY010000092.1:0-680 GCF_964250025.1 Alistipes sp. DJF_B185
CAGAGTCCACAGGTATAATTTCAAACTCACCACGGAAGAGAATATCCGCTTTAAGCAGATGCTTTGTAAGGCAGGATCGGAGCATAACCGCAGCCGTTTTATCGTCAAACGAATCTTCGCCGAGGAGTTCGTTGTCGTCAGACGCGACCCTTCCAAAGTGCAGTTCGTCGCACGGCTGAACGACTTTTATTACCAATTTCAAAAGCTCGGGAACAACTATAATCAGATTGTAAAGGCTATCAACGCCCACTTTTCCAACGTCGCAATCCCGCATCAGATCGCTGCATTGGAACAGCGAACGAGAGAGCTGAAAGCCCTCAGTATCGAGATTCTCAACCTCGCAAAACAGACTAAGGAATGGTTGCGAATATAAGATCGGGTTCCTCGCCCGGCGGAGCGTTGTATTACAACAAGGAGAAAGTGGATAAGGATGAAGCCGAGGTTCTTTTCTGGCAGAAGATGTTGGAACCGTTCGACAAGCACGGGCGAATGGATGTCGACGCCTGCATGGATTGCTTTTGGCCGTACCTCGAAGCCAACCGCCGGACTACGAACACGGTCTTCCACGCCTCGCTGAACCCCTCGCCCGAAGACAAACTGACAGACGATCAGCTCCGGGACATCGCGCAGGAATACATGGAACGTATGGGTTACGGCAACCAGCCTTATATTGTTTTCAA
>NZ_CAXUDY010000093.1:0-665 GCF_964250025.1 Alistipes sp. DJF_B185
CGATAAATCAGAATTTACCGATACTTGACCGTTCATCAGAAGAGGCAGTAACTCATCACGTTGTCTGATCAACTTTTCACATTCATCTTTGGTTTGCTTTATTTTGTAAAACACAGGAATTAATACATCATTAAATCTTTTGAGTAAATCATCACTTGGTTTTATCATTGATATATTGTAAAGAGTTGAAGCCGTCATACTTGGCAAGCCAGTTCCAGAATTCCATTTCGTAAAATCAATATCTTTAATAGCAAAGAATACATATTTAGCAGAATGCACAATTTTCATCTCAGAATAAAACATTGTATCAACGGTCCAAAAGGATTCATTAACATACATGATATTATTCAACGTTCCTTTTCTTGGCATTAAGACAGACTCTCCTGAAAAAAGGTATTCATTCACCCTACGCATTTCTCCTCCGCTTCCATAAACAGGATGTGAACCAGTAGCTAAATGTTTGTGATCTCGTCCATTTTTAATGGTTAAAAATTCTTGTAATGTACAATTATTCCATCCATTCGGTATTTCCCTTTTCAGCTTCTCATTCCAAATCATCTTTCCACCACTGGATTTATACGGTTTCCCTTCCTCATTCGGGAAGTCGAACTGCACAAACCAATAATCATAAAGTTGTTTTGCCATCGCTTCTAAATTCTGATTTA
>NZ_CAXUDY010000094.1:0-661 GCF_964250025.1 Alistipes sp. DJF_B185
ATCATGAAAATTGCTCTTTTTTTCATCGTTCAAGTAGTTTGGTTAAGGGTGTGAAAAAGGCCGCAGCCTGCTTTGGGAGCATTCTGCGACCGGATACATCGTATTTCCTGCTGCGGAAAAGGCGTCAGCCGTATTCGTTATTCCATTTCATGTCGTAGGTCGTTTTTAATTAAGCATAGGCCCGGATGTCGAAGTTGGCGATGGCCTGCCGTTCCTCGGCCGTGGCATCGCCCATGACGGCGCTCTCTCCGAAGTCCAGCTCTCCGAGCATCGCATGAACCTCCGCGTCACGGAGTTCTGCTCTGGCGGGGAGAGCCGGAAGCGGGAATCGGGCGCCGGCGGGCGCTTCGGGCTCCGCAAGTTCGCCGTCTTCGCCGATCGGGGGCTGCACGACAAGGGTGTTCCACCCCTGCATCGCGGACTTCTCTTCCGAAGCCGGGGCAAATATAGCATCTCCGCCTGCCGGGGCGGTGCCGATGTCCGCTCCAGTCCGCTCCAGTCCGCACCGATAGGATTTCGAGACCAGAATTTCCGGGGTCTGACGGGCTAAAGAGCCGGCCTTCGGTGTGTGAGGGGCAGCATCGTGCCCGGTGTGTTTTTTCTTCGGGCCTTTCAGATTGTCGACGACATATGACGCGAGCCGCCCCCGGAAAAACAACTG
>NZ_CAXUDY010000095.1:0-656 GCF_964250025.1 Alistipes sp. DJF_B185
AGCGGAAAGACCCGGTCGCCTGAGAGATGCATATCCTTATAACGCTCGTAAAGCATTTCGGCAACGGGAAGGAGTTTAACACGGAACTGCGTGCCTGTCTTCTGACGCCTGTCGATAATCCACCGCTCTCCGTTGTCGTCCGTATGGATGTCCGCGTAAGTGAGTTTTGAAACGTCTGCATGGCTCAAACCCGTAAAGGCGCAGAAGACGAAGGCGTCACGGTTGATGCCCGTCCGGTAGTTGGGGAGCCTGACATCCATGACGGCCTGCAATTCCGAAGCGGATAGATAACGTCGTTCAGCGTATTCCGCTTTGACATAGAACCCGGCGAAAGGATCGACGGCAATCCAGCCGTTCTTATACGCCGTGTAGGTCATCAGCTTCAGCTTCTTGAGTGTAGAATGGATCGTCCCGGAAGCAAGACCCTTTACCGTGGAGAGGTAGACGACGAACTTTTCCACGAACTCCCGCTTCAGCTCTTTGAACGCAATATCCTTGACGTGGTATTCGTATTCGAGGAAAGAGGCAAGGCGGTTACGGCGTTTGCGGTAATTGTCATAGCTCGAATAGGCGCGGTCTTTGCCCACACGTTTGAGAAAGCCTGCGAGGTATTCGTCGAAAGTCTGTAACAGCAGGCGGCAGTCGTCCCCCATACC
>NZ_CAXUDY010000096.1:0-650 GCF_964250025.1 Alistipes sp. DJF_B185
GAACTGCGGTATCCGGGAGAGGGTCTTCCGCAGCTTCCGGCGGTAGAAAAGTTCAGTAAGCGCAAGCAACTCGTAGGCATCGTACAGCATCTGTCCGTTGACGGCACGGGCGCGGATCATCCGCTTTTTACGGCATTGTTCGAGTTGGTGGCAATCCATACCCAGCACCTCGCAGACCTTGCGGGCCGAGAGGAACATCGGGCGGTCACTGTGGCTCAACAGGTGTTCGAAGAGCAGCGTGGATTGTGTCAGCATGAAATGCGTGCGGAGCAGTTTCTCGAAATACATGGACTCCACCAGATAATAAGATCTTTCTGTTGTTTCAGACATAGTATTATGTGTTAAAGATTATGGATAGCTTTTCTCAAAGACTTTTTCTGCTTATGTTCCATTTCAACACGCTCTATGAAGCGGTTGATTTCAGCCGTCGAAAACATTAGACGACGACCGAAATGGAAACCGACAAGCTGACCCGAAGTGCGATAACGGCGCAGTTGACGATCGCTCATCTTCAAAAGGTCGCATACTTCGTCGACTTCCAGAATAGGCATCCCGCAAAGCATATTACGGTGGCGTTTCATATAGGCGATATCCTCGCGGATCTCACGGACGATTTCCAAAATCTCATCGAGTCGTTCCATTATCGGATT
>NZ_CAXUDY010000097.1:0-635 GCF_964250025.1 Alistipes sp. DJF_B185
TAAATGTCGCACCCCTCGAAAGCCGTCGAGGTGTAGAAATTGATTTTGCGCACCGCTTTGTCGGGAATTCCGATTGTATAAGTATCGCCTAATTTCTCGCGGTTTATCTGCTCGGATGTCCCGCTTGTCGAACAGACGATTTTCACCTCGTCGGGCGACAGTCGGGCATGATGCAACACCCGCCCGATAAAATCGACGCTGTTTACAAAGAAATGCAGATTGCAGGGAATATTGTGCGTTACGGCATTGCGGCAAAGATTTACGACCGATGCCAACGGGCTGTTTTCATGCCACAACCGCACCTGCATCGGCGGTTCGCTGGGTCAGATAATCCGCGTTGTCGGCAAGGTCTGCAATTCATCCAGCAGAAATTCCCGCTCGATGGGTGTCGCGGACATATAAGTCACACGGCTGAATTTGGGCATTTCGGCAAGTAATCCCATAACGGCTCGGTGTCGGAATGAATAGTCGAACAGCAGGCGGTGATATTCGTCTACCAACAGCAGGGCTTTGGCGTATATCTCCGCTCCTGCAACCTCTGCGACACGCGGAATTGCATCATAGGTGGCCATGATTTTTCAGCGGTCGTGCGTTTTCAGATAGTCGGCTATCTCTTGGTTGGTGACACCGCCGTA
>NZ_CAXUDY010000098.1:0-619 GCF_964250025.1 Alistipes sp. DJF_B185
ACGGTGTGATTGACCACTACCTTGCAACTGACGGGTTTGCCGATGTCGATGTCCTCCTCGTCGTAATAGTGGAGTGCCATAGAGTATATTTCCTCGTCGGCAAACCCGTTGCAACCGCTCTGCCGTACTTGGTTGATGATGAAAGTGCAGCAATCGTCAATGTTCTTTTTCGGGTTGGCGTATCGGGGTGCGAAAAGTTCGTCCTCCCGTGCCCGTGCGTCGAGATAGTTCTGTATCGTCAGTTTGAAATAATCTGTTCCTTGTGCCATGATTTTTTGGTATTGTGGGGCGGCGAGCCGCCCCGTGTTCAACATTTATTCGTCCTTTCCGAGAAGCCGCCGCACCTCGTCCTCTTTGGTCTTTTGGAAAATCCATCCCGCTCTCTTCTGCCCGTCATGCGTCAGCCGTGCGTTGAAGCGTCCCCCGAGTGCGTGAAGGGCGTCCTTGACGGGCTTGGTGTCCCCGAATACGGCTATCGCCTTCTCGGAATAGTCCACGATGATAAACCCGCCTTGCACGCTCGTTTCAGTGCGTTCCGCCCGTTTTTCGTCTTTCGGCTCGGGCAGACATATATTCTCCTCGTTTCCTGCGATATATGCCAGCCTGTCGATGTACCCTT
>NZ_CAXUDY010000099.1:0-609 GCF_964250025.1 Alistipes sp. DJF_B185
TTCGAAATGGATTTTAGTTTGACATAAGGCCGGCAGATCCCCGCTATGAAAGAGAGAAGCCGGCTTCGGGGCGGGATATTCAGCGACGGCACGGACAAGGCAAATTTTTGAGGGGCGATACGACCCGAAGGGTGGAGATCGTGCCGCAAAAATTTGACGCCGGAACGTGTCCGGCGCTATCTTGCCCCGAGGCCGGCGTTCACAAAGGGATTTTTAATTATTATTCGTGCTGTCTCAAAACAAAAAGAGACTGCTGCGGATGCAGTCAGTCCCTTTCGGTTAGCGCACCGTGAACTGCGGTATCCGGGAGAGGGTCTTCCGCAGCTTCCGGCGGTAGAAAAGTTCAGTAAGCGCAAGCAACTCGTAGGTATCGTACATCATCTGTCCGTTGACGGCACGGGCGCGGATCATCCGCTTTTTACGGCATTGTTCGAGCTGGTGACGGTCCAGACCCAGCACCTCGCAGACCTTGCGGGCCGAGAGGAACATCGGGCGGTCGCTGTGGCTCAACAGGTGTTCGAAGAGCAATAGGGATTGTGTCAGCAGGAAATGCGTGCGGAGCAGGTGCTCCAAGGCTCCGGACTCCACCAAATAATACTTGTTAGGCAT
>NZ_CAXUDY010000100.1:0-602 GCF_964250025.1 Alistipes sp. DJF_B185
GTTCAGGCGGAAGGTAAGCCAGACCAGCACCGAAGCCGCCGCAACGCCGAAAGCGATACATACCCACTGATCGACCCCTGCCATGTAGAGGATGACGAACACCACGAAGACGGCCAGCAGGCCGCCCGCGAAGATGAAGAGGTACTGCGCCTTCAGGCCCCGGAACTCCACGCTCTTGCCGATTCCCTTGTTGATTCCATATTCCATAATTATTTGCATGACAGGTTGGACTACAAGAAGAAAGAGCGTAGGATCGTCGCGGCGACAATCAGGAAAATACACGCGCCGAACCAGCTCGCGGCGGTCTTCGACGTGTCGGGGTCGCCGCTCGAAAACTTGTTATAGACCTTGATGCCCCCGATAAGGCCGACCACAGCCCCCACAGCGTACACGAGTTTCGTGCCGGGGTCGAAGTAGCTGGTTACCATGTTGGTAGCCTCCGTAATGCCGGCGATGCCGTTGCCCTGCGCGAAAGCGGAGGAGATGGCGGCAAAGAGAAATGCCGCCGGAAGAAGAATCTTGTTCTTTCTCATAACTCGATAATGTTTGAATTGTGGCGCGGGGATGGATAGGCCCCGCACCGGGTTAAACTTCTTGATTCG
>NZ_CAXUDY010000101.1:0-583 GCF_964250025.1 Alistipes sp. DJF_B185
AGATCGTCAGAAGGTTCCATATTCCTTCTCCCGGCTGCCAGTATGCCACGGCCAGAGGTACTGCAAGCGCAATTGCCGTAACTTTGGATATACTCCAGATCACTTTGGCAAAGTATTCCCGCAATGACAACCGAATCATTCGCCGCAGCATCAGCAGCCGGGCGAATTGGGCTGTAATCTCCATGACAAAATGTACGATAAAGACGCTGTATGCAGGGAGCCCGAACCGCAAACAGAGATAGGAAATCGGTAGGATCAGCAGCAGCAACCCTCCGACGACACTTTGGTATAGTTTGATCTTGCCGGTGGCGGAAGCGGCTGTAATCAACGGATTGGAGACGGCATACACCCATGTCGTGCATAACATGATCCGCAGGAATACGACTGTGTGGTCCGGGACGATTTTCAGCCAGAGCGTCAGTATCGCTTTTGTCTCGATAAGGACGGGAAGCGATAACAGCAGCAGCAGGAAAAATGAAAATTTGGCGCTCCGGAAAATCAGGCCATGCATGTATTCCATGTCGCCGGTCGCGTATGATTTGGTTATTTGCGGGTTGAGGGCCGTCTGGAAGTTGCTGCTGAA
>NZ_CAXUDY010000102.1:0-581 GCF_964250025.1 Alistipes sp. DJF_B185
ATCGGAATTATATAGAATCGGAAAGCTATTCTTACATGGAGATATGCCGCCCTGTTTAGTTGGTTATGAATGGAGTTGTCTTTTTACAAGTAATGGGGAATACCTCTAAACTTTACAGACCATGAAAACATTAAATGAAAGGGCGACAGAAATTCTGCAAGCCTTGTTAGCCGTGCGGGCTAAAAAACTGAAAATCAAAAATGCAAGCCAGACAATCCATGTGAAACTGACTGACTGCATCGGAAAGTACAACCTTATTTCGCTGACACAGCACATCGAAATAAATGGCGTTCTTTTCCGTGACCCCGAAGTGATTTTTGCTTTCGACACCATTAAACGGCAGTTTATCCCTTACCACTACATCAACGATTTTTTTGAAATCGAGAAATGTTGTGCCACACCGACGGTAGAGGGATTAATACCTCGCAACGAAATAGACCAACACAATTTAGCATGTTTCGTAAACCGTTGGCTGTTGCAACTAACCTCAAAACTGGAAATCCAATGAATGCGCAACGAATAGTACAGAATTGTGTTTTGAAGAATCAAAGCACGGTTATCGAGGAAATGATACGGGCAAA
>NZ_CAXUDY010000103.1:0-563 GCF_964250025.1 Alistipes sp. DJF_B185
TGCTGGCCAGCCGAGACAAGAAAGCCGTGAAAGAGGAGATTTCCCGTACCGAACCCGGGCGTGTCGAACCCAAAGAGATCATCCGCGACCCGTATATCCTGGAGTTTCTCGGTATCCCCCAGGGAGAGCATTTTCTGGAAACCGATCTGGAGCAACTGCTCATCAGCCGCTTGCAGCGCTTGATGCTCGAACTCGGGAAAGGCTTCGCCTTCGTCGCGCGACAGAAGCGTATCTCCTTCGACGACAAGCATTTCTACATCGACCTGGTCTTTTACAATTACCTGGCCCGCTGTTTCGTTTTAATAGACCTTAAATCCGGGGAGCTGACCCATCAGGATTTGGGGCAGATGCAGATGTATGTCAATTACTACACCCGTGAGTTGATGAATCCCGGGGATAACCCTCCGGTGGGTATCGTCCTCTGCGCGGAGAAAAACGACGCGGTCGTCCGTTATACGCTGCCCGAAGATGAAAAGCAGGTCTTCGCCGCCCAGTACATGACCTATCTTCCCACGCAGGAGGAGCTGCAAACACTCTTGCAGGAAGTGTGACAACAACGCTCA
>NZ_CAXUDY010000104.1:0-548 GCF_964250025.1 Alistipes sp. DJF_B185
AAGCAGGAGAACAGGAACATATCGCGGTTATAGTCCTGACGCTTATACCGCAGCTCGGTAGTCATCATACGCCGGAGTTCATCTTCCGTTAAAAAACTACGTTCCGGATTCGGAGCCGTATATTGATAGAGGGAAAAGGGGTTGCGAGGCATCCAGCCGTTGTTGAACGCGATTTTGACAACGTATTTCAGGCATTTGAGATAACCGCTGACGGTCGTAGGCTTGAGCCCCAGATCGGATTTAAGGTAGACGTGGTATTGCTCGATGAACGACTGTTCCAACTCCGCCAACGGCATATCGCTCACGTTATACTCCTTACGCATGAAAGTCCGCAGATGGTCGATGGATTTATAGTAGCGGTTCCATGTACCGTGGCAGCGGTCGATGCCGACACGTTTCTTGAGGTCGCCGGTGAATTTCTCGAACGCTTCGAGAAGCAGCCGGTATTTCTCTCCGAAGCCGAGATAGGCATTCTTGACCTTTTCGGCCGTAACGTATGACTCCCGGTCGCAGATATCCTGATAGTGCTTGCCGATCTGGGTGCGGAT
>NZ_CAXUDY010000105.1:0-540 GCF_964250025.1 Alistipes sp. DJF_B185
GCCGCTTCGATCCGTCATACGCAGCATATTATCCAGTGTCTCGATGCGGGTGCCGATGTGGCGACATGCCCCCTTGCGGCAATCGAAGGGCTGCTCAGACATCCGCTGACGGACAGCGGGCTGGAGAAGTTCCTCGCAGACCATGCACGCCTGAATGCCTGACGGGTCACCGGCAGCGATAAAACGGCAACGCCCCGATTCGAACATCCGAATCGGGGCGTTGTGGCAATCATTTCTTTTCCAAAAGCCGCTGGAAGGCGGGAGAAGGCTTAAATGCAGGAATGTCGTGTGCCGGAATTTTGATCGTCGTATTCTTCGTAATGTTACGCGCCGTCTTTTCTTTGCGATGCTTAATCAGGAACGTACCAAAACCGCGGAGGAAAACGTTTTCCTTGCGGATCTGTGCGGCTCGCACCTCTTCCATGAAACCTTCCACGACGGCTAAAACGGTCACGGCTTCGACGCCCGTTTCCTGGGCGAGTTGCTTTACGATATCTGCTTTGGTCATTTTTGTAAGTTTTTGTCCGACAAAGATAAACA
>NZ_CAXUDY010000106.1:0-538 GCF_964250025.1 Alistipes sp. DJF_B185
ATTTCGCCATCGACCCTGCCTGTTCGTCTTGCCTGCTTCCATTTCTCCCCCATCCACCAGAGGTAGTCCCAGAGATAGAACCGTTGTCTGCCGTTATTCTTCATGCCGTTATTTATTTCATCAATGAAACGATTGTGATAATCATAGCCACAAAAAACATTACTGGCAGGAAGAAAAGGAGAAAACCTGTTGCAGGCTTGAATCTTCTATCAGCATAGTGGCTCATGACGGCTTTGCGCCTGCGGACTCCGTAAAGCTTTTCACCCCATATCACATACACCAGTGCAAGGACTAAATAGACACCCCACATACATTGCTGAAACGTATGGTAAACCCTCGCAAACGCAAGCAACGACATGACCGGAACATACAACAAAAAATTGAAATACATAAACAGCATACTCTCTCCTGTGATGCGAAGGTGGTATTCGTGCAACCGCTCTCCGACCCACCAGAGGTAATCCCAGAGATAAAACCGTTGCTTATTCTCCTGCCGTTTCATCATGCCCAATGTATAAATCCGAGGTGGAACATCAGC
>NZ_CAXUDY010000107.1:0-535 GCF_964250025.1 Alistipes sp. DJF_B185
GTGGAATAGTCGATGTCGAAGATTCCCGGAGTGTAGTCCATCGGTCCGCTCAGCATCCTCACGAAGGGCAGCGTCGTGAGATACTCTGCCGAATTCCCTTCCGACCATGCGTTCCATTCCATGCCCCGCGCCCCTTCGCGTGTCATCATGTTGGGCCACGTGCGTCGTATCCCCGTCTCCTTTATCGGCTTGTGTACGTCGAGCATGATCCGGTATTTCGCCGCCGTTTCCACGACCCGCTGATAGTGCTGCACTCCATACTGCGAATGATGGAGGTAACCGCCTTTGAATCCCCCTGCATATCCCGTTTTGAGCGTGTGAACCCCCAGTTCGGCATACCTCCTCATCGCTGCTTCCATGACGGCTTCGTACTCAGAATATTTCCTCCCGTTTCATTGTGCATCCACAGTTGCACGCCCTTTTCACGGGCATAGGCGGCTATTCGCTCCAGATCGAAATCCGCATAGGGTTCGAGGTAGTCGAACTGCTGGTTTCCGCCCCAGTTCTCCCATCCTTTGTTCCAGCCCTCGAACAA
>NZ_CAXUDY010000108.1:0-530 GCF_964250025.1 Alistipes sp. DJF_B185
CGGTTTTTCGGAGTGGAGTTTTCCGACGGGGAAATCTGCATCAAGGTATTGGACAGCGTTGAAGCCATACGGCAGGAGGGCGAGGCCATGCACCATTGCGTGTTTACCAACGAATACTATCTGAAAGCCGACTCGCTCATACTCTCGGCCACAATCGACGGCAAACGTATCGAAACGATAGAGGTGTCCCTAAAACGCATGGAGGTCGTGCAGAGCCGTGGCGTGTGTAACAAGAATACCCCATACCACGGGCAAATACTGAAACTGATGAAGGGGAACATGTCCCTTATACGGAAACGAATGACAGCATAAAAATCGGGGCGGCGAAAGCCGCCCGCAAAAACAAAATAGAATGAACCAAATAGCATATAAATTCGTGTCGTGGGACGTTCCCGCACTCGAAAGCCTTGCAGGCTCAAAAGCGTACATATTACGCAAACGGCTCAATGACGGGGGAACGCTCACCCGTGAGGAGAAAGACTGGATTACCCGTGAGGTAAACCATAACACCTATTTCAAGGACTCCATTC
>NZ_CAXUDY010000109.1:0-504 GCF_964250025.1 Alistipes sp. DJF_B185
TCAATCCGAAATCGCCGCAGGCCGTACGCAGATCTTCGCTGAACTTGCTGCTCTCGCAATAATAATCACCCATCCGTCCGGCCAACTCCTGCAGATCGCCGTCCGTAATCGTCGCAGTATCGTATCCGTGTCTTTCGAGTGCCGTACGGTTCAGAAAGGCGATGTCGAACTCCGCATTCGGATCGTCCTTGTTCGGAACGCTTTGCAGCTTCTCAGCGGTGAACCTGTAAATCTCGTCGAGGAACTCCTTCTCCGTCCAATCCGTATCCTCATGCTGCCGGGAGAACTCGTCGCCCCAGGCAATGAGCGTCGCGGCCGTATCGCGGGAGTTGTCCGAGGGCCGGAATTTCCTGCGCCCAGCTTCATAGGCGATATCGACCAGCACCTCGGCATAGTCGCGCAGGGACACATTGCCCGGAAGCGCTGTGGACTGCCTTTTCATAAAGGCAGTAATGGCCTCGGCATAGATCCGAAGCTGCAAACGGTCGCGCTCCGCGGCGGCTT
>NZ_CAXUDY010000110.1:0-500 GCF_964250025.1 Alistipes sp. DJF_B185
TCTTCCCGAGGCAACCGATCCGTTCGGGATATAAAGCCTCATAACATATTATTCATTGCTTGCGCGATAAAAACAATAAAATTCGTGCGAGCAGAAAACACGTGAGACACACGGTAAAAACTGTTACATGTTATGCAGACTGCGAAAGCAAATTCGAAATCGAAGCAGAGCGGTAAGACCGCAGTTCGGACGCCGGCCGTTTCCGAGGCCGTTGCGGCGCAAGCGCAAGACCCGGTTGCAGCCGGGAGTCCCGACATGAAACCCGCCGAACCGCAGGCAACGGATATCGGAGCTGTGAATCCTGTCGCAGAAACCAGTCCTGCCGAACAACCGGCAGCCCATCCCGAGACGGATGTCCGGCTGCTGGATCTGAACAAAATCGTCAATTCGACCTACAATCCCCGCAAGAATTTCCGCGAGGATACGCTGCTGGAACTTGCCGAGAGCATCAAACAGTCGGGCGTTCTTCAACCTATCTGCGTGCGTCCGAGGGACGAGGG